>JAADFK010000136.1 GCA_013152925.1 Acidobacteriota bacterium | reverse complement strand
TCTTCTACCGGAAGGACTGTGAGCACTGCCACGAGCTGCTCAGCACGAAGTTCTCGGGCGACCTGCCCTATCCGACGACCGTCATCGCCGTGCCGGAGAAGAAGGGTTTCCCCACCGAAGGCCTCCTGCCCATGCCGTGTACCCAGTGCGTGCAGGCCGAGCTTCCACCGGGGTGCGACTGGTTCTTCGAGACGCCGGTGGTGGTCCGGCTGGAGGACGGCATCGTGACCTGTGCAGCCCAGGTGGATCCGGAGAACCCGCAATGTATCGACTGGTGAGGATTGGCAGGCCGTTCCCTGTGGTATTATCAAGTGCCGGTTGCCATGCGGGTGCCGGCGGCTGTTCGAGCGCAAATGTCGAGAAAGGTTCAAGGAGGTAGGAGCATGAGAAAGAAACTGGTAGTTTCGGTGGCGATCCTTGCCCTGGCGGGTCTGGGTTTGAGCGGCTGTGCGACCAAGGAGTACGTGCAGGAGACCGTCAACAGCGCCTTGCAGAACACCAACTCCAAGCTGGCCGAAGTCGAGACCTCGGTGGAGAAGAACCAGGGCAAGATCAGCAAGCTCGATCAGCGGACGGCGACTCTCGAGACCAAGGTCGAAAAGCTCTCGTCCGAGGCCCAGGAAGCGCTCAACCGGGCCGAAGAGGCCGGGAAGCTGGCCAAGGGCAAGTTCCTTTACGAGGTGACGCTGACCGACAACGACGTTCATTTCGGATTCAACAAGTACGAGCTCTCCGAGGAGGCCAAGGCGGCGCTCGATGAGTTCGCGAACAAGATCAAGTCCCAGAACAAGAACGTCTACATCGAGATTCAGGGCCACACGGACAACGTGGGCTCCGAGCAGTACAACCTCAAGCTCGGCTACAAGCGCGCCGAGCAGGTGATGCGCTACCTCAACATGCAGCACGGATTCCCGCTGCACCGCATGAACGTCATCTCCTATGGCGAGTACAAGCCCATCGCCGACAACTCCACCAAGGAAGGCCGGGCACAGAACCGCCGCGTGACCCTGGTGGTCATGGAGTAGCCCGTTTCCAACGACAGATGATCCAGGCGCCCGGGAACCGTCCCGGGCGCCGTTGTTTTTCCGGAACAGGGGATGCGGCGGTCAACGAGTGTGAACAAGAGCGCGGCACAAACCCGTAACGACGGCACAGAGAAGGGGATACTCTTTTCCCCGGCCATTTCTCGAACGAAAGGAAGAGGAGGGACCCGTCCCGGTTCGCGTTCTTGACCCGTGGCCGACGAGGTTTGCTACCCTCGCGGGCGATGGGACCGTTGATTCCCGCCACGAATACCTGGGGCTTGCTGGCCGTGCTGCTGGCGGCGGGTGCCTTCGGGCTCTGGGCCGAAAAAACGCCGTGGGGCGCCCGTCTCTCCGGCGCTGTGGTCGCCATCGGGACGACCTTCATCCTTTCCAACCTCGGGGTCATCCCGGCCTCGTCTCCCGTCTACGACATGGTGTGGGCGTACCTGGTGCCGCTGGCCATTCCGTTGTTGCTCTTCAAGGCCGATCTCCGGAGGATCCTTCGGGAGGCGGGGCCGACGCTCCTGGCCTTCCTGGCAGGCGCCGTGGGCACGGTGGTGGGGACGGTTGTCGCCTACCATCTGATCCCACTGGGGGAGGAGGGCTGGAAGGTGGCAGGGATCTTCTGCGCCACCTACGTTGGCGGCTCCATGAACTACGTGGCCGTGGCCGAGGCCCTGGGGTTGCGTTCGGCCGATCTGGTGGCCGCCGGTATGGCCGCCGACAACCTGGTCATGACCCTCTACTTCCTGCTGCTCTTCGCGCTGCCCGGCATCGTATGGCTGCGGCGGCGCTATCACAACCGGGTCGAGGAGGCCGAGGGCGATGCCGGAAGCTACTGGGAGGGCCGGTCCGTCTCCCTGCTGGATCTGGCCATTTCGCTGGCCGTGGCAGCGGTCTCCTGCGCCCTGGGGTACGGGCTCGCCTCGTGGATGGGGTGGAAGGGCGGCGGCATCCTGGTGTTGACGGCGCTCGTGGTCGTGGCGGCCACGCTGGCGCCCGGCCGGCTGGGTTCGCTGGGCGGTGCTGAGGAGATGGGGACCCTGCTGATGCAGGTGTTCTTCGCCGCCATCGGCGCCAGCGCCAACATCGGCGTCGTGCTCAGGGTGGGCCCGATCCTCGTCCTGTTCGCCGCCACCATCCTGCTGGTCCACCTGGTCATCATCCTCGCGGCGGGCCGGCTGATGGGCCTCGACCTGATCGAGGTGGTCATCGCCTCCAACGCCAACATGGGCGGTCCGACCACGGCCGCCGCCATGGCCGTGGCCCGCCGCTGGGAGACCCTGGTCATCCCGGCCATTCTCTGCGGCACCCTGGGCTATGCCACTGCCACCTTCATCGGTGTGGCCGTCGCCCACTGGCTGAGGTAGGCGAGTCGGTGGCGACGTGCGGGCTTTCCGGCCGGGGGGAGGTTTCGGCGGCGTTTCGCCCTCCCTGCCCCGGATCCAGGGGGTGCCGCGACGAGGCGCCGGAGGGCCGTGAGCGGTGCTAAACTGTGGCCGGAGGTGCGGATAACGAATGAGACGCAATAACATCTTTGCTCTGTGTCTGGTGGGTATCTTCCTGACGGGCGGTCTTCCCGCCCAGTCGGCCGGCCCCGTACCGGTGGAGACGCCGGTTCCCACACCCGAGCCCAAGGTGCCCCAGGATCCCGTGGTCCTGCAGTTCGTCCAGCGCGCGCTGCCCTGGTACCCTGATTCGTCGTTCAAGATCGTCAAGGACGAGCGCCATCAGACGGCGTCGGGAAGCTACCGTTTCATCGGTGTGCGGCGGGAGTGTGCCAACAAGTTCCTCTCGGTGGGCACGGCGTGGGTGGTGGACGAGGTGGCCGGGGTGGTTTGGAACGGCAGCGTTGGAAGGATCCCTCCCGATCAGCTGCAACAGGCGGAAGGGCTCAAGGAGTTCGTCAGCCGCTTCCTCCCCGTTGCGCTGATGCGGGCCATGCGGCTTCGTGTGAAGGTGGTCTGGGATGGGGTCACGAAGCCTTCCGGCGCTCTGATCCCCTTCGAGCTGGAGATTCAATCGGGCTACGGTACCTACCGCAAGCCGGGCGCCGTCACCTCCGACGGAGCTCTGGTGATTCTCGGGACATCGTTTCCCTGGAAGGAAGACCCCGTCGAGTACCGGAGGAAGCTCCTCCACGGAAGCGAGCTCGTTTTGTGGGATCACGATCCCAAGGGCGCGAAGATCGACCTGGTCGAGTTCTCCGATTTCGAATGTCCGGGCTGCAAGGCCAAGTGGCCGCTGATTCACGAGGCGGTGGAGACGTTCTCCGGCGTGATCCGGCACGGCATGGTCAACTACCCCCTCACACAGATCCATCCCTGGGCCTTCCGGGCGGCCTCGGTGGGCTGGTGCGTGGCCCGGCAGAATCCCGATCTTCTCATTCCGCTCAAGGAGCAGTTCTACTCCATGCAGGGCGAGATGGCCGTCTCGACGGTGGGGGATTTCGGCAAGGACTTCGCCGCGGGTCACGGCCTCGACGAGGCCGCCTTCGATGCCTGTTACCTCAAGCCGCCGTCCATCGATGCCATTCACCGCCAGCTCACCCTCGCCCAGGAGCTCAACGTCATGGCGACGCCAACCTACTTCGTCAACGGCTGGCAGATCCAGGTGCCCACGAAGGAGTGGCTCTTCCCCTTCCTCGAGCGCCTTGCGGCGGGCAAACAGCCCTAGCCCGGAAGATTGGTGCTCCTGGGCTCCGGCGTTCGCTCCCGTGCGGGCCGGGAGATGCCCGCCCGGGAGCGCCGTCCGCTTCCGGCGGGCGCGACGGTGGGGTGGTGAGAACGCTTCGGAGGCGCCCGCCGGAATGCGTCGCGGAACGCCTCATTTGATGGCAGACGAATGCTCCGGCCGTCCTTCCCGTGGAGTGCCACTCACGCACTTCTCTGCTTGGCGTTCAGCTCAACCTGCATGTTATCG
>JAADFK010000135.1 GCA_013152925.1 Acidobacteriota bacterium | reverse complement strand
CTGGCGCCCCGGCGACCGCGTGCGCCACGCCCGCTTCGGCACCGGTGTCGTCCTCTCCTGCAAGGGCCGCGGCCCCGGCCTCAAGCTCATCGTCTTCTTCGACCGCGCCGGCAGAAAGACCCTGATCCCCACCATCGCCAAACTGGAGAAAGTGCCGTGACACCGGCCAGCTCTGCTGGCCATGGTGGAACGGCATCCCGAGCGAAGGTCCGCCAGGACCGGAGCCGAGGGATCCCGCCAGCTCTGCTGGCCATGGTGGAACGGCATCCCGAGCGAAGGTCCGCCAGGACCGGAGCCGAGGGATCCCACCAGCTTCGCTGGCCATGGTGGAACGGCATCCCGAGCGAAGGTCCGCCAGGACCGGAGCCGAGGGATCCCACCAGCTCTGCTGGCCATGGTGGAACCGATTGCCCGGATCGAGGGGGAAGACCAGCTGCCAAACCTGGACCTCCCCTCGTACGGTATCGTGGGCCTCTTCGCCGGGAGGTCAGGCTGAACGTCCCTCGACCCGAATGCGACGACCACAGATCCGCTGAACGCCTTCTTCGCGACCGACAACTGAAAAACGGCCCCGGTGAGGCAGGCCAACTGGCGCCGCCGCGCGATTCCCTCCCATTCAAGTGGGATGGGATCACGTGGCTTCGTTCAGGAGATCCCTCCACTTCGCGGCGCTTCGCACCGCTCCGGTCGGGATGACAGGAAGGGATGAATGCTTCGCACCGCCACCGCCGGAATGACGGGATGGGACCGGCGCTCCGCACCGCCACCGCCGGAATGCCCCCCTCTGTCATCCCGACCGAGCGAGCGTAGCGAACGAGTGGAGGGATCTCCCCAACAACCTCCGGCAACCCGAAAACCCCGCCCCCGGTTGTCCCGTCAGATCCCTCCGCTCCGCGGCGCTCCGCACCGCTCCGGTCGGGATGACAGGAAGGGATGAACGCTTCGCACCGCTCCGGTCGGGATGACGGGATGGGATGGACGCTGCGCTCCGGGCGGGATGCCGGGGACTCCCGGGGCCCGGCGCCGATCGGGCCGGTCAGTCTCGCCATTTCGCGGGGGCCTTCGTCCCGCACATCTCCAGGATGCGCCGCCAGGCGTGGTCCACCCGGGCGGGCAGCTCCTCCGGGGCACCGGAGTTGTCGATGACGAGGTCGGCCAGGCGGCGCTTCTCGTCCAGGGACATCTGCCCGGACAGCAACGCCCGGGCCCTCGCCTCGGGCATCCCGCGGCCGACGGCACGCTCCAGCTGCTGCTCCGGCCGGCACCACACCACGGCGAGGAGATCGTACCCCCGGTGGGACCCCGACTCCACCATGAGGGTCGCCTCGACCACGGCCACCCTGGGCGGCTCGGACCGCCGGGACAGCTCGTCGATCCACCGGCGGACCCGCTCGCGCACCAGGGGGTGGATGGCAACGTTGAGCCGTGCCAATGCACCGGCCTCCTCCTGGATCCTCGCCGCCAGCGCGCCACGGTCGACACCGTCGGTGGCGTCCAGCACCGCCGGGCCGAAGAGCTTCCGCACGGCTTCCGCGCCCGGCTCGCCGGACCGGTAGAGCTCGTGCACGACGGCATCGGCGTCCAAGACGGCGGCGCCCAGCCCGGCAAACATCCGGGCCACCGAGCTCTTGCCCGAGGCCAGCCCCCCGGTCAGCCCCACCACGCAGGGCCGGCCGGGCGCGCCTCCATCACCGTTCACGGTACGCCCCTCACGCTCCCCGCCGGGCGCGCGCCGCCCGGACCGTGTTGGCCATCAGCATGGCGATGGTCAGTGGGCCCACGCCGCCGGGAACCGGCGTGATCCGGGAGGCGATGGGCGCCACCCGCACGAAGTCCACGTCCCCCGTCAGAACCGAGCCTTTGGACTCGAAACGCTCCCTTCGCGCGGCATCGCCGGGGAAGAGACGCTCGACCTCGCTCAGCTCCGTCAGCCGGTGGATCCCCACGTCGATGACCACGGCGCCCTCCTTCACGTGCCCGGGGCCGATCATGGCCAGCCGCCCCACGGCGGCCACCAGGATGTCAGCCTCCCGCGTCACGGCGGGGAGGTCCCGCGTCCGCGAATGACAGAGGGTCACCGTGGCGTGCCGGTGGAGCAGAAGCATGGCCATAGGCTTGCCGACGATGTCCGAACGGCCCACCACCACGGCCCGGCGGCCCTCGATGGCGATCCTCTCGCGGTCGAGCATCTCCAGGATCCCCGCGGGCGTGCAGGGCACCAAGGCCGGCCGGCCCTGCTGGAGAAGGCCCGTGTTGACTGGATGGAAGCCATCCACGTCCTTGGCCGGGTCGATGCGGTCCAGGACCGCGTGGGTGTCGATCCCCCCGGGCAGCGGAAGCTGCACGAGGATCCCGTCCACCTCGGGATCGGCATTGAGCCGGTCGATCAGCGCCTCGAGCCCGGCCTGGGGCGTGTCACCGGGCAGCACGTGGGTCTCCGAGGCCATGCCCAGCTTGGCACAGGTCCGCGCCTTGGAGCCCACGTAAACCCTGGAGGCCGGGTCGTCGCCCACCAGCACCGCGTCGAGCCGCGGCACCACGCCCTGCGGCGCCAGCTCGGCCACCTGCTCCGCCACCTCGGCCCGAATCTGGGCCGCGACCTTCTTGCCGTCGAGGATCTTGTCTTCCATCAGTTGACCTCCACCCGTTCCTGCACCGCCACGGATCGCACGGGGGCGTTCCAGAGCTCCGGACGCCGGCCACCGTAGAGGGCGGCCACACCACCCGTCAAGGTCCGGCCGCTGACCTCCTCGAGTCCGATGGCTTCGAGCACGCCCGTCATCCGCTCCAGGCTCGGAAAGGCGGACACCGAGGCGGGAAGGTAGCTGTAGGCCTCGGGATCGCCCGACAGCCAGCGGCCCACCCGCGGCGGCACCGTCCGCGCCCACCAGCCAAGGAGGGGCGCCAGGGGCCCACGCGGCTGCGAGAACTCCAGGATGAACAGCCACCCGCCCGGCCGGAGCACCCGGACGAGCTCGGCGAGGCCGGCTTCCAGGTCCTCGAAGTTGCGGATTCCGAAGGCCACCGTCACCGCGTCCGCCGAGCCCCCGGCCACCGGGAGCGCCAGCGCGTCCCCGGCGAAAAGCGGCACGCGCCGGTGGCGGGCCAACACCTTCCGCCGACCCCGGGCCAGCATGGGCAGGCAGAAGTCGGTTCCCAGCACGCCCACTCCCTCGGGCAGCGCCAGCGCCACGTCGGCCGTCCCCGTGCACACGTCGAGCACCCGCCGCGCGCCCGATCCGACCACCGCCCGCGAGAGCGCCCGCCGCCAGAGCACGTCCTGGCCCAGCGACAGCACCCGGTTGAGCAGGTCGTAGCGGTGCGCGATCCGCCCGAACATCCCCCGGATCTCCCCGGACCGTTTGGAGAGCAACGCCTCCCGCATGGCGCGGAGGGTAGCACAGGGGGACTGCGGCAGTGGCCCGGAGCATTGACGACTTCCGGAGCAGGGGTGAAGGGGTCAGACCCTGCCGCCCTCGATGATCACAAAGCCGTGCAGATTGCCGAGCGAGATTTGGGAGATTTGGGGACACTGTTTTTCTCCCCACCACCGGCCGGCGGCCGGAGAACCCCGGCTCCCGCGACACCCGGTGAGATCCCTCCACTTCGCGGCGCTCCGCACCGCTCCGGTCGGGATGACAGGAAGGGACGGGCGCTGCGCACCGATACGGCCGGGATGACGGGATGGGTTGGACGCTGCGCTCCGGGCGGGATGACGGGGTGGGATTGGTGTCCCATACCGCTCCGGCCGGGATGCCCCCCCTCTGTCATCCCGACCGAGCGAGCGTAGCGAACGAGTGGAGGGATCTCCTCAACAACCGCCAACCGCCCAAAAACCCGGCCCCGCCCATGGGCTGTGAGATCCCTCCGCTCCGCGGCGCTCCGCACCGATACGGCCGGGATGACGGGATGGGACGGGAGCTCCGGTCGAGGACTTCCCGACGGTGGCGGCGGCCGCGTCAGGGGGCGGTGCCGAGGAGGGCGGACTTGAGGGACTCCAGGGCGCGTCGGCGGTGGGAGATGGCGTTCTTTTCGGCCCGGCTCATCTCGGCGTAGGTGCGGCCGCGGGCGCCCTCGGGCTCGAAGACGCTGTCCCAGCCGAAGCCCTTGCGGCCCCTGGGCGCCTCGGCGATCCGGCCGCGGACCACGCCGAGACCCAGGATCTCCTCGCCGCCGTCGCAGGCGCAGGCCATGCACCGCACCGTGGCACGGGGATCGGCAAAGGCGTGGGCGACGCGAGCGATCCCCGAGGGTCCAACGCTGACCAGCAGCCACCGCACCAGCGGGCCGGGGAATCCGGCGGCGCCGGCGAGCTCCAGGGAGGTATCCTCCACGAGAACCGGCCGCCGGAGCCGTTCCCAGGCCGAGCGCGCCTTGTGGCGCACGACGCTTTCAAGGTCGAGGGACTGGATCTCGTCCAGGTCCAGGGCGTGATGGTCCAGGCTGACGCCGAGAACCTCCTCCGCCTCGCGCAGCTTGTCGAGGTTCGAGGTGACGAAGACCAATTCTCCCATTCTCATGCAACCGACCCCTGGATGTGGCTGATCTCCTCCAGCTTGACCCGGTACGCGGCGATCTTCCGCGTCAGCCCCTTGAGCTGGACGTTCCCCAGGTGCTCGGTGGGGAAGATGTGGGCGACGGCGGCCTGGGTGGTCTCCCCAAGAACGATCAAGCCGGGCTTGGCCACGAACTCCTCCAAGCGCGCCGCCACGTTGACCGTGTTGCCGAGGACCGTGTAATCGACGCGGGTCGCCGAGCCGATGTCGCCCACCACAACGGGACCCGAGTGGATCGCTGTCCGGACCTCCACGGGCTCCAGCCCCTCCAGCGAACGTTCCCGGTTCCACGATTCCAGGGCGCGGGACAGGGTGATCGCCGCACGAACGGCCCGCTCGGCGTGATCGGGCTGGGGCAGCGGCGCGCCGAAAAACGCCATGACCGCATCGCCGATGAACTTGTCCAGCGTCCCGCCGTACTTGAAGATGGCGTCCGCGGCCCGGGAGAAAAACTCGTTGAGAAAGGCCGAGACCTCTTCGGGAGGCAGGGTCTCGCAACGCGAGGTGAAGCCGACGATGTCGGCGAAGAGGATGGAGGTCTCCCGCGACATGACGGGCGGCGTGCCGTGCTCGGGACCCGTGAGGACGGCCTCGATGACGGCCGGGGAGTGGTAGCGCTCCAGGCGCTGCCGTACGAGCTCCTCGCTCTTGATCCGCTCCCGTAACCGGGCCTGTTCGATGGCGATGGCGGCGTAGTTGGCCAGCGCCGTGAGAAGGTCCAGATCCGCCGTGGAGAAGGAGCCCACGTGGAGCGGGGAATCCACGTAGATGACGCCGATGACCTCCTCGAGGTGCCACAGAGGGACGCACATGGCGGAACGGATCTGGTGGATCCGGATGCTCCGTCCGGCCTCGAAGCGCCCGTCGGTCTGGGCGTCGTGGGTCAGCAGGGCGACCTTCTTGCCGGAGACCATATCAAGGATGGTCCGCGAGAGCGGGACCTCGGGCTCGTCACCATCCTCGAGCTTGCGGGCGCGCCACAGCTCCAGCTTGGGCTCGCCCTCGTCGTCGTAGAGGACGATGAAGCCGCGGTCCACCTTGAGGTGGGCGAAGACCAGATCCATGACCTTCTCGAGGACGGGATGCAGCTCCTCCACCTGGAGCAGGACCTTGGCCACCTGGGCCAGCACCTCAAAGACGCGCTCCCGCTCCCCCAGGCCGCGTACGGCCCCCGACGGCGGGGCCTCCAGGTCGTACTCCTTCTTGAACTCCGCCAGGGGGCGCAGGTAGGTGGCCGAGGAAAGACCCTCCGCGGTCACCCCGCGCTCCTCCACGTTGAGCTCGAAGCTGCCGATGGTCAGGACATCGCCCGGACGGATCGCCGCCGAGGTGACGAACTCTCCGTTGAGCTTGACGCCGTTGGTCGAGCCCAGGTCGGTAATCCTCGGGGACTCGTCTTCGCCCTCGATCCGCGCATGGTGGCGGGATACGGAAAAATCGCGCAGCACCACATCGTTGTCACTGGCCCTTCCCAGGGAGAGGCCGGGCCGGAGAGGCACCCGGTGGCTGATCCCGCCGTCTTCATATACCAGGTCGAACATTTGACATTCATTGTATCGCAGCCCGCCGTGTCAAGGACACACCAGGGCAAGTCGGCGAGCCCTGCTTCTCACGCCCCGCCGCCCGTGCGAACATGGGCCCCGTGGAGCGGAGGATCAAGCTGACCGTCGCCTACCTGGGGACCGGCTTCCACGGCTGGCAACGTCAGCCGGGACAGCGGACGGTCCAGGGCGAGCTGGAGTCCGCGCTGGCTCGCGTGATGCGACGGCCCTCGCCCGCCGTCGTCGGCGCGGGGCGGACCGACGCCGGGGTTCACGCCCGGGCCCAGGCGGCCCACGCCGATCTTCCCGCCGGCATTCCCACGGCTGACCTCCCGGTCATCCTCAACGCCGTTCTCCCCGAGGGGATCCGCGTCCTCCGGGCCGTGGCCGTCGCCCCGTCGTTCCACGCACGGCGCGACGCCGTCGCCAAGCACTACGCCTACCGGCTCCACTGGGGCCCGGCGCGGTTGCCGTGGTCCGGCCTGCGGTCCGCGCCCATGCCGCCGGTTCGGAACCGGCGCACCCTGGAGGCCGCCCTCGCCCTCCTCGTGGGCCGTCACGACATGGCCTCCTTCAGCGTTCCCGACGCCTCGCAGGGGCCAACCACCAAGCGGCTTCTGGCCGCATGGGCCCGCTGGGCCCCCGGCTCCCTGACCCTGCACTTCCTCGGAGACGGCTTCCTCCGCTACCAGGTCCGGCGGATGGCGGGGGCTATCCTCTCGGCGGCGGCGGAGGGATCGGCAGGCCAGGTGGAACAGCTTCTGCGCCGGCCCACCCCCGGCGCCCCGATCGCCACGGCCCCCGCACGGGGCCTGACTCTCGAGAAGGTGTATTATCGTCGGCCGGGACGTCCCGGCCGACGGGGCTCTGCCGGCTGAAGGGCCCGGGCCCGGAGGTATCTTGGATCGTCCCGACCAGCGGACAAGCATTGTGATAGACTCCAGATCCCAGGGGTAAGTGTATGCGTCACTTGGACGAAATAGCAGAGCCCGGAGCTCCCGAACGCGCGGTCTTGAACCGGATCGATCCCGACCGGCTGCCGCGCCACGTGGCCGTGATCATGGACGGCAACGGGCGCTGGGCCAAGGCGCGCCGCCGTCCCCGGGTCGAGGGTCATCGGGCCGGGATTCAATCCGTCCGGGAGATCATCGACACCAGCTCACGGCTTGGAATCGAGATCCTGACTCTCTATGCCTTCTCCACGGAAAACTGGAAGCGTCCCCGCTATGAGGTGATCACCCTGATGGCGCTCCTCAAGGAGTACCTGCGCAAGGAGCTCCACACCTTCCTGGAGAACAACCTCCGCTTCAGGACGATCGGCCGGCTCGACCGCCTCGATGCCAGCGTCCGCAAGGAGCTGGACCACGCCCTCGAAGCGACCGCACGTTGCACCGGTCCGCTGGTGCAGATCGCCCTGAACTACTCGGGACGCCAGGAGCTGACCGACCTGGTCCGCCAGGCCGCCGCCGCCGCGGAACGGGGCGAGCTCAGGGCCGAGGCGATCGACGAGGAATGGATCGGCCGTCATCTGGACACGGGAGGCATCCCCGATCCGGATCTCCTGATCCGGACCTCGGGCGAGCAGAGGATCTCCAACTTCCTCCTGTGGCAGCTGGCCTACACGGAGATCTACTTCACCCCGGTGTTGTGGCCGGACTTCCGCAAGATCCACCTCCTCGAGGCCATTCTGGACTACCAGCAACGGGAACGCCGGTTCGGCGGCCTCTCGCCGGAGGAGCAGGGGGTCTTCATGCCGACGGGGGATGTCCGTGCCGGCACGTGAGGCCCTGGCGGTCGTCGCCATTCCCGTCCTCCTGGTCATCATCGTTTTCGCTCCCGCGTGGGGCTTTCTCCTGGTGCTGGGTGCAGCGGCCATGTTGGCGGGCGACGAGCTCCTGACCATGGCCCGCGGCGCCGGCATCCCCTGTGGCAGGCTGCTGCCCCTGGCCACCCTGGCCGCCGTGCTGATCGCCGCCTGGGCCGGGAGTCTCGCAGCGCTGCTGGCGACCCTGTTCGCCGTGGCGTTGGTCCTCCCGACCTTCCAGCTGGCCAGCCCAACGCGGCCCGATGGAGCCCTGACCGGCACGGCCGCCGCGCTCCTGGTCCCCATCTACCTGGGATTGGGGGCGGCCGCCCTGGGTTGGCTCCGGCAGTGGCCGGAGGACAGCTGGGGCATCCGCTTCGTTCTCCTCTTTCTCGGGACCATCTGGATCGGCGACTCGGGGGCCTACTACGTGGGGAAGACCCTCGGCCGGCACCACATGGCGCCGCGGATCAGTCCCAAGAAGACCTGGGAAGGCCTGGTGGGAGGCGTCGCCGCCACCATCGCCGGCGCCTTCCTCCTGTGGTGGGCTCTCGGCGTTCGGCTGGCCCCGCTCCACACGCTGGCCGTAGGGCTCATCCTGGCGGTGACGGCGCCCCTCGGGGATCTCGTGGAGTCCCAGCTCAAGCGCGCCACCGGCGTGAAGGACTCCTCCGGGCTCCTTCCCGGCCACGGCGGGTTCCTCGACCGCACGGACTCTCTGTTCTACTCGGCGCCGCCCGTGGTCGGCTACCTGCTCCTTGTGGGAGTGCTGCGATGACCGGGGCGACCGAATCGCCGCGACGCTCCCCCAATCCGGCCAGTGGACCGCCCGGCTCTGGTCACGGCCAGGAGACTCTCCGGGAATATCACTGTAACTGAAGAGGTTGGACCCCAACGATGTTGATCAATCTGCTGGCCTTCGTTTTCGTTCTCGGCGTGCTGATCGTGCTGCACGAGAGCGGTCATTTCCTCGTCGCCCGGCTCCTGAAGGCGCCGGTGGACGTGTTTTCCGTCGGATTCGGCAAGAGAATCTGGGGGTTTGAGCGGGGCGGCACCGACTATCGCCTGAGCTTGATTCCTCTCGGGGGCTACGTCCACGTGATCGGCCTCGGTCCCGACGAATCGACGGTCACCGGGAGCGGCGACGCGGAGGCCGGGGAACCGGAGCTCCTGCCCCGCTGGAAGCGGGTCCTGATCTTCCTCGGGGGCCCGCTGACCAACATCATCGCGGCGGTGGCCTTCCTGGCCTTCGCCTTCGTGCTCGGCGTCCAGGTCCCGGCGTACCAGAGCCAGCCTCCCGTGGTTGGCTGGGTGGAGCCCGAGTCCCCCGCCGCGGCAGCTGGAATCCAGGCCGGCGACCGGATCGTGGCGGTGGACGGCAGGACAATGGCGACCTGGCGCGACCTGGAGTCCACGTTGATGAGCGCCGGGGGCCGGCAGGTGCGGCTCAAGATCGACCGGGCGGACGGCACGGTCGAGGTACCCATCACGCCCAAGAAGGTCACCCGCTACGGCATCGGGTATTCGGGAATCATGCCCCCCCTCGACCCCGTCGTGGTCCAGCTCCAACCCAACTCACCGGCCCAGCGTGCGGGGCTCAAACCCGGCGATCGCATCGTCGCCGTCGACGGCCAGCCCGTGCGCCAGTTCTACGACCTGATCCGCCTGATCTCGCCCAACCCCGGGAAGACCCTCGATCTCACGGTCGAACGTGGCGGACAGACCGTGCATCTCGAGGTGACGCCCAAGGATGTCGGCGGGGAGGGGAAAATCGGCATTCCGGTCATCTACCCGACCACCATGGAGAAGCTGGGACCGGCGGCGGCCGTTGGCGAGGCGGTTCGCGAATGTAAACGGATGACCGCCGAGACCTTCCGCATCATCGGACGCCTCCTGACCCGAAAGGCCTCCATGAGCCAGCTCTCCGGACCCATCGACATCGCCAGGATCTCCGGGCAGGCCGCCCGGGCTGGAATCCGCACCTTGATCTGGCTCCTGGGGTTCATTTCGTTGCAGCTGGGCATCTTCAACCTCCTGCCGATTCCGATCCTGGACGGCGGCCACCTGACCATCCTCGCCGTGGAGATCGCCATGCGGCGGAACCTCCCCATGAAGCTCAAGGAGCGTATCCTCGAGATCGGTTTCGTCCTGTTGATGTTGTTGATGGTCGTGGTGATTTTCAACGATATCGTCAAGATCCTCCCCAACAGCCTCTACCACAAGCTGTTCCACGGCGGGGGCACGCCATGAGGGGTACTGACCGGGTCTCCCTGTATGCCTCGTCACCAGGCGAGCCGTCTCCACCGTGATACAGTCCTGATATGGTCCGGAGACTACTGATCGCGACGGTGTTTGTGCTGACCTTTGGGACCTTCTTCTGGGTCGCGCTGGTCAGGACCGTCCACCGGGGCACGCTGGCCGTGCCGAACCTGGCGGGCGCCACCGTGGAGCAGGCCCAGAAACTGGCGCACGACCGGGGCCTGACCGTGAAGGTCACGTCGCCGGGTGTGTTCTCACCCTCGGTTCCGCCGGGGACCATCGCCTCCCAGGAACCGCCTCCGGGCTTTCACGTGAAGAGCGGGGCCGTGGTTTCCGTGCGCCTGAGCCTCGGGAGCGAACGGGTCGCCGTCCCTCGGTTGACCGGGGATTCGCTGCAAGCGGCCATTGCCCTCCTGGACAACGAGGGTCTTCACCCCGGCCGGCGCGTGACCGTCCGCGGCCAGGCGGCCGCCGACAGTGTGCTGGCGACCCGTCCCTCCTCCGGAGCCGAGGTGGCTCCGGGAAGCGACGTGGACCTGCTGCTCAACGTGGCGCCCAGGCAGGAGCTCTGGGTCACGCCGGCCTTCCTCTCCCTCCCGCTGGATCGCGTCCGGGAATTCTGCCGGCGGCACAGGTTCCGGATCGGCCAGGTCCACCGTGTCGCCTACCCGGGCCTCCGGCCTGGCACCGTGCTTCGCCAGTATCCCCCGGCCGGAAGCCCGCTCTCCCGCTCGGATATCATCGCACTGTGGGTGAGTCAGTGATGCTCCGGATCGCACCGTCCATCCTGTCGGCGGACTTCGGCCGCCTGCTGGAGGAGATCCGCCAGGTCGAGGCCGCCGGTGCCGATCTCGTGCACCTCGACATCATGGACGGCCGCTTCGTGCCCAACCTGACCTTCGGCCCGCCGGTGGTCCGGTGGCTGCGCGGCCGTGTCTCTCTCCCGCTCGACGCCCACCTGATGGTGGCGAGCCCCGACCCCCTGATCCCCGACCTCGCGGACGCCGGGGTGGCCCGCGTGGCCGTCCACGTGGAAACGTGTCACCATCTTCACAGGACCTTGGCCTCCATCCGCGACGCGGGTATGAGCCCCGGCGTCGCCCTCAACCCCGCCACGCCGCTGGAAGCAGCACTGGAAGCGAGCCCCTGGATCGACTACATTCTCGTCATGTCGGTCAACCCGGGATTTGGGGGCCAGACCTTCATCCCGGAGAGTCTCGACAAGATCCGGCGGTTGGTGCGGCTGGCTCCTCGGGATGGCCTGGAAATCGCCGTCGACGGGGGGGTCACAGCCCTCACGGCGCCGGGACTGGTCGAGGCCGGGGCAACGACGCTCATCGCCGGCAGCGCAATCTTCGGCGCATCGGATCGGGCCGCCGCCGTGGCGGCTCTCCGGGACGCCACGACAGGAGTCGATAGATGAAACGGTTGGCGTTCACCGTACTCGCCGCAGTGCTCGTGGCCGGGAGCCTTGGCTCCTGCAAGAGCTCCTCCCAAGACAGCCTCTTGACAAACATCAACAACATGGACAAGACCTCCATCTACAAGAAGGCCGAGACCCTCTACGCCGATGGAGACTTCAAGAAGGCCCGCACCTATTACTCTTTCCTCTATGACACCTTCCCCAACGATCCCCTGGGACACAAGGCGGCCCTGCGCGTCGCCGATACCTACTACCAGACCAAGAACGTCGAGAGCCTGACCGAGGCGCGGCTCCGCTACCGCGATTTCGCCAACCGCTTCCCCAACGACCCCGATCGTGACTACGCCCTGCTGATGTTGGGCAACACCTACACGGCGCTCAAGCTCTACCCCGACCGTGAGCTGACGAACGCTCTGGAGGCCCTCAAGGCGTACCGCCAGCTGGTGACACTTTACCCTCGCTCACCCTACTTCGATGATGCCCAGGTTCGCATCAACCAGGTCCAAGAAGTGCTGGCCCGGCACGAGTGGCTCGTGGCCCGTTATTACGCCAGGAACAAGGTCTGGAAAGCCTCTGAAGCCCGTCTGAAGTACCTCAAGGAACACTACCCAAACTACTCACGAATGGACCGGGTAAACGCTCTGCTGCAGGAGGCAAAAACCAAGGAAGAAGCTGTGAACGAGGAGATCGAGAAACTCAAGAAGAAATCGAAGGAAAGACTGAAAAAGGGAGAAGCCGGACAAGCGGCTGGGAAAACGGCGAAAAATGGCTCTTCACAAGCACCTTCCGCTGGGGAAGGAACGACGAAGGAAGATTGACGATAGTGTGAACGTGGGTTAACCTTGGATGTGTTTCCGGAAACTGGGAGAAGTCCTATGAAAACCGGCATTCGCTTGGCAGTCTTGCTCACCGTCCTTCCGGTGTTGGTCGCGGCGCAAACGGTGGCGCCGCCTCCACGGCCCCTCCACCTGGTGGGCGATCACTGGACACCCTACGACCCACCCACGGAGCTCCCCGAGGGTGCGAGGGTCCACACCATCGTCAAGGGCGACACCCTTTGGGATCTCGCCCAGCACTACCTTGGGGATCCGTATCTGTGGCCCCAGATCTGGGAGCGCAACCCGTACATCAGGGATTCCCACTGGATCTACCCCGGCGACCCAGTGGTGATCGACATCGCCGTCCAGGAATCGCCCGTGGAGGAGACCCCCGTCCAACCCAGTGAGGTGCCGACACCGGCGCCGGCCCCGAAGCCGGAGGAGATGAGCTTCGGAGAGGCCGAGCCCCTCGGGAGCACCTCGGACGTCTACTGCTTCGCCGAGCTGGTCAACGATCCCACGCTCTACCCCTTCAAGATCGTCTCTGCGGAGAAGATGGAGATTCAGCGCGACTTCACATCGGGCGATGTCGTGTACATCAACGGCGGTACCGAAGAGGGGATCGCGGCGGGGGATCGGTTCTTTATCCTCCTGCCCCTCCGGAAGCTCAAGCATCCGGTGTCCAAGGCCTACATGGGCGACGTGTACCAGCAGCTGGGCCAGCTCAAGGTCCTCTGCGCCCAGGAGCACACCAGCATCTGCGAGATCACCTTCAGCTGCGATCCCATTCCCATCGGTTCCGTGCTGCGCCCCTTCCAGCCCATCCCCGTGCCGCTGGCCGTCAAGACGCCGCCGCGGGCCATCTGCGGGAAACCGAGCGGGAAGCCGACCGGCTACGTGATCTACCAGAAGGACGACACCGTGGCCACGGCCAACGAGGATCTGATCATGATCGACCTCGGTACCGCCGATGGCGCGTATCCGGGCGCCTTCGCGACCATCTTCCACGACAACCCCGTCGCGGGGATGCCGCCGCTCCTCGACGCCGAGGTCGGCCTCCTGCGCTCCGGGGAACATTACTCCACCGGTCGCATCCTCTCGGCCAAGGCTGTCACCCACGTTGGCTACCGGGTGGAGCTCAAGTAGCCACGGCTCTCTGATCGATAGCGGCCCAACCGGCCTGCCATGCGGCGGGCCGGTTGCTTGCTCCGCACGGTTCGACCCAACTCATCGTGAGGAACAGGAACGCCGCACCTGGCCTCATTGTCTCCCGGGACATGCGCCCAACCCAAAGGGCTGCAAACGGTGGGCCGACGTCATTCCAGTGGGCTCGCTCCGCCGGGCCGTGAACCACGTCAGTCGTGTGTGTCCTCGTCGCCGTTCTTGGGCTTGTCCTCGCCACCGCTCTTGACGGACTCGCGGAAGTTTTTGATCCCTTCGCCGAGGCCCTTCCCCAACTGGGGGAGCTTCGACGCGCCGAAGATGATGACGACGATCAGCAGGAGAAGCAGAAGCTCGGGGAAACCCAGGCTGCCCAACATGAGAACCTCCGTCCCGCCGGCGATCCCCGCTGGCCGGTTTTCCAGCGCGGACCGGAGGCGGTAGAAACACGGACCGGAAAGCTCCTGCTATCGCCCGGGGAGCTCTCCTTCCACCGCCCAGTCTATCAGAAGCGCCACCAGGCGGGGCGGTGCGCCGAGCGCCTCGCCGAGGCCTGCCATGCGGCGGGCCAGCGGAGCCATCCAGCGAACGTAGCTCCCGCGCCTCTGACGGCTCAGCCTGGCGAAGGTGCCCAGAACCTTGAATCCACGCTGGGCCTGGGTTTCACGCGCCCGTTGCTCCCAGCCGGGCCCGGCCGCGGTCCGCCGCGCCCAGTGCTCCAGCCATCCCCGTTGGAAGTGGGAATCGAGAAGCTCAGGAAACGTCCGGTCCCCGAGGAGCGAGACGGCATCGTAGGTGTCGGGTCCCGCCAGGATATCCTGGATGTCCAGCATCCCGACGGTTCCTTCCGGCAGGAAGAACAGGTTGTTGAGGTGGTAGTCGCGATGGCAGACCCGAATCGGGTGGCGCGCCACCCGTGCCGCCAGGTGGTCGAACCAGCGGCCGAACGCGGCGCTCCGCTGCCACTTCAAGACCCCCTTGAAGAACCACGTCTCGCAACCCTCGAGCTCGCGCCGCAGGCGGGTCTCGTCGAGTGGCGGGTTCCAGGGCGGCAGGTCTTCGGCTGGGATCGATGCCAGCGTTTCCAGTGGCCCGATCAGCTCCAGCGCACGAGCTTCCCGGCTGCGCCGGTCCAGCCGCCGGAGAACGGCCTCGGCGTCATCGTCCCCCCAGTCCTCGAAACAGCAGACTCCCGCGTTGGCGACCACCTGGTACCTGCGCGGAACACGGAGGCCATGCTGCTCGCACCAGGCGGCAACGGCGATGTCCCGTTCAAACTGCGCGAGGCTCTCCGCAGGATAGCGAGCCAGGATGGCGGTTGAACCGTCCGGAGCCCTGACGCGGCTGTAGCGCCGCGTGGAAGCGTCCCCGGCCAGGGGTCGTTCCTCCAGGCCCGGCAGCAACGAACCATCCTCCAGACACGCCACACGCATCGGCCCTCCCACCCTGGCAGGAAGTATGGCACGCCCCTTCAGTGGTGTACCATTGTGAAGGGATGGGCGCGCTCGATTGTTTCGATCGCCGGAGGGCCGATGAGCGAATCGCGAACGCAATGGCTGCACCAGTTGATGAAACGCCTTGGTGAGGCGCTGCACGGCGGTGTCGTGGAGTCCGAGGAGGTCCAACGGTGTCTCCGGGAGCTCCACGAGGCCGGCTGGGATGCTGTCATGCTCCTCGAGGCCTCGGTCGTCTGCCGTCACGACGGCCAGCCGGTCTCCAGGGAGGCCTCGCTCCACGTGCACGCCGAGGCGGCTCCCTCACCGGAGGAGCCCGCCTACCGCCTCAGCCACCGGGACGCCGCGTTTCTCGCCTCCCTCGGCATCTCACCCTCCCGCCACCGGTCCCTTCCCTCGCCACCGGCGGCCTCCCCATCGCCATCCCATGACGACACCGCTGACGGGTAGGAGCGCGGCGGAGATCTCCCGCCTCGTGGCGCCCTGGGTCGACCGTCCCTTCAGGACGCGGCAGGTGGCTCTCTGGGTCCTCCAACGGAACGCCCGGAGCTTCGGGGAGATGACCGACCTTCCAAAGGAGCTGAGGTCCCGTCTCGCCGAGCACTTCACCCTGGCGGAGCCGCGGATCCTGGACATCGTGCGGAGCTCGGACGGCTCCCGCAAGTACCTCCTGGAGCTCGATGATGGCACGACCGTCGAGTCCGTCGCCATGCCGGAGGACCAGAAGCTGACGCTGTGCCTCTCCTCCCAGTCCGGTTGCGCGGTCGGCTGCACCTTCTGCGTCACCGGAGCTCTCGGGGCCGGCCGGAACCTGAGCTCGTGGGAGATCGCGGGCCAGTACCGCCTGATGATCCGCGACATGGCAACAGCTCCGGACCGGGTGAACATCGTCTTCATGGGGATGGGAGAGCCGCTGCTCAACCTGGAAAACCTGGAGCTCGCCCTGGAGTCCCTCTTCGAGACCGTCAGCCCGAAGCGGGTCACCGTATCCACCAGCGGCGTCATCCCCGGCATCCGGTGGCTCGCCGGGCTTCCGAGACGCCCGAAGCTGGCTGTTTCCCTCAACGCGCCAGACCAGGTCCGGCGGGAGGAGATCATGCCCATCGCCGGGAAGTACCCCCTCGCCGAGCTGATGGACGCCCTCCGGGCCTTTCCACTGGAGCGGGGACGCCGCATCACTTTCGAGTACGTGATGATCCGTGGCTTCAACGACCGGGTGGAGGATGCTACCACCCTGGTACGCCTCCTCGGCGGCCTTCCCTCCAAGGTCAACGTCATTCCCCTCAACGAGGATGCCGTTCACCTGCCCGGCCTTCTCCGCCCCGACGCTGGGACGGTCGACCGTTTCGCCGAGCGAATCCGCCGCGCGGGGCTCGTGGTCACCGTGCGCCGTTCCAGGGGGAACGACGTGGCTGCCGCCTGCGGCCAGCTCAAGGGCCGGCATCAGGGGCGGACGAACGCCACGGACCACTGCCGTCCGGATCTCTCCCCGTCCCGCCGGTAGGACGCCAGCCGGGCGTCGCAGGCAGTACATCCGCCGACACGCTCCACCGCCTGGGGCCGCAGGCCGGCCGTGGTCAGCTGCCCCTCGACGGCGGCCCTGAGGTCGACGCTTCTACCGCGCCGCCATGCCGAGGCATCGGGGCACGCCGCGGTGATCCCATCCAGGACCTCCTGACCGACCTCGTAGTGGCAGGGTCCCACAGAGGGCCCCATGGCGGCACGCAGCTCGTGTGCGGGCACGCCGTACTCGATTCCAAGGCGTCGCACGGCCGCCGGGACGATCCCAGCGACGATGCCGCGCCACCCGGCGTGAACCGCGGCAACCACGCCGCCACCGTGGAGCAGGACGGGGACACAGTCGGCGGTCCAGACCAGAACGCCGATCCCGGGCTCTCCGGTCATCAGGCCGTCGCAACGGCCCACGGAGGCGGCGCCCGATACCGGGTGTTCCTTCCCGGCGGACAGCGAGGCCATGAGGCGCCCGTGGATCTGGTCACACCATCTGAGGGCGGCAAGCTCGGGTCCCAGGGCCAGGAGAAGATCCCTCGCCCGGTCCTCGACGCTCCCACCTGGCCAGCGTGGGCCCAGCCCGAATACAAGGTGGACGCCCGGCCACGTACCGGCCATCACCGGGGTGCCCCCGACCTCGCCATCCCGCCATCCGGTCCTTCCCTTCACGAGACCTCCCCCCGGCTCCGTGGAGCCCGGAACGTCCCGGCCGGCACCATGACGCCACCTCCGGTCCACAGACCCGATGGTACAATCCAACCGGTGGAGGAATGGTGACAGAAGGACCTCTCGAACGCCAGTGTTCGGCGAGCCGTCCCGGTGGCCGGGCGCGGGGTGATGCCCTGGAACCGTCCGCAACAACATGCCGGCAGGAATCGTGATTCGGCTCCGTGAGCTTCACAAGGCGTACGACACCAGAGAGATCCTCAGGGGGATCAACCTTCACATCGAAGCCGGTGAATTCGTTTTCCTGACCGGTCCGTCCGGAGCCGGGAAGAGCACATTCCTGCGCCTTCTCTACGCCGCGGAGCGGCCCACCTCCGGGGAGGTCTGGATCGGCGGGCGGCGTGTGGACACCATGACCCGCAAGGATCTCCCCGAGCTTCGCCGGCAGATGGGCATCATCTTCCAGGACTTCAAGCTCCTGCGCCGCAAGACGGTTCTCGAGAACATCACCTTCGTTCTCAGATTCCACGGCCTGTCCTCCCGGGAGGCCCAGCGGAGGGCCTACCTCTCCCTCAAGCGCATGGGGCTTCAGCACCGGCAGTCGGCCCTTCCCGACGCGCTCTCCGGCGGCGAAAAGCAGCGGACGGCCATCGCCCGGGCGCTGGCCTACCAGCCCCGGGTGATCCTCGCGGATGAGCCCACGGGCAACCTGGACGCCGAGCTGGCGGCCGAGCTGATGAGCCTGCTCTGCGACATCAACTACCAGGGAGCAACTGTCCTCGTGGCGACCCACGACCACAGCTTGCTGGAGTCCATCCCCGCGCGGACGCTGGTTCTCCACCGGGGCGCCATCCAGTACGACGGGAGCTGGCCCCCGTGATACGGCATTCCATCTCCGAGGCCACGGGCCTGCTCCGTCAGAGGGCGCTCATCGGTCTGGCGCTTGCCGCAGCGCTGGCAGTTCCCATCGCTCTCGGCGGTTTGACCCTCTTCCTGGGAAGCTGGCTTCGTCCTTACGTGGGACACGGCCAGCCGACCGTCATCGTCGAGGTGCTGCTCCGCCCCGAGCTCGACCCTGGCGAGCGAAGCGCGTGGATCCACGACGTGGCCGAGCACCACCCCGACTGGAAGCTGCGCGAGGTGCCGCCACAGGATCTCGCGGCCCGGCTCTCCCGTTGGTTCCCGTACCTGCAGGGGCTGATGCAGAATGGCAACGAGGAGTTGCTGCCCCCCCTGGTCGAGGTTCGGGCGCCCGAGCCGGACCAGGTGACCCTGCTGGCCCGCGACCCGAAGGTGTTGGCCGTCGGGCCGACCACATCTTTGCGGCGGGCCGTGGAAAGGGCCGGCCGCCGCATCGCCGCGGGACTCCTCGGCCTGACCGTCGTTCTCCTTCTCGCCTCCCTCCTGCTGGCGGCGGTCTGGACTCACCTGGAGATCTACCGTCACGCCGACGAGATCACCATCCAACGGCTGGTCGGCGCCACCGAGGCCGCCGTGCGCGGGCCCTTCCTGGCCGTCATCTGTGTCATGGGCGCCGTGGCGGGCCTGCTGGCCGCCGGCGGCACATTGCTCATGGTCCACGAGGTCCAGGACATGGCCCGGACCCTCGGCCTGCCCCAACCTCGCCTTGCCCCCTGGATCCCCGTGCTTCAGATCATGCTCGCCGTGCTGTTGCCGCTGGGCTCCGCCTGGATCGCCCTGGCCCGTCACTCCGAGCTGAATCTCGACTGACCAGCGCTCCCCTGCACGCTGGAGGCACACGCCCCGAGCTCCCGGGAGCCGAAACGACCCGGGGGAGGGCGGCGGGCGGGAGGCTGTGCCTGCGGACCCCGACTGGAGGTGCCATGGGGTCGCCAAGAGAAAAACGGCGCAACCCGGAGGTTGCGCCGTTGGCTTGGCGTCGTCGGCCGGGGAGGATCACTTGACTGATGCCGAGAGCTTGTCCGCCTGCTCGCGCAGCTGGCGGGCTTCTTCCACCTGACCGAGCTTCTCGAGCTCGTCGGCCTGGGCGCGGAGCGCCTTGATCTTCTGCTTGAACTCCCGCATCTCTTTCTTCGCTTCCTTGTTCTTCGCCGCCGTCTTGATGGCGTCCTGCATCTCCCGGACCTTTGCCGAGTTCCCAGCCGTCTTGTACATCTCCAGGGCCGTCTCGTATTTCTTCTGCTTGGCGTAGACGAAACCGAGGTTGTTGTAGATCAGCTTGCGCAGCTTGGCGTTGGGACCGAGCTTGAGGGCCTTCTGGAGGCTCGCCAGCGCCTGCTTGTACTGGCCCAACTGGGAATGGCACTGTCCCTTGTAGTAGCGCACCAGGGCGTTTTGCGGGTTCTTGGCTTCGGCTTTCGTCAACCACCCCAGTGCCTTCTGGAATTGCTTGGCCCCGAGCCACGACTCGCCCGCCAGGAGCTGGTGCTCAAAGCTCGGCTTGGCGGTGGCGAGCTTCTCGGCGATGGCGGCCGCCTTGCTGTAGTAGTTGACCTTGGCCGATGCCGAGCCGCTGCGCCGGCCCGCTGCGATCGCCGCGTAGGCCGCGGAACGTCCGGCGTCGAGATCCCGCGGGTTCAGGCGGTAGGCCTTGGCGTAGGCCGTGTAGGCCTGGGCATCGTTCCCGGCGCCGGCATAGGCGACGCCGAGGGCCTTGTAGAGCCGAGCGTTCTTCGGCTGGGATTGGATCTGGCGCTTGAGCACCTTCACCGCCTCGCTGCCGCGATTCGTCTTGGTCGCGGCCTGGGCGAAGAGCAGCGCGTAAAGATCCCTCTGACGGTTCCCCAGCTTGCCGGTATTGATGCCCTTGAGCACACCGTACGCGTCGTTGTACTGCTTGGCCTCCACCAGGACCTGGGCCAACGCAACCTGGTATTGGGGATTCTTCGGGTCCAGCTTGACGGCCTTGCGCAGGTTCCCAACAGCCTGGCTCTTCTGTCCCAGCTGGTTTTGTGACAGGCCCAACATGTAGAAACCGCCGGCATAGTCCGGGTTGGTCTTGGTGACGCCCGTGAATTCCTTCACGGCGGTCTTGTAGTCCTTCTTCTTGAAGGCTGCAACGCCCTTTTCCCAGTCGGCGAAGCTCGGCGCCGCCAGGGACAGCACGACGATCATCGCCGCAAGAACGCCAACCCAGAGCCTGCTGCTCCGTTTCATTCCTCTGCCTCCTCGCTCAGGCCCCTTGGCCCGCTGTGCTGCTCTGTGTCTCTCCCAGGAGCGGCTGAACCTGTTCGTCGAACATGGCGGCCATGTCCGCCCCTTTGAGAAGGGAAATGGCCCGGCTGTGTTGGGCCACGATCTCGCGGATGGCCTCGAGACCCTCACCGCGTTCGATGCGGGTACGCGCCTCCCGGTACTGGCTTTCGATGGTCCGTTGACCGGATTCCCCGATCACCTGCAAGGCCATGCTCCGGATCTTCTCGGCCAGGCCGAGGAGCGTCACGGCGCTCAGCCCTCCGGCGAAGCTCTCTCCACCCTGGGACTCGTTCTTGTTCCGCAGGGCGACGAGACCGGACGTGATCATGCCGAAGAGCAGCTTGGAGACGTCAAAGGCCGACCAGCGCAGGACCTTCGCGATCTCCTCGATACTCCGCTCCCCATCGATACGGGTCACCAGCACCCACTCCTGCGGGCTCAAGGTCACCTGGTCGCGGTGACTTGTGCGCTCCGGAAAGTAGGGCACGCGATCGAGGGACGGGATCTTCCTCGACAGGACCCGCCACTCGTCCAGCCGCCGGGCCGCTTCCATCATCAGGTTGGCGTTGGATTTTTGGATGCTCACCTGGGGTGGCGCTTCACCCGGCGTGAAGACGAACTCCCCGTCCGACCAGATGGCCATCTCGTAGACCGCATGCTCACCCACCAGCTCTCCGACGGTCGCATCGACGATCCGGCCCTCGTGCAGGTAGATGACACCCTTTTCGGTACCCCGCTCCAGGTGAAAGGCACCGCTCTTCCCGGACACGGCCACCAGCTGGATGACGTCAGGAAGCGAGAGCTCCGCGAGCGATCCCTGGAGAGCCATGCCTCGGCACCGTTACGTGATCTGGAAGCGAACGGTCAACACGTAGATGACCTCGACGGGCTTCCCGTTCATGGTCGACGGCTTGAACTTCCACTTCTTGACCGCGGCGACGGCTGCATCCGTCAAACCCAGCGGCATTCCTCGCAATACCTTGACCGATTTGACGTTGCCATGCTTGTCGATGACACACTCGAGAATGACAACTCCCTGCAACCTCGCCCGCCGGGCCGCTTCCGGATAGACCGGTTGCGGCGCGTTGATCTTGACGGGCTCGGTGATGTTGCCGCCGGCCACGTAGCGCAGCGGTCCGCTCGGCTCCGGCGGTGGCGGTGCGTTGGGAACGCCAAGCACAAGATTGTCGTCGGGCACGAAGTCGATGTCCTCTTCCGGCTGTTTCTCGCGAACGGGCTCCGGCTCGTCCGGTGTCGGATCCGGAATGGGAACCATCTTCATCTTCGGCTTCGGGATCTTCTGCAACTCCTGCTTGGGAGGTTGCTTGAACTTCACCTGCTTGACGACGAAGATCTTGGTCTTCTTTTTTGCGGCGTTGGCGGAGCTCCCCGCGAACGACGGCCATGTCACCACGAAGAAGATGATATGCAGGACCACGGCGATGCCGATGGACCAGCGGAAGAGCTTCTTCTCCTGCTCCTCCTCTTCGGCGATGATTTCGATGACCGTCGGCGGCAGCTTGGGCTCGTTCGCCGGCTGTTGCCCGGTCGTTTTCTTGGTTTCACTCACGATGCCCCCCGCACCTACTGCATCCCGAACAGGGCCCAGACGTTCTGGATCTCCCGTTGTGTCGGGATGGAGATGGTCTTGATCTCCATGCCGATCTTGTCCGGCGCCTGCCGCAGCAGGTCGAAAACCTGAATCATGTCGTTGTAGGTGGCGTCTGGATCGGTCCTCAAGATCACCGGCTTGTCCGGGTTCTGCTTCAACTTGTCAGCGATGTACGGCAAGATCTGGTCGATCGACATCTGCTTCCCGTCGACCTTGATGACGTCTCCAGCCATCACGTGGATGTCAATGGAATCCTCGCGTTTGATCTCCGGCGTGTTGGTGTTGTCCTCCGGGAGCTGAAAGTCGAGCCCGCGGGTCGCCGAGAACACGGAGGTCACCATGAAATAGATGATGAGGAGGAACGAGACGTCGGCCATCGACCCCGTGAAGATCTCCGACTCGATCGTTTTCTTGTTAATTCTCATCGGATTCCCCCGGTCTACTGTGTGTCTTCGACGGTCTTCTGCTCGGAAAGCAGGAAGATCACCTTGGCCTTGGCCTGTTTCAACGCGTCCAGCACCTTGTCGACGTACTCGTACTTGGTCTCCTTGTCCGCCTTGAGGACAAACTCCTTGTTGGGGTTGGCGGCCACCACGTTGGACGCGAAGGTCACCACCTCCTCATCCGAACCCACCGGCAACGACATCTCCTTGCCGGTAGAGACGCGAATCAGCCCATTCTTGTCGATGGAGACGAAGGCGGCGTGCTTGGGGATATCGGTACGGACCCACGTTTTGGGCAGCTGCACCTGGGTATGATCCACCTCGACGTTGTAGGTCAGGACGAAAAACACGATCAGCAGGAAGACGATATCGGCCATGGAAGCCGTGAAGATACCGGCCTCCGTCTTTCTGGCGCGTCCCTGGATGATTGCCATCGAGGCCTCCCTTCTAGGCCTGCTGGCCCTCGCCTCCCTGACCACCGTAGCGCTGGCTGTCCATCTCGCTGAAGGTCTCCAGGAGCATGTTGGTGGCGGTCTCGATGTCGCGCACGAAGCGGTTGATCTTGGTGGTGTACCAGTTGTAGGCCAGCTGGGCCGGAATGGCGATAATCAGACCGGCAGCCGTGGTCAGCAGCGCCTCTGAGATACCGGCGGCCACCTTCCCGGGGTTGGTCAGACCCGACGATGCCAGGGTCGCGAAGGACTTGATCATGCCGGTGACGGTTCCCAGGAAGCCGAGCATCGGTGCCACGTTGGCCGTGGTGGCCAGCACGCCGAGCCCACGCTCGAGGCGGTCGAGCTCGTAGAGGGCGGCGTTCTCGATGGTCTTCTCGATATCCTCGCGGCTGTGCCCGTAGCGGAGCATGCCGGCCTTCATGACCGAGGCCACGGGACCCTGGTACTGCTCGCAGACCTTGATGGCTTCCTTGACGTTCCGGTTGACCAGAAGCGCCTTGCGAATCTTCGTCAGGAACTCGTTGACATTGACCTTGGCCTTGGTCAGGGCGATGTAGCGCTCAATGATGAACACCGTTGCCAGCAACGAGAAGAAGAGCAGCGGCCACATAACGGGGCCACCCTGGCGAAAGTATGTGACGAGTTGTCCTCCGAAGTGCACGATGAATCCTCCCTTTGCGAAGTTCCCGGCGGACTGCTAGCGCCCGCTCAGGTGGACATTGTTACCGAACTCAGAGCTGAGCACAAGAGCGCCCGTGACCTGAGACACCGTTCCGTCCTTTCCGACAACTCCCACCATGATGTCTCCATATGATGGAAGGAAAAAGAGGCTACCACGGGCATCACCTCGGGTCAAGATGATCCGCAACCGCCCGGAACGGCGCAGTTTGGATGTATGCCAATGCCACGGCCATGGCGTCGGCGGCATCCGTCGGCGGATCGTCTTCAAGCCCCAGCAACCTCCGAACCATGTACACCACTTGGCCTTTCTCGGCGCCCCCGAAACCGACCACGGTCATCTTCACCTGGGCCGGCGAGTAGTCGCTCACCGGGATGCCTGCCCCTCCGAGCACCGCGAGGATCGCGCCCCTCGTCTCCGCCAGCTGTAGCGCAGATTTCGGATAGCGGCCGAAGAAGGGGGTCTCGACGGCGGCCGCTTCGGGAAGAAAGGTCTCGATCACATCCTGAAGGGCACCGGCCAGCCGCGCCAGCCGCTCGGATCGCTTCCCCTTTCCGGACCTGATCACACCGGAGGCCGTCAGGTGAAGCCGCCTCCCCCGCCGCTCCACGACCGCCCATCCGGTGGCCGCCGAGCCGGGGTCGACGCCGAGGACCCGCATCACACCGCTTCCAGGATCTCCTCGTCGATATCGAAGTTCGCCCAGACGTTCTGGACGTCGTCGTGATCGTCGAAGGCGTTCATCAACCGGATCATCTGCTGGGCCTGCTTGCCTTCGAGACGGACGGTCGTCGAGGGCTCCATGTCGAACTCCGCGGTCTCCACCGGAATGCCGGCCTCTTCCAGGGCGCTCTTGACCTGGTGCAGCTCTTCCGGCGCTGTGATGATCCTGTAGTACTCGTCATCGTCCGTATCGAGATCCTCGGCGCCCGCCTCGAGAACGCGCTCCATCAGCTCGTCCTCGTCCGGCCCTCCCGCCCGCGGAACGAGAATCTGCCCCTTGCGGGTGAAAACCCAGGCGACACAGCCGTTTTCCCCGAGATTCCCGCCATTCTTGGAGAAGAGGTGCCGTATCTCCGCCGTGGTGCGGTTCCGGTTGTCCGTCAACACCTCCACCAGGACCGCCACGCCACCGGGCCCGTAGCCCTCATAGCTGACCTCCTCGTAGCTGACGCCCGGCAACTCTCCCGTGCCGCGCTGGATGGCCCGCTTGATGTTGTCCGCGGGCATGTTGGCGGACTTGGCCGCCGCCACGGCCGCCCGTAACCTCGGATTGGCCTCGGGATCACCGCCGCCCTCCCGGGCCGAAACCGTGATCTCCCGGATGATCTTGGTGAAGATCTTCCCCCGCTTGGCATCCTCGCGGGCTTTCTTGTGCTTGATAGTGCTCCATTTGCTATGGCCGGACATCACGCCTCCCTGCGCGCACAACTCCCTCGTGGCGGGCCGCCATTATACTCGAACCTTTCCATGGTTGACTTTGATGCTCAGACTCCGATAATGAGTTTGGCATCATATTCTTTCCGGCGGGGGATAAGGCGGGCCCATGAAGACACAAATCCTTCTCGTTGAGTACGAAGCTCGATACATCGATCGCGTCAGAAAGGCACTGGAGCCAAGCGGCGCTTCCATCGAGGTCGTACCCGACATCGATCGGGCCGTGGCCAGCTGTGCCCACTTCGAGCCACAGCTCGTCATCATGACCTCGGTCCTTCCCGGCCTCAAGCTGGAAGACGCCATCACTCAGCTCCGGGCGCGGGCTGGTTTGCGAAACACGCCGTTTCTCATCCTGATGTCGGGATACCGTGGGGCGGATCCCGCGGCCGACGCCGTCAACTACGGGGCACAGGACATCCTCGAGCGGCCTTTCTCCGGGGAGACCCTGTCCCAGAAGGTGCAGCGCCTGTTGGACCTGGCGGTCAGCCCCGCCGCGACCCAGGCCATCCCACAGAACATGCTGGAAACGCTCCGTCGCAACGCCGGCCTGGACAAGGGCGCGGCCTCGCTGACCTCCGACGATCTCTTCGGAGATATTCTCTCCGACGTGGAAGATGCGTCCGAGGAGGAACATCCCGAGGAGACGGGCCAGCCGGCCGCCGGGGAGCCGGCGCCTTCCACGGCGGAGCAGAGCGTCGAACAGACCCTGGCCGACGTTCTGGGAGACCTCGAGCAACCCGCCGTCACGAAGACCGACCACTCCACGGCGGATAGCGATGTGGATGCGATTCTCTCCGAAACCCTTGCCGGCCTCGATCTCCAGCCCGCCAAGAAAGCCGCCCCGCCGGCACCAGCGCCGCCATTGACCCCGGCACCTCCGGAATCACCGGAAGCTCCAAGGGAGCCCGAACCGCCCGCCGCGGCTGAGGAAGAGCCACAGGAAGAAGGGGAGCGATTCGGCCAGTACATTCTGATGGAGCATATCGCGACCGGCGGGATGGCCGAGGTGTTCAAGGCCCGCATGGTCGGGATGGAGGGATTCCAGAAGACCGTGGCCATCAAGCGCATCCTTCCTCATCTGACGGACAACGATGAGTTCGTCACCATGTTCATCGACGAGGCCAAGCTGGCGGCCCAGCTCAACCACAACAACATCATCCACATCTACGACCTCGGAAAGATCGACCGTTTCTACTACATCGCCATGGAATACATCCAGGGGCGGGACCTCCGCTCGATCCTGTCCAACTGCCAGGACAAGGGGGTCACCTTCCCCATCCCCGTGGCCCTCCACGTGGCCACCTTGATCGCCGCGGCCCTCGATTACGCCCATCACAAGAAGGACTTCGAGGATCGCGCGCTTGGGCTGGTCCATCGGGATGTCTCTCCCCAGAACGTCCTGATCTCCCAGGATGGCGACATCAAGCTCTGCGACTTCGGGATCGCCAAGGCGGCGTCCAAGGCCTCCCACACACGGGCCGGCGCCCTCAAGGGCAAGCTCCAGTACATGTCGCCCGAGCAGGCGTGGGGCAAGGACATCGACCCCAGGTCGGACATCTTCTCCCTGGGTCTCGTGCTTTTCGAAATGCTGACCGGGCGCAAGGTCTTTGCCGGCGATTCCGAGCTCTCCATCCTGGAACAGGTCCGGAACCCCGAGGTCTCGCCCCCCTCCACCTACAACCGCGATATCCCCCCCGACGTGGACGCCATCGTGCTCAAGGCGCTGGAGCCCAACCGCGAGGACCGCTACGCGTCCGCACGGCAGATGCAGGAGGAGCTCGAACGAGCCATGCGGGAGCACGGCTGGTCCGCCGGCAACGCAGACCTGCAGGGTTTCGTCGAGGAGCTCTTCGCGTCCACCGGTCACGAGGCGCCCGAAGCGGCGCCGGATTCGCCCAAACCCGGTGCGCCGGTGCCCGTCACGCCCCTCGGGCCCCCTCCGGAGCCGCCCGAGGAGCCTCCCGCCAAGCCGCCCGAGGAGCCGGAGCCCGCCGGCGAGGGAGACGGGGAGGCGCCGCCTCCGGTCATCGTGCCCGGTGCGGACACACGCGCCGGTCTCCTCGAGGAGAAGCTGGAGTCGGCCACGAAGAAATCGCCCGTACCGCTGATTATTGGCCTCGCGGTCCTGGTTGCCGCGGTGGTCGTCCTCTTCTTCGTGCTCCGCGGCGGTGGCGGAAGCGCAGTACCCGCCGTCGTCGCCACGCCGACGCCCGTCGTTGCACCGCCGACGGCGACGCCGACGGAAGAGCTCAAGCAGATGATCCGGAAGCAGGCCGAGGCCGTGGTCGCTGCCAAGGAGGCGGAGATGCGGAAGCGGCTCGAGCAGGAGTTCCCCACCCCGACGCCGATCCCACCGACGGCAACGCCGACCGAGACGCCGACGCCGGAACCGACCGCCACCGCAACCCCGATCCCCTCGGCCACACCGACGCCGGTCCCGCCGACACCCACGCCGGTCCCACCGACACCCACGCCTTCGGTCCGCGAGGGAGAGATCGTCTCCGAGGGTCCGGGGGTCAGGCCGCCCGTGTTGATCAAGCAGGTCACGCCGGTCTATCCTCCCCTTGCCCGGCGGGCGAAGGCCAGCGGTGAGGTCCGGCTTCGCGCCCTCGTCGGGATCGACGGCTCGGTGGAAAAGGTGCAGATCCTCAAGGTCACACGCGCCGGGGTCGGCTTCGAGACCTCCGCCGAGACGGCTGTTCGGCAGTGGCGGTACCGGCCCGCCACCAAGAAGGGTGTTAAGGTCAAGATGTGGGTTCCGATCCGCATCCCGTTCATGACGAAGTGATCGAGGTCAAGGAAGGAGTTTGAGACAGTGCTCACCGATGCCCAGAAAAAGTTCTACGAAGAGGCCCTGAACACGACCAAGCAGGAGATCCAGGAGCTGGAAGGCCAGATCCAGGAGGAGCTTGCCAAGGTCAAGCAGAAGATCGCCGATCTTCAGTCGGCGCAGAAGGCGGCCCGCCAGATGTACGACGCCGCGTGTCAGCGCCTGGGGATCCCCAACGATCTGGAAGAAGAGAGCAACCAGGGCTGAGCGCCCCGTCTCCTCAGGGCTCTTCCGGCCAGCTGACGAAACGTAGCTCCCGAAGCATCAGCCCTTCGGCAGGCCGGGAGGGCCCTTCTACCGGGGAGACGTGCGAGGGAGTGTGGTATGGCGAACGCCGTCTCCGTCCCGCCCGGGATGTGGGTCAAGTGCGAAAGCTGCAAGGAGATCCTGTACTACAAGGAGGTCCAGGACAATCTGGAGGTGTGCCCACGGTGCTCCCACCACTTCCGCATGAGCGCCGAGTCGAGGCTCAGCCTGCTCTTCGACGGCGCAAGCTACAGGCTTCTCTTCCAGAAGGTGCGCTCCACCGACCCCCTGAAGTTCGTCGACACCAAGCCCTACACCGAGCGCCTGCGAGCCTACACGGCCAAGAACGGTCCCGGCGACGCCCTGCTGGTGGCCCGCGGAGCCATCGGAGGACACCAGGCGGTCGTTGCGGCCATGCAGTACCGCTTCATGGGCGGATCCATGGGCTCTGCCGTTGGCGAGAAGATGGCCCGGGCCATCGAGCGGTGCCTGGTCAGGAAGACGCCGCTGATCTCCGTGGCCTGTTCCGGTGGAGCCCGCATGCAGGAGGGCGTCCTCTCCCTGATGCAGATGGCCAAGATCTCGGCCGGCCTGGCCCGCCTGCGGGACCGCGGCATTCCCTTCATCTCGGTTCTGACCGACCCCACCACCGGGGGCGTCACGGCCAGCTTCGCCATGCTGGGAGATGTCAACATCGCCGAGCCCAACGCCCTGATCGGCTTTGCCGGCCCCCGGGTCATCGAACAGACGATCCGTCAGACCCTCCCCGAGGGGTTTCAGCGCTCCGAGTTCCTCGTTGAACACGGGATGCTGGACCTGGTCGTGCCGCGCCACGAGCTCAAGCCCACCCTGGTGCGATGCCTCAACTACTTCCACTGAGGCTGGGAGCGCGCCGTCCGGGACTGATCAATCCAGGACTGGAGCGGATCCGTACGGCCGCCGCCGCCCTGGGCCATCCCGAAACGGCCGTGCCGGCGTTCCGCATCGCCGGTACCAACGGCAAGGGGTCCACGGCCGCCATGCTGGACGCCATCCTCGGCGCACACGGGCTGCGGACGGGGCTCTATACCTCACCCCACCTGGTCCGTATCGAGGAGCGTATCCGCCTTGCCGGCCGGGACGTCGATGCCCACGCCCTGGAAGCGGCCGTCGAACGGCTCGACGCCTTCCCAAACCTGAGCTTCTTCGAGACCATGACCCTGGCCGCCTGGCTCATCTTCCGGCAGGCTCGCCTGGACGCAGCGATCCTCGAGGTCGGCCTCGGGGGACGTTGGGACGCCACGTCCATCGCCCCCTGTGCCGTGGCCGCGCTGACCAATATCGGCACCGACCACGCCCGCTGGCTCGGCAACGACCGGCGGAAGGTCGCCTCAGAGAAGGCCGCGGCGCTCAAAGGCGCCATGATCGCCGTCCTCGGCCCGGGCGTGGACCGGGAGCTCTTGCCCCGGACCGGCGGTTTCCACGCCGTCGACGCCGCCGAGCTGGTGTCCCTCGAGCCCGGGGCAAAAGGCGCCGTCACGGTGGACTGGGGTGACGGCCCGCTGGACCTTCCCCTCCCGCTCTCCGGTGCCCACCAGCGGGACAACCTCCACCTGGCGCTGGCCATGGCCCATGCCGCCGTGGACCTGGGCATCCTCGAGAGCTTGGACCCAGGAGCGGTCCGGAGGGGTCTCCGCGCCGTCCGGTGGCCCGCCCGGTTGTCGACACACACCGTCGGAGGACGCACCGTGCTGTTGGACGGCGCTCACAACCGCGAGGCCGCCGCCAGCCTGGCCCGGCACCTGGAGGGCTGCGATCCCCCCTACAACCTCCTCTTCTCCTGCCTGGACGACAAACCCGTGGAGGCCATGGCGGCCCTGCTGATGCCGGTGGTGCGGGACGTCGCCGTCTTCCCACTGGATTCGGAGCGTGCCATGCCGCTGGACCGCCTGCAGCGGGCCTTTCCGGCGGCCCGCACGGCGTCCGGACCGCTCGAGGCGCTGACCTTGCTTCCGGACCCCGTTGTTGCCGCGGGCAGCTTGCGCGTCGCCGGCGCCCTTTTGGAGTATGCTTTGAAGAGCGACGGAATCAAACGATGACGCCTTCGAAGCTCCTGCTCGACCGCCACGCTCTCGAGGACCGTGAGGCCGCCACCCTGGCCGTTTTCGCGACCCGGTCGACCGAGGCCACGCGCCGGAGGCCTCTCGGCGAGGAGGGCCGCCACTACGACTACCGCCTGGCCTTCCAGCGGGACCGGGACCGCATCCTCCACTCCCGGGCCTTCCGGCGGCTCAAGCACAAGACCCAGGTGTTCGTTCCCCACCTTGCCGACCATCCGCGCACCCGCCTGACCCACACCCTGGAAGTGTCCCAGATCGGCCGGACCATCGCCCGCGCCCTGGCCCTCAACGAGGATCTTGTGGAAGCCATCGCTCTGGGCCACGACCTTGGCCACACGGCCTTCGGCCACACCGGCGAGGCCGTTCTGCAGCGGATTCTCGCGGGACAGGAGGACGAGGTCCCTCTCCCCGGCGAGGTGGTCCAGCAGGTGGGCACGTTCAAACACAACTACCAATCCGTGCGCGTGGTCGATCTTTTGGAGCGGCGCTACGCCGGTCCCGGCCTCAACCTGACGGACCAGGTGCGGGAGGGAATCCTCAAGCACACGGCATGGAAACGCGATTTCCCCTTCCCGCTGCCCGACCCGGCCGGCCTCCACCTCGGGGAGGCCTGCCACCTGGAGGGTCAGGTGGTGGCGGTGGCCGACGAAATCGCCCAGCAGACCCACGACCTGGAGGACGGGCTCCGGGCCGGTTCGGTGGAGCTCGGCCGCGTGGAACGCCTGGCCATCTCCCGTCAGATCATCGAGCGCCTGGGGGAGGCGTGGACCTCGGAACGTCACCGGTGGCGCCGTCAGAACCTGCTGGTCCGCGGCATGATCCACCTTCTGGTCACCGACGTGATCACCGCCGCCGCCGGGCGGCTTGGGCGCTTCCTGGACCGGGAGGGAATCGAATCCCACGGGGCCATGGTGGCCGCCGGACGAAGCTACTCCCAGACCACGGTCTGGTTTTCCAGCGCCGTTCAACCCCTCTTCGAGGAGCTCAAGGCCTTCATCTACCAGTTCATCATCAACCACCCCCAGGTCAACCGCCAGGACTGGCGGGCACACCGGGTCATCACGGCCCTCTTCCGCGCCTTCTGGTCGAACCCGCTCAACCTGCCCTCCTACGTGCTGCTCAGGGCCCGGGACGAGCTGGGCTTCCCCTACCTCCGCGACCTGCCCATGGCCAAGGTTGCGGGAGAGGTCGCCGGCCGGTACCATTCGAGCCCCGGGTTCGCACGCCTCGTAGCAGACCACATCGCGGGGATGAGTGACCGTTTCGCCCTCGAGGAGTACCGGTCGCTGGAGCTTCCCGGGCCCGATCACTGGCCCGCGGGGGAGGTCTCATGATCGTCATCGGATCGGACCACGCCGGCCTGGCCCTCAAGCGGCACGTCCTCGAGGTGCTTGCCAGGCTGGGCAGATCCGTGGAGGATCTCGGCGTCCAGGAGGAATGCTCCGTCGACTACCCCGACTACGCCCACGCCGTCGCCGAGCGCATCGCCGCGGGGCCGAATCTCCTGGGCATCCTGATCTGCGGAACGGGCCTGGGCATGAGCATGGCGGCCAACCGGCACCCCGGCGTCCGCGCCGCCCTCTGTCACGACGCCTACACGGCCGAGATGGCCCGCCGGCACAACGACGCCAACCTCCTCTGCATGGGGGGACGGGTCGTCGGCCCCGGCGTCGCCGAGCAGATCGTCCGGGTATTCCTGTCGACCGCCTTCGAGGGTGGGCGCCACCAGCGGCGGGTCGGCAAGATCGAGTTGCCAGAACATCACCGGGAGGAACCATGAGCAGCCTCAAGGACCAGTTGTTTACCGTCCACAACGAGCTCGTCCAGGAGATCGACCCCGCGGTCGCGCGGGCGCTCGAAGACGAGCGCGCCCGCCAGAACGACGGCCTCGAGCTGATCGCCTCGGAGAACTTCGTCTCCCCGGCGGTGCTCGCCGCCATGGGTTCCGTCATGACCAACAAGTACGCCGAGGGCTATCCCGGCAAGCGCTACTACGGCGGCTGCCAGTTTGTCGACGTGGCCGAGGAGCTCGCGCGCCAGCGGGCCAAGGAGCTCTTCGGCGCCGAGCATGCCAACGTGCAGCCCCACTCCGGCGCCCAGGCCAACATGGCCGTCTACATGGCCGTTCTCAAGCCGGGCGACACCATGATGGGGATGGACCTCTCTCACGGCGGGCATCTCTCCCACGGCCACCCTCTCAACTACTCGGGCAAGGAGTTCAACGTCATCCCCTACATGGTGCGCCGGGACACCGAGACCATCGACTATGACAGCATCCGCAAGTTGGCCCTCGAGCACCGGCCCAAGCTCATCGTCTGTGGCGCCTCTGCGTACCCCCGGGTCATCGACTTCGCGCTCCTCCGGGAGATCGCCGACGAGGCCGGCGCCCTGCTGATGGCCGACATCGCCCACATCGCCGGCCTCGTGGCCGCCGGGCTCCATCCCTCGCCGGTGCCCCACTGCCAGTTCGTCACCACCACCACCCACAAGACCCTCCGCGGGCCCCGCGGCGGCATGATCCTCTGCACCGAGGAGTGGGCCCAGGCCATCGACAAGGCCGTGTTCCCCGGTGTCCAGGGCGGCCCGCTGATGCACGTGATCGCCGCCAAGGCCGTCGCTTTCGCCGAGGCGCTCCTCCCCGAGTGGAAGGAGTACCAGAAACGGATCGTCGAGAACGCCGCCGTCCTTTGCGAGGAGGTGAAGGCCCGCGGCTGGCGGATCGTCTCCGGTGGCACTGACAACCACCTCTTCCTGATCGACCTGGGCACGGACTTCATCTCCGGCAAGAAGGCCGAACGCTGGCTGGGGCTGGCCGACATCACGGTCAACAAGAACACGGTACCCTTCGACACCAGGAAGCCCTACATCGCCTCGGGCCTCCGCATCGGAACCCCCGCCGTCACCACCCGCGGCATGGGTCCCGGGGAGATGAAGATCATCGCCGAGCTCATCGACCGCGTGCTGCGTTCCGAGGAGGACAAGGAGGACCCCGTCAAGCTCAAGGCCTTCCAGGACAAGATGGCGGGTATCGCCGAAGAGGTCCACGCCTTGACGAGCCGCTTTCCGCTGTACTGAGCGGCGGCCCGGCGGGGGCGGCTTCGGACGAACAGCGTGGGGCCGTGAACCGCCCTCGCGATCTCAGCTACTGGGCCTGGTTCCAGTTGAGGTCCACCGAGCTGCCTCCCGCGGGACTTCGTCCTGCGATCAGCTGCAACTCCCCGTGAGTGGTCTCCCAGGTGATGAACCCGCCCGGCCCCATGGCCTGGAAGCTTCTCTCCGTCCAACCCCGCTTCCCCGCCTCCTGGCGGTAGAAGCTCAGCACTCGCTGCGGCGCAACATCCACGGTGTATGTTAGGTGCCAGTGACCCGGCTCCCGGACCTTTTCCCCGATGTGCGCACCCGCGATCACCACCGGCTCCTCCCCGGCGGGATAGGCCACCGGGCCCTTGGGCGCCGGCGTCGGCGGAGGACCGGCCGGCTCTTCGGCCGGCGCTTCCACCCCAGACTCGGCAGCCGGCCCGGCGGCTGCTGGCTCTTCCTGGGTTGGGGCCCGTTCCACGGCCGTTCCGCCGGCCTTCGCAGGCTTCTTCTCGTGGCACCCCGCGAGGCCTCCCAAGCCGGCCACCACCGCAACCGTCAACAGCACGTTCATCCAGCGTCGTACCATGGTGTGTCCCTCCCGTTTCACCATACCCCAGCTCCTGGGTTTCCGATCCAGTCCTCCACCGCCTCCCGTTGCGCGAAGTTGAGGATACGTCCGGCCGGCACGCCCGCGCGGGCCACAATGGCGCAGGCGAAGGCGTCGTACTCCAGGTGCGCCACCGCGTGGGCGTCCGATGCCAGCACGAAGGAGCAGCCGGCCTCGGACGCCAGCCGGGTCAGCTCCCAGTCCGGATCCTGCCGCCGGGGAAAGCCGTTGACCTCGACAAGCACGCCACGTTCCGCACAGGCGGCGAACACGGTCTCCCAGCGGGCGCGGATCCCCTGGCGGCGGTGGAACAGCCGCCCCCTGGGATGGGCCAGCACCCGGACGCCCGGCGTCTCCACCGCCCGGAGCAGGCGTTCCGTCTGGTCGGGGCCCGGCTCCAGCCGCCGGTGGACCGCCGCGATCACGAGGTCGAGCTCGTTCCGCTCCACCCGGGGCACGTCCACCGTGCCGTCCTCCAGGATCTCCACCTCGAGGCCCTGGAGCAGAAGGAGATCCTCCCCGTGGGTGTCGTTCCAGCGCCGGACCTTGTGCCGCTGGAGCAGCACGCCCTCGCGATCCAGCCCCGACGCCACCTCCAGGCCCCTCGAATGGTCGCTGACCACCGCCCAGGAGGCGCCCCGCCGCCGGCAGGCACGGGCCATGCCTTCCAGTGTGCCCCGCCCGTCCGAATCCCGGGTGTGCCAGTGGAAGGCGCCCCGCATCCGCTGGGGAAGCAACTCCTCGGGGGCAGAAGCAAGGATCGACTCGACGTCGGTCCTCGACAGGAAGCGTTCCCGGGCCGGCCGCCGTCCTGCCTTCCTCCCGGCCCCCAGCCGCTCGACCGCGGCCGTCAATGCACCCTCACCGTGGCAGGCGACAAGTTGGGCCACCAGCGGCCGGAGCCATCCCGGGGCACTTCCCAACACCTCCCGCCCCGCCGGGCCCCTGGCGTCCAGCGCCCGGTACCCCGCCTTGAGCAGGTCCACCCTCCGGTCACCAGGACTCTCCTGGTCGGCCAGGGCGAACAGCGCCTCGGCCAGGGCCCGGTTGCTGAGAGCTGCTCGCCCGGCGGGTGTCCGCATCATCATCCCTCCTCGAGGGTGAACTCCCAGCCGCAGCTCTGACCCTCCGCCGCGTCCGGCGGGCAGTGCAGGCACACCGTCCGGATCCTGGGATCAATGGTCCTGGCGAAGGTGGAGAACTCGACGATCCCCACGCTCTTGCAGGGGAAGTCCGGCAGGCCCTTGCGCCGGCGCGTCTCCTGGACCCGGCAGGTATCCATGAAGAAGCGGTAGACCTTCCGGTCGGCCGACCACTCGCCGTGCTGCTCGTTGATGGCCGCGTACATGCGGTAGCGGAGCGCCCTCTCCAGCGCCTCGAGGCCGCCGCGGTCGGCAATGCTGAAGGCCCGCTTGATCCGCGAGGCCTCCGCCGCCGCGAAGCGGGCCCACGAGGCCGTGTCCAGCTCGATGGCCACCTCCATCCCGTACCGATCTTCCGCCGCCAGGAACCAGCACCCGTCGTGTGCCAGCCAGTTCCTGGCAAACACCTCCACCGTCGTCAGCAGCTCCCCGCGCGACATCTCCTCGAAGACGCTCATGGCCCCTCCCGCCGGGAATGGTACACCGGCGGAAGCCGGGAAGGAGAACCCTCCTGCCAGGTCCGTTGCCCCGCTGGCGCAGGCAGGCACCGCGCTTCCGAGCCCGCTCCTCGATGTCCCCCGTCCTTCGCGGGACGCAGCCCAGGGCGTCCAGACCGCCGCGAATCCCGATGGATGGGGAAGAAACAGCGAAGGTCTGGCCGAATCGCCCGTGGACCTACCCCCCAAGGACACTGTCGACCGCCAACACCGTTGTGTCACCGCCTCTCAACGGCCCGCAACGCCACGGCCATCGGCATCCTCGAAGGCGGCCGTATCGTCGAACGCAGCAGCTATGAAACGCTCATGGCCGCCGGCGACGCCTTCGCCCGCCTCGTCGCCATGCAGGAGTCGGGAAACCTCCACAAAACGGTGGAATCCTGAAAGCCCGGCTCCAGCGAGACCACCGGGCGGGACCCGGGGCCGGTGCGTGCGACAATGGCGGCAGATGTTCCAGACCGTCGACGTTCCTCTCTGGGCGCTGGTGCTGCTGGCCGTTCTCGCCGCGTGGGCGGCCCTCGACCGGCTGCTCGTTCCCAGTGTGCGCTGGTTCCTTCGCCGCAAGGTCAACCGTGTCCTCGAAGACGTGGGCCAACACCTGCGGATCAAGATCGAGCCGTTCCGGCTGACCAAGCGGGCGGTGCTGATCGACCGTCTGGTCTTCGACCCGGAGGTCATGGAAGCCGCCACAGCGTTCGCCAGCATGGAGGGGATGCCTCGCGAGGTCGCCATGGCCCGGGTCGAGCGCGCCGCGCGGGAGATCGTGCCCGCCTTCAACGCTTACTTTTACTTCCGCATCGGCTACTGGGTCGCGCGCCGGGTGGCGCAGCTCCTCTACCGCGTGCGCCTCGGCATCACCGACGAGGAGGGCTTGGCGACCGTCGACCAACACTCCACCGTCGTCTTCATCATGAACCACCGCAGCAACATGGACTACATCCTGGTGGCGTATCTGGCGGCCGCGCAGACCGCCCTGAGCTACGCGGTCGGCGAGTGGGCGCGCATCTGGCCGTTGCAAACCCTCATTCGAAGCATGGGAGCGTACTTCGTGCGCCGACGGTCGCGCGATCCCTTGTACCGCCGTGTTCTCGCGCGCTACATCCACATGGCCACCAGCGGCGGTGTCACACAGGCCATGTATCCGGAGGGCGGCCTGACCCGCGACGGCCGCCTGGCGGAGCCCAAGAAGGGCCTCTTGGACTATATGTTGCGTTCCTTCGATCCCGACGGCGAACGCGATCTGGTCTTCGTCCCCGTGGGCATCAACTACGACCGCGTCCTCGAAGACCGCACCCTCCTGCTCGGCGCCAAGGACCCGGAGAAAAATCCGGGGCGTCTGAGGGCAGCGGCCACCACCACTGGCTTCCTTGCGCGCAACGTATGGCAGATGGCCCTCGGCCGGTGGCACCGCTTCGGCTACGTGTGCGTCAACTTCGGTACCCCGGTCTCCATGCGCACCTACTGCCGCGAGCACGGACTGCGCCCCGCCGAGCTCGGCGGCGATGAACGTTTCGCCGCTGTCGGCCGGATCGCCGACCGCCTCATGGAATCGCTGGCGGACGTCATTCCGGTCGTCCCCGTACCGATCGTCGCCACCGTCTTCCAGCGCAGCGCCGGCCCTCTGAGCGAGCTCGAGCTGAAGGCGGAAGCGCAGCGCCTCATGGCGGACCTCGAAGCCCGCGGCGCTCGAACGTACATTCCGCGCAGCGACCGCGAGTACGCCATCGAGGTGGGCCTTCGCATGCTCACCCTCCGCCACATCGTCGTCCAGCATGACGGCCTCTACACCGCCGTTCCTGAAGAGGACCGCCTCCTCGCCTACTACGCGAACTCCATCGCCCACCTGCTCCCCAAGGCCCAAGCCGCCACTGACGCCGCCTGACCCGGCTCATTCTCCTCTCCCGCACCTGAGCGTCGACTCCTCGGCACACCCGAGGCGTCTCCGGAAGGAGCCAGGGGAGCCATTGTGTACTGGTGACAGGGTTGACGGGCGGGGATTGATCGATGCCGAAGTCATGACGAGCGTTCTTGCCAATAGCGCACAACTGCACAAAGAATCCCCTGACTCGTTTCCCAGCTGGGGCCTCGACCGCCTGCTCGCGGGTTCCGTGGTCGCGCCAGACTGGGGCGCCATCCCGGTCAGGGCCGCGTCCCGCCCTGCCCATGGCTCTCATTCCCCGGAAACCGGCCTCGGGCTCGGCTGCTGGAATTGGAGGGGTCACGCCGTCGTATGATGGATTGATGGATTCACTCAAACGTGGAAATCGCGCCGGCGGGCGCTCGGGGAAGGCGCGGTGAAGCTTCGGGTGGCGCGCCGCGCCGGCGGCGGGTGTGCCGTCCGGACCATGGGTACAGTGTTCGGCCTGGTGTTTCTCCTGGCGGGTTTGTTCTTCACCGGGTTCATGGGCCGGGAGGTTTGGAGGGACATCGAAGCGCGCGGCTGGACCAGGACGCCCTGCCGGGTGGTTTCCAGCTTCGCAGCTCTGAACGGTCCGGACGAGCGCCCGTACAGTTTCCGGGTGAGGTATCGCTACCGCTTCGGCGGACGCGAGTATGCCAGCAGCGTAATGCGGCGGGGTTACACGGGCGGCAGCGACTTCCGCAAGGTCCAGCTCCTTCTCCTTCGCTATCCGACGGGCGCCCGTGCCACCTGCTGGGTCAACCCCGAAAACCCCTCCCAGGCGGTGTTGGAGCAGCGGTCCCTGCTCTTCGGCCTCATCGTGCTCTTCCCGCTGCTCTTCGTGGCGGTCGGCGCCGGAATCATCGCGTTGGCGTGGCGGAAGAGCGCCACCGGGCCGGCAGGTCCCGAGGCCCTGGCACACGCCTCCGGTACGGTCCAAAAGGCGCGGAAGGCGGCCCGTATCTTCTGCCTGGTCTTTGGCGTGATCGCCCTCGGCGGCGCGGCGGCCATGCTCCCCTGGATGACGGGCCCGCTGCGCGCACGCATGTGGAAACCTGTCACGGCGCGGGTCATCGCTTCCAACATCCGGCGCCATGAGAGCACCAACAACGATGGACGCAGAAGCGTCACCTGGAACGCGGACATTCTGTACGAGTACGAGGTGGGCGGCCACCGCTACCGGAGCAACCGCTGGGGATGGGTCACCGGCTCGTCCAGTGGCTCCACCTCCAAGCGGAAGCTCGTCCGGCGCCATCCGCGCGGGTCCACGCTGACGGTCTGGGTGGACCCCGGCGACCCCACCCGCGCCGTGGCGGTGCGCGGCTACACCCTGGGGCACCTCCTCTTCCTGATCCCCCTGGCCGCCGCCCTCGGCGCGGGACTGCTCTACCGCCTTTCCGGCCGGGCCTTTGCCTCGAAGCCGTACGAAGGCGCTGCCCCACCGGCGGGGGAAGAGCGCCGGACCGAGGGGCCGCTCGTGCTCACGCCCGGCCGGAGCCGCATCTGGAAGGTGGTGGGAATCCTGCTGTTCACACTGATCTGGAACGGGATCATTTCGGTGTTCCTGTGGCAGGTGGTGCAGGGGTTCCGGGCGGGCCGGCCCGACTGGTTTCTCACCCTGTTCATGGCGCCCTTCGTCCTCGTGGGCCTGTTCTGCGCCGGTCTCTTCGTCTATGCGGTGCTGGGGTTGGCCAACCCCGCCACCACGCTCACCGTGACGCCCGGGACCCCGAGGCTGGGCGGCAGGATCCGCGTCGCGTGGCGAACGCGCGGGGCCGCCGGCCGGTTGCAGCGCCTTCGGCTTGTGCTGGAGGGCAGCGAGTCGGCCACCTATCGGAGAGGTAATAACTCCCGCACGGACACGCGGGTCTTCGCCGTGTTTCCACTGGCCGATCTGTCCCAGCGGCTCGAGATGGTGGCCGGCGAGGCGTCACTGGAGATCCCGCAGGACACCATGCATACCTTCCACGCTGCCAGCAACAAGATTCTGTGGCAGCTCAAGGTGGAGGGTGAGGTGCGACACTGGCCCGATGCGTCGGACAGCTGGGAGATCGAGGTGACACCCGCACCGGCCGGGGAGGAGGACCCGTGGGAGAGCTGAGGATCGAGCTCGCGGGCGGCAGGAGCTGGGCGCGGCCCGGAGCCGTGCTCTCGGGAACGGTCCGCTGGGAGCTGGACGAGCCGCCGGGTCGCCTGGAGCTACGGCTCCTGTGGTACACGGAGGGCCGGGGCAGCCGCGATGTGGGCGTTGTACGAAGGGAAGGCTTCGAGGCGCCAGAATCTTCCGGAAAGCTGAGCTTTCGCCTGTCCGTCCCACCGGGACCGTACAGCTTCGAGGGCCGGATCGTGACGCTACGCTGGCTCGTCGAGGCCGAGGCACAGCGATCCGGGCTGGTCGCCCAGGAAAGCTTGGTGGTGGCGCCCACGCCCGTGCCGGTGGATATCAAGACCGCCCCCGGGGAGACCGGATGAGCAGCCGCTGAACCGACGTCCACGCGACGCGGAGCCATCGTGCCCGTGGCCTTGGACTGTGGCTACTCGGACCATCCGGCTGGGCGAGCGCCACGAGCCCATATCGGACCTCGATCATGATCTCGTCGAGCTTCAGGCCTCTCTGGCCGTCGCCCGGGGCCACCGCCTTCAGCCGTTGCCTCAGCCGCTGGCCGGCCACAGGGCGTAAGGGCCTGCCCGTTCTACTGGTAGAGCTCCTCGATAAGCCCGGCGAGCTCCTGCTCCACGACGCGGCGCTTGACCTTGAGGGTGGGGGTCAGGTGGCCTCCCTCGACGCTCAGCGGCATGGGGATCACCCGGAACTTCTTGATCTGCTCGAAGCGGGCCAGGCTGCCGTTGACCCGTTCCACGGCCTCCGAGAAAAGCCCTTGAACCGCCGGCTCAGCCAGCAGCTCGGCAAGCTCACGGCCAGCCATTCCGCGCCGGGCCGCCCAGGTCTGAAGCTCCTCGGCGGCCGGGGAAAGCAGGGCCACCACGTACGGACGGCGGTCGCCGATGAGGACGGCGTTGTCGATCCAGGGGCTCTTCTTGAGCTCGTTCTCGATGGGCTGGGGGGCGATGTTCTTGCCGCCGGCCGTGACGATCAGGTCCTTCTTGCGGTCGGTGATCCAGATGAAGCCGTCCTCGTCAATGCGGGCGATGTCCCCGGTGCGGAAGAACCCGTCCTCGTCAAAGGCCTCGGCCGTGGCCTCGGGGTTGTTCCAGTAGCCCGAGAAGACGCTGGGGCCCCGCACCAGGAGCTCGCCGTCGGGGGCCAGCTTGACTTCGAGGTTATGAAGCGCCTTGCCCACAGCGCCGAGGCGGTTCTCTCCGGGCGCCGCGCCGGAGATGCTGATTCCCGGGGAGGTTTCGGTCAGGCCGTAGGCCTCCTGGATCGAAATGCCGATGGAATGGAAGAACCGGTTGAGGGAACCCGCCAGGGGAGCGCCGCCGGAGATGCAGAAACGGACCCGTCCGCCCAGGGCGGCACGGATCTTCGAGAGCACCAGCCGATCGGCCAGGCCGTGCTGAAGACCCAGCAGCGGCCCAGGGTTGGAGCCTTCGAGCCGGAGCCGGGCCACCTTCCAGCCCGTGTCCACCGCCCACGCAAAGAGCTTCCGCCGGGTGGCGGGCGCTCCCTCCACCCTGGACATGATGGTGGCGTGGATCTTCTCGAAGAGACGCGGCACGGAGGCGAATCCGGTCGGTGCGACCTCGGCGATGACCTCGCCCACCACGGCCGTGGCGCAATACGCCCGGCGGCACCCGGCGTACATGTAGGCGTAGCCGCCCGTCCGCTCGAAGACGTGGCACAGCGGCAGGAGCTCCAGCGCCAGGTCCTCCGCCGTCACGGGGACCCTGGGGATGAACGCCTCCACGTTGCTCGTAAAGTTGCGGTGGGACAGCATGACGCCCTTGGGCCGGCCCGTGGTCCCGGAGGTGTAGACAATGGTGGCCAGGTCGGCGGGCCGGACCTCCCGTGCCCGCTCCCAGAACCGGTTCTCCGCGCCGGGCCCGCGCGGGCCTCCCAGGAGCTCTTCGAGGGTCAGGACATCGTCGTCCGCCGGGCCATCGATCTGTATCAGGTGCTCGAGTCCGGGAACGCGCTCCCTGGCGTGGAGGAGCTTCTCCATCTGCTCTCCGTCCTCGGCAATGGCGACCGTGGCCCCTGAGTCCTCGACCTGGTAGGCCACCTGCTCCGGCGTCAGATTGGGGTAGAAGGGCACGTCGACGGCGCCAAGATCGAGAATGGCCAGGTCGGCCACGTGCCACTCCGGGCGGTTGTTGGCTATCAGCACCACCCGGTCACCGTGCCGCACCCCCAGCTCCTCCAGGGCCGCTGCCAAAGCGGCCGTGGCCGAGAAAAACTTCTCCGTGGACCAGACGGTCCTGCCTTCCACCGTGAAGCGGGTGTACTGGTCCGCCCGGTCGTGCTCCATCTCCTTCCGGTAGAAATCGAGAATCGTCGATTCAGGCATCCTGTGCTCCTTTCCGTCGCCCGTGCCCCCAGCTTTCGCTTGAAAGTTTTCTCCAATATGAAGCGCCGGGCGAGACTTGGCAAGAGAACGCGGCAACAGTACAGCCGGCGAGGACGGGGCGATCCCGGAATGTGACGGGACCGGGGTCACCGGAGATGGGGAACCCCCCCAAATGAAATGAATAAGGGAAAATGAATAAGGGACATTGTTTTTCTCTCGACATCTCTCCACTCTTGGGCTACCCTTCTTTCATCACAGCCCTGGGAGGTTTGTCATGGCGCGGATGGCGCGGCTCAAGTTTTCCGACAGGGACACCTGGTACCACCTCTACAGCCGGGTTCCCGCCCATCGCGATGAGCTCCCGCTGGCCAAACTCCTAGTCCAGCGCCAGCTCATCAGCACCATCAAACACTACTGCAGCATCTACTTCTGCCACGTGGCGGCCCTGTGCGTCATGGGCAACCACTACCACCTGGTGCTTCGGTTTGACGCCGAGCGCGAAGTCGATCGCGAGGAGCTCCGTGCCCGCTCGCGGCTCATGTACCCGAGCGCCAAGGCCCAGCAGCAGATCGATCTGTGGGACGATGAGCGCTGGGAACACTACCGCCGGCGGCTCTTCGACGTGTCGGAGCTCATGCGCAACGTACAGGCTGCCTTCGCCCGCTGGTACAACCGGAGCTTCGACCGCCGCGGCCGGCTGTGGGACCAGCGGTTCAAGTCCACCGTGCTAGGCGATGCCCGGGCGGTGCTGGACTGTCTGCTCTACGTGGAGCTCAACCCGGTGCGGGCGGGGATCGTGGAGCGGCCGGAGGAGTGGGAGGCGTCGTCGGTGTATCTACGTGAGATCGGTCAGGATGGCTGGCTGATTCCCATCGAGGAGCTGTTCCATCAGCCGGACCGGAAGTCCGCCATGCTGGAGCTCCGTCAGCTGCTGTACCACCGCGGTGCGGTGCCCACCAGGGAGGGCCAAGCGGCCATCTCCCCGGAGATCCTTGAGCAGGAGGCCGCACGGGGCTACGAGAGCAGCGGCGTATTCCGCAAGCGGCTGGTGTACTTCGTGGAGGGCGTGGCCATCGGGACCGAGGCGTTCCTCCGCGAGCAGATCGGGCTCCTCAGGGAGCAGGGCCGGTACCGGAGGCGGAAGAACCCCATCCGCCAGCTGGGAGGCGTCCACCTCTCGCTGAGAGAGCAGCGCAGCAACGCCATCATCTTCTGACCTAGCCAGGGTAACACCGACCGACCGAAACGGGGGCCGGAATTTCGGGACACGTGTGTTCGGAAACGCAGGAGCCTCTGTGGTTGGCAGGCACCAGGCCCCGGAGCACGGGTTCACAACCGCCGAGAATGCCTCGAAAGGCTGGGGAAAGGGGCAATACACGCCGCCTCGGGGAGGAAAGCGAGAACAACAATGTCCCTTGTATTTTGTATTGGTATTGGGGACTGCTCTTTCACTCTCACTCTCCCCCAGCCCAATCAGGCGGGGAGGGAATCGAAGCGAGCAAACGAGGCGTAGCCCACTCTGGTTCCCAAGTCCGGAACGGCCGGCAACTTCCGTCGCGAGACCGGCGAGACGTGCGTCAGTGTGGTGTTTCGACCAAGGCGCCGCCGATGCGTACTTCCGTACGCCGCAGGCGGCGCCGCCGGGAGAAACGCCGCAATGATGTGCGTCTCGCCGGTCGCAGCAGGAAGTTGCCGGGCGTTTCGGGCTAATAGCGATCCAAGTACCGTTCCTGCTCCCAGGGGTGGATGACCTGGATGTACTCGGCCCACTCCCGGCGCTTGTTGTGGAGGAAGTGCTCGAAGATGTGCTCGCCCATGGCGGCCTTGAGCACCTCGTCCTTCTCCAGGAAGACCAGCGCCTCCTCGAGGTTGGCCGGCAGCTGGACGATCTTGAGGCGCCGCTTTTCCCGCTGGCTCATCTCGAAGATGTTCTTGTTGACGGGCTCGCCGCAGTCGATCCCCTTCTCGATGCCGTCGAGGCCGGCCGCCAGCATGACGCCCAGGGCCAGGTAGGGGTTGGCCGAGGGATCGGGGACGCGGACCTCGCAGCGGGTGCCCACGCCGCGCCGCGCCGGAACGCGGACCATGGGTGAACGGTTCTTCTCCGACCAGGCGACGTTGACCGGCGCCTCGTAACCCGGCACGAGCCGCTTGTAGGAGTTGACCAGCGGGTTGGTGACGGCCACCATGGCCCGGGCGTGGCGCAGCAGGCCGCCGATGTACTGGCGTGCCACCGTGGAGAGCTCCCACTGGGCCTTGGGATCCCAGAAGGCGTTCTCGCCGTCCAGGGTGAAGAGCGACTGGTGCGTGTGCATGCCGGAGCCGTTGAGGCCTGCCAGCGGCTTGGGCATGAAGGATGCGTGGAGGCCGTGCATCAGGGCGACCTTCTTGACGACGAAGCGGAACGTCACCACGTTGTCCGCCGTGGTGACGGCGTCCGCGTACTTGAAGTCGATCTCGTGCTGGCCCGGCGCCACTTCGTGGTGGGCCGCCTCCACCTCGAAGCCCATGGCCTCGAGGACCAGGGTGATGTCCCGGCGCGCCTCCTCGCCCCGGTCCAGCGGGCTGAGGTCGAAATAGCCGCCCTTGTCGTGGATGGAGGGGCCGCCGCCGGTCTCGCCGTTGCCGGCGAAGAGGAAGAACTCCGCCTCGGGGCCGGCCATCATGGTGTACCCCATCTTCTTGGCCCGGGCGACGATCTTCTTCAGCTGGGTCCTGGGGCAGCCGGCAAACTCGGACGCGTCGGGGTTGGCGATGTCACAGATCAGCCGGCCGACCCTGCCGTGCTCGGTCTCCCAGGGGAAGACGCCGAAGGTGTCCAGGTCCGGCAGCAGCAGCATGTCGGACTCCTCGATCCGTGTAAAGCCCTCGATGGAGGAGCCGTCGAACATGATCTCGCCGTCCAGGGCCTTCTCGAACTGGCTCCTGGGTATCTCGACGTTCTTGATGATCCCGTCGATGTCGATGAACTGGAGGCGGAGAAAGTGGACGTCCTCCTCCTCACAGATTCTCAGGATCTCGGCCTTGCGTTTTGGCATGATGCAACCTCCTTCAACGTCAATATGCACGTTATACGCCCGTACAGCGGTCATGTCAAGCGGTTTTCTTGCATAATGACATCGTCTTGGTGTGCACTCTGCAAGTCGCACCTTATCACCGGTTTCGGATGTAAACTGTCGGGGGAGGCACGAGCATGACCACCACACCGACCCGTGACGACGCCTGGAAGCTCCTCAACGAGCACACCGGCAACCCCAACCTGATCAAGCACGCCCTGGCGGTGGAGGCCGCCATGCGCGCCTACGCCGGCAAGCTCGGCGGCGACGAGGAGGCCTGGGGCATCGTCGGCCTGATCCACGACTTCGACTACGAGCAGAACCCCACCGAGGACACCCACCTCCACGCCGCCCGGCGCATCCTGACGGAGCTGGGGTGGCCCGAGGAGTGGATCCTCGCCGTCTGCTCCCACGCCGACTACATGGGTATCCCCCGGGACACGCCCATGGCCAGGGCGCTCTTCGCCGTGGACGAGCTGACGGGCTTTCTGACCGCCTGTGCGCTGGTGCGGCCGGACAAGGCCATCGCCAACGTCAAGCTCAAGTCCGCCAAGAAGAAGCTCAAGGACAAGGCATTCGCCCGGGGCGTCAGCCGCGAGGATGTCCGCCGCGGCGCCGAGGAGCTCGGCGTCGAGCTCGACGAGCACATCGTCTTCGTCCGCGACGCCATGGCCGGCATCGCCGCTCAGCTGGGTTTGCCAGCGGAGGTGTGAGGGGCGGGGCGATGGGATGACTCCACTCGGCCGGGAGATTCCTCCGCGCGCTTGCTGCGCTCGCTTGGTCGGAATGACAGGCTAGTCAGTACGATGGGGGGATGGGGAGAGGGAGGGGCGCCGGTACCGTCGAAACGACCACGATGCCTGGCAGCAGAGCGGGCATGGGCGGGCCGGCCCGAAGGGACGGGACGCAGGGACGCGAGGGAAGGGGCGCCGGGAGCCGAAGGCTCACGGGTGACCCGCACCGAGCGGCCCGTGGCCGCCGTCACAGACGGCGGACCATGGCCGCGAACGCCCACCCATCGCCCGTGCCGGCGGCCAACCGGCCCCGGGAGGGACTCACCGCCCCTGCCGCTGGCCGTTACACCGTTTTGCGAGCCGCTCGATCTCGCGGAGCCGGGCGGGGGCGTCAGGATCGCCCGAGGCCGCGGCCTTCCGGGCCAGCTCCCGCGCCCGTTCGAGCGCCTTCCGGGCCGCCCTCTTCTGGCCGTCTGCCAGCAGCGCCTCGGCCAGGACCATGCGGTTTCGTGCGTCCTCCGGCGCCAGCGCGACGGCCCGCCGGGCCTGCTCGAGACCCTCCTCGGGATCGCCGGGGCCTGCGGGCCAGCCCGGCGCCCGCAGCAGCACCAGGGCCAGGACGCGCTCGGGACCGCCATGGTCCAGGGCCGGGGCTTCCTTCGTCAGGCCGCGCAACAGCTTGACCATGCGGCGCACACCGTCGAGGCCGGTGGAGGGCCGCTCACGCGCCTGCTGGCCCAGGGCCAGGGCCAGCCGGTAGCGGCAGCGCGGATCGCCCGGCGCCCGCTGAAGGCAGAGCTGGCCCAGGCCGACCCCCTCACCGGCCAGACGGCCGCGCTCTTCCGGATCCTCCAGGTGCTCAACGAGCCAGGCCGTGGCGCCGGCGGCACCGAGGAGGCCCTCGATCCCTTCGGAGCCCCGTTGCGCCGCCTCCAGGAAGAGCTGCCGCGCCCGCAGGACCGCCGCCACATCCGGCCGGCTTGCCCACGCATGGCGCGCCTCTTCGAGCAGAGCTTCCCTCGTTACCGCTCGCCCGGAGCCGGCCTGCACGCCGCTCGCCAGCTTCGGATGCTCGTGGAGCGCCGGGGCGCAGCCGACGCCCCACAGGCTCAAGGCCACGCAGGCCGCGGCCAGCGCCCGTCTCATGAAGCGGGGGCCGTCCCGCCGAAGGCCCGGGCGGCGGCGGCCACGGCCGAGGTGTCCACGGGCTCGAAGCGGTCGAGGTGCAGGCCAGCCAGCGCGCTCGAGCCGGCGGCCGTGCCCGAAAGCTTCAGGGCGGCCTTTGCCAGCCCGGAGCCACGGCCGTGCACCGTGCAGAGCAGGGAGACGGGAAGCGGCGGGGAGCGGTGGAGAATCGCCAGGGAGCTGCGGAAGGGCAGCCCGTCCAGGGCCGCCGCCTGCTCACCGTCCAGCAGCACCGCCACGTGCCGGCCCGCCGCCGCGCGGCGCAGGCCCGAGAGCACGGCCCCCGTGAAGCGGATGTGCACCGTCTCGGGAAGCCTTCCCCACCCGCCCAGGGCCACGCGGCGGACGAAGCGGGGCGAGAAACCCGCCAGGCTGCGGAGCTCCCAGCCCGCCAGGTCCGCGGGGTCGTTCACCGTCCCCCTGCCGACCACCAGGGTCCAGGGCTCCAGGGCGGCGCGCCCCGCTGGAACGGCCTGCGCCACGGGTTTGAGGCCCAGCTCCTTCCGTTGCTTAAGGAAGAAGGGCAGGGTCACCAGGGCCAGGGCGGTCCGGGGGGAGCCCATGGCCGCCACGCCACCTGCCTCCGAGGCCTCGTAGGATGCCCTCACGCTTCCCGCCGGCCGGTGGGCGGCGGTGGCCAGGGCGGCGGCCAAGGCGTCCATGACCGGCTGGGCCTCGGCGGTGGAGCCGGGGTAGCCGGGCGCGCAGACCACGAGGCCGGTCACCGGCGAGCCGGCGGCCAGCGGACCGGCCGCAAACAGGGCCAGCGCCGCCAGGATCGCAAAGGACCTTCCCGAACGCACCACGCCCGGTATGATAGCAGCCCGATGGATGCCCCTCCCGAGCCCCGCTCCCGGCGCCTCTTTCGCTGGATCGGCCGCCACCCGTGGTGGGTCGTGGCGCCGTACCTGGTGGCGATACCCCTGGCTGTCGCGCTTCTCCTGAGCATACCCAACGCCAGCTCCCTGGAGGAGATGGTGCCGCCGGGTGATCCTGCGGTGGCGGCCACCCGGGCGTTCCGTGCGGCGTTCCCTGAAACCCGGCCAGCCGAGCTGCTCCTCGAGGTCCCGCAACCCTTCTCCACCACGTCTGCCGGGATCATGGATCGCCTGGAACACCGGGTTGGCGGTATCGAAGGCGTCGAAGCCTACTCGCTCCTCACCATCTGGCGGCGATTCCACCCCGGGGCGCGGGGCCTGCCGCCAGCCGGGGAGCTCCGGAAGATGGCCACAGGCACGAAGTTCTTCCGGCGACAGGGGCTCTGGGGGGAGAGCTTCCTCGGGCTGGTGCTGGAGCTGGACTTCCACGGCCCGGCAGAGCGGGACCGGATGCTCCGGGAGGTGGACCGGGCCATCGCGCTGACCGTGCCGCCCGGCGTTCACGTTGGCCGCGTGGGATCGCCGTGGATCAACGCCTGGCTCGAGCGGCAGTCCGCGGCCTCCACGGTCCGTTTCTTCCCCCTCCTCGGCGTCTTCGTCGTCCTGCTGATTCTTTTTCTCTTCCGGAGTTGGCGGGCGCTGCTGGCCATCCTGATCCCGCTGGCTGTCTCCGTGCTGGTCGGCGTTGCCTTCGGCGGTGCCGCCGGGTTTGCCTTCACCATCGTCTCCGGGCTCGTGCCGCTGATGCTGATGGTGACCACCACGGCGGGGCTGGTCTACCTGCACTCCCACTACGTGGACCACGGCGACGGCCTGCCCCTGGCCGAGCACAGGGCGCGGGCGCTGGCCGAGAAGCTCCTGCCCGTCAGCGCCTCCGTGCTGGCCGCGGGTGCCGGCTTCGCGGCGCTCGTGGTCTCGCCCATCCCCCCCATCCGCCAGCTGGGGCTGTGGACCGCCGCCGGCCTGGTCCTGGGGTGGATCGTCTGCTTCACCCTCTACCCGGCCCTCCAGAGCATCCTGAAGCCCCCGGCGGGTCGGGGGCGAATGGCGGGCGGCAACGCCATGGAGAGTGTAGCCCGAGGACTTCCCCGCTGGTCATACCGGTGGCGCTGGCCGTTGCTCCTGGCCTTCGGGCTCCTGTCCCTGGCGGGCCTGGCGGCACTTCTCGGCGTGCCCGGCTTGCTGTCGCCCATGCCCCTCGAGACCAACGGCCTGGACTACCTGGACTCGAAGCTCCCGGTGGCTCGCGACATCCGGAAGTTCTCGCGGGAGGTCCTTGGCCTGACCCACGGCGAGATCTGGATCCACACGCCCCAGCTCGCCGTGCTCGATCCCGAGACCCTGCGGGGCCTCGACGCCTTCGCGTCCGGGCTCGAGGCCGACCCGGCCATCGGCTCCGTGGTGGGCCTGCCCGAGGTGCTGCGGCTGCGGCGCTGGGCGGCGGGAAGATCCGAGGAGCTTCCCACCGACGAGCCGGCCCTCGAGCGCCTGTCCGGGGACCTCGAGCAGCTGCTGATGACGGAGCCGTCCCTCAGGCGGTGGGTGGACATGAAGAGCCTGGCTTCCACCTGGTTCTCCGTCACCTCGGCCGCCGGTACCAACCTCGATGCCGCCGCGCTCCACCGCCACGTCGCCACCGCCTGGAGGCGGGCGGCCGCACGCCAGCCCGTTCTCCGGAAATGCTCGTGGCAGCTCGTGGGCAGCGGGGTGCTCGAGAGCTCCATCTCGGCCCACCTGGTGCCGACCCTGACCCAATCCTTCGCCATCACATTCGTCATCATCTTCGGCACGTTTCTCCTGATCTTCCGGAGCGGGGCCGCCCGTTTGAACGCCATGGTGCCCTCCCTTTTCGCCATCCTGACGACCTTCCTGGTGATGCGCGTCGTCGGGATTCCCCTCAACATGGCCACAATACTCATCGCCACCACCGTGCTCGGCGCCTCGGAAAACGACCAGATCCACTTCTTCCACCACTTCCAGGATGGCCGGCGGCGGCTCGGCCTCAACACGGCGGGCGCGCTGCAGCATACGCTGCGCGTGGCGGGCTACGCCATCGTCCTGGCCACGCTGATCAACGCCGGCGGCTTCCTGGCCCTGTCCTTTTCGCCCTTCCCCCCCATGCGCCAGTTCGGCATCGTCGCCTCCCTGGCCTTCCTGCTGGCCATGCTCGCCGACTTCACGGCGCTGCCGGCCGCCCTCTGGGTCTTCTTCCGGGAAAAACCCTGACCCGCACTTTTCACCCCTCAGCCCCCGAAGGACTCCAGTACCGCCAGGGCGCAGTCGATATCGGCTTCGGTGTGGGCAGCGTTGATCTGGAAGCGGATGGTCTCGTCGCCCCGGGGCACCACGGGGAAGGTCAGGCCCACCACGAGGACGCCGTTGTTGTAGAAGTGCCGGACAAGCTTCCGGGTCCGCGCCGTGTCCCGGACCAGCAGCGGCACGATGGGGTGGGGGCCGGGGATGGACTCCCAGCCCAGCCGGGTGACTCCTTCCCGGAAGCGGCGTGTCATGGCATGGAGGTGCTCGAGGCGCTCGGCCCCCTCGGGGCCGTCGGCGATCTCGAGGGCCGCCGAGGCCGCGGCACAGTCGGCCACGCCCAGGGGGTTGGTGTAGATGTAGGTGTCGGACTTCTGGCGGATGGCCTCCACCAGCGCCGCGCTCGAGGCCACGAAACCGCCGTTGACGCCGAAGGCCTTGCCGAAGGTGCCCACGACGATGTCCGCCCGCGCCCCGGCGTGCTCCTCCGTGCCGCGGCCGGTGACGCCGTAGGCCCCGATGCCGTGGCTGTCGTCGATGACCGTCACCAGGCCCTTCGGAAAACGGTCACGGTGGGGCTCGCAGCGCCGGAGGATCTCGTCCACGGGGGCGTAATCGCCCCGCATGGAGAAGATGCCGTCGAAGATGACCACCACGCGATCCATCCCGTCGGGGACCTCCTCCAGGCAGCGGCCAAGGGCCTCCATGTCGTTGTGGGGGTAGATGGCCTTGTTCTCCCTCGGCACGCCGGCGATGCGCATGGCGCGGATGATGGAGTTGTGGTTGAGGGCATCGCCGATCCAGTACGTGCCCGGCGAGGCGATGGCCAAGGCCTGGCCGAGGTTGGCCGTGTAAGCCGAGTTGAAGATCCTGGCCGCCGGCCGTCCCATGTAGGCGGCGATGCGCTCCTCGAGCTCCACGTGGTGGGCGAAGGTGCCGTCGATGAAGCGGACGGCGCCCGGCCCCACGCCGAAGCCGTGTGTGGCGCGGTCGGCGGCCTCGAGGAGCTTCGGATGGTGCGAGAGCGAGAGGTAGCTGTTGGAGTTCATGCGGATGAACAGGGTGTCCGAGCCCCGCAGGCGATAGCGCGGGCCGCGGCTGGCCTCGGGTGGGACGTAGCCCGTGATCACCCGCTCGGGGGGCTTGGCGCGTCCCTCCGCCTCCAGGGCGCGGATTTCGTCCATCAACGATGCGTCGAGCTTCTCCAGGGTCATGGCACACCTCCCGTTCCGGCAGACGGGGCCAGGGTATCACCGTCCCCGCTCCCGATGGAACGCCCGGACGGCCCCGGTCCCCGGCCGTCGACCCCCGCGGACTTCCACCATGGTAGCTTTGAGGCCGGGAGGCCTCATGAACGACGAGATCGGAACCCTGCGCGACCGGATCGCCGAGCTGGACCGGGCGCTGCTCGAGTTGTTGGGGGAGCGTTTCCGCCTGGCGGCCCGCGTGGGCGAGCTCAAGGCCGAGGCGGGCCGGCCGGTGGTGGTCCGCGAGGTGGAGCAGCGTGTGCTCGGCCGGGCCCGGGACGCCGCCGAGCTCTGCGGTGTCACGCCCGAGGTCATGGAGGCCATCTTCGGCGCCATCATCCGCGGCTCGGTGGAGCGCCAGCACCGGGTGGGCGTGGCCCGGGAGGCCCGGGGTGGCGGCCGGATTCTCGTCGCCGGTGCGGGCGGGGCCATGGGGGGATGGTTGCGCCGCTTCCTCGAGGGGATCGGCCACCGGGTGGAAGGGGTCGATCCCGCCTGGGGCTCCCTTCCCGAGGGGGAGGGCCGCTACGCCGGTTTCGATGAGATCGCCGACCTGGACCGCTACGACGCCATCCTCGTTTCCGTCAGCCTGGACCGCATGCCGGGCGTGCTGGAGGAGCTGGCCCGGCGGGCGCCCCGGACGACGGTGGTGGAGATCGCTTCGGTCAAGGACCACCTGCGGCCTGCCTTCGCCGCTCTCCATGACGCCGGCACGCCTGCCGTTTCCATCCACCCCATGTTCGGCCCCTCCAAGAACCCCTACGAGCCGCTGACGGTCATCCACGCCGTGTGGGAAGACGAGGGGGCCGAACGGGAGCGCATCCTGGACCTGCTGCAACACCCCTATCTGGACCTGGTCAGCCTGCCCTTCGAGCTCCACGACCGGCTGGCCGGCTGGCTCCTGGGCCTCTCCCACCTCACAGGCATGGTCTTCGCGCGCGCCCTGGAACGTTCCGGGCTCGATCCCGCCATGCTGGAGCGGGTGGCTTCCACCTCCTTCAAGCGGCAGTCAGCCACCTCCCGGTCCGTGCTCGACGGCAACCCCGATCTCTACTTCACCATCCAGCGCCTCAACCCCCACCGCGGCGAGGTCTACGCCGCCCTGCATACGGCCATCGGCGAGCTCACCGCCGCGGTGGAACGCAACGACCGGGAGAGCTTCCGGGAAATCCTGGCCGGCGCCGCCGGGATGCTGCCGTCCCGGAACCGTTGAGACCGCAGCAGACGTGCTTCAGGCCGGCGAGCGGTGGGGCGCCGTCAGGAAGAACCCCATGTAACCCTGGCGCTGTCGCAAGGACGCCAGCGGGAGCGTGGCGCCGTCTTCACCGGTGCGGCACAGTCCCTGGTAGAGGCGGTAGAGGTCGGCACGCTGCCGGAAGAGCCACATCTCCACCGGTTCGCCGCGCTCCATGTCGGGCGGCTTGAGGGGTACCTCCACGGCGTCGGTCAGGAGGCCGTCGGCCTCCCGGTAGCGGCCGAAGAGCCACAACCGCCGTCCCTCCGGTCCAAGATAGGTGGCCACCAGCAGGTCGGGCGGCACATCCTGCGGCACCTCCACCGGCGTGGAACCTCCCTTCGCCGCCAGCTGGCGGAGGAAGCTCAACAGCCGAATTCCCTGGGGCGCCGAGGCCACGTGGGCCGGCGGCCCGTCGAGCACCACGGCCTCGACGATCTCCAGGGGAGGCAGGCCCTTGAGCCGTGCCACACCCAGATACCCGAGGGCGACGAAGATCGGGGAGGTGGCCTCCTCGTCCAGGGAGAGCACCACGTGCGCCGCCTCGTCCCCCAGGTCGGCCACGAGCAGCGGCGCCTCGCCGAGCTCCCGGTGGAGCTCCTCCACAAAGGTCGCCGTCAGGACGATGCCCTCATTGATCAGCTCACCGTGCTCGTCGAGGCGCGCCGTGTACACGCGGCCCGGCCGCGGCGCCATCCCCTGGCGGGCCTGGATCAGAGGTGCCAGGAAATCCTCGACCGCCGCCGAGGGGTACCCGGCGTGCAGAAGAAACTCGGCGATCTCGTCGATTTCCCGCGCGCTCTTCCCAGTGGTCAGGCGTGCCAGCTCGACGACCCCGTGGCCGAAAAACTCGAAGCGGGAGGCCCTGCCCCCCGCCGGAACCATGGGAAGCAGGTGGTAGGTGGCGTAGTTCAACGCCATCCTCAACCCGCGATCGAAGGGAAATCCGGCGCGCCGCAGCCTGTCGTAGGCCACCTGGATCTCGGCCCCGGCGGCCAGGAGCCTCACCGCCCGCCGGGAGGAGTAGAAGGCGCCGTCCCCGAGAAATTTCTCGAAGGTCAGGCGGTGCCGGCGGCGAATGGCGTCAAGCCGCTGCTGCAAGACGTACATGAACTGGAGGGCCCGCTCCTCGGCGAGTGGCCCCTGCTTCCGGACAACCTCCAGTGTTTCCGTGAAGGCCGTCAGATCGTAGACAAGGCCGAAGCGCTGGACGGCGGTTCCCACGACGCCGGGCCGGGCGAAATCGAAGGGCCGGGTGGAGCGTGCGATTGTCTTCGGGGGGTGGGAGGAGGCCAGAACGTACTCCCGGCCCCTGGTGGTGACCATCTCCAGGTGGCGGCGCAGAACCGCCACCAACTCGAAACGCTTGACCCGCTGGCCGAGATCCGAGAGCAGCTCGGCCCGGCGTTCGTCGAAGCCCAGCTCCCGGAGAAGACCCATCTCGCGCAGCGCTTTCCACAGGGCCGGCTGGAAAAGCGCCGTCAGAGCTGTCAGCGGGAACTGGTTTCCCGTCGCGACCCGCAGGGCGGCCGCCAGCTCCGGACGGTGGGCCAGGAGCTTTCCCAGGCGAACCAGCGCCTGGCGGCCCGCATGGATCGTCCGCGGATCCTCATCCCGGTACCGGACCTCCAGCAGGCCGCTGAGCTCCTCCGGGTTGACCGGCGGGCTCTGGCGCGCAAAGGGCAGCAGGTCCATTGCCAGGGCTGCCAGGAAGCGGGATCGGCGCGGCGCCTCCTTGCTCCCCGCCAGACCCTGGAGGTGGTCGCCGGCTTCCCGGCCGGCCCGCTGGAGCAGGTCGGCAAAGACGGACGCCACCTGGTACCGGATTCGCTCCGCCGTTTCCTGGGCCACACCGGACGACGCACGGCGGACCACCACGGGAATCCGGCTGACCGCTCCGGCCACCTCCGCCGTCAGGTGGAGTATCAGCACCTCGAGCAGGCCCCGCCCCCAGTCGGTCAGCATGGTGTTGACCATGAGCTTTTGGACGCGCGCCAGGAAACGCATCCGGTTGGCAATGATCCGCTCCCGCGTTTCCTGGTCGATCCTCTCGTCGGCCAGGCGCTGGGAGACCTCGGTGCGGACAATGGTCGCCAGCTCCCGGCGGAGCTGGTCCAGGGCCTGGGTCGCCAGGATCGGGTAACCATAGGTCACCACGCGGCGTTCATCGGGGGTATAGATGGGGTACGGCGCCGGCACGGAAGACGCCATTTCGGGAAATACATTGCGCCACGACCCCGCCACCTCCTCCGCCGTCAGGTAGCGGGCATCGCGGAGATCCCGGCTCAGCAACTCGTCCAGCGTGTTCCGGCGGCTCTCCCCGTTGCCCATGCCCCCATTCTATCCGGGAAACCCGATCGGCACGGCTCCCATCTCCACCCGAAGAGGCGATCACACCCCACCACCTTCAACGGAGCAAGAAGATCTCCACAGAGCGATCGAGCCCAGATCAGGCCCCTCCGGCGGCCGCCGCCTCCCCTCGCGCCGGGAGCTCCTCCCGGTCCAGCGCCCGGTAGGCGATGGCCTCGGCCACGTGATGGGCCTGCACGGTCTCCGACGCGTCGAGATCGGCGATGGTCCGGGCGACGCGGAGGATCCGGTGGAAGGCCCGGGCCGAAAGCCCCAGGGAGGCCGCCGCACGCTCGAGCAGACGGTGCCCGGCCGTGTCCGCGCGTGCCCAGCGATCGATCTCCCGGGGTCCCATCCCCGCGTTGCAGGCGATCCCGGTTCCCTCGAGCCGCCGTGCCTGCAGCTTCCGGGCCGTGCCCACCCGCTCCGCCACCACCGACGACGCCTCTCCCCGGCGCGACTCGGACAGCTCCCGCCAGGGTACGGCCGGAACGATCACCTGCAGATCAACCCTGTCCAGCAGCGGTCCCGACAGACGGGACCGGTACCGGTGGATCATGGTGGGCGTGCAGGTGCACGGCCGGTTGCCATCACCGAGGTGTCCGCAGGGACAGGGGTTGGCCGCGGCGACGAGCTGAAAGCGGGCCGGAAAGGTCAG
>JAADFK010000134.1 GCA_013152925.1 Acidobacteriota bacterium | reverse complement strand
GCCGCACCGCCGCCGGCGGGCGCTCCGGCATCCCCTCAGGGGCGCCAGGCGGCGGCGCCGGGCCTGGAGGCGCCATGGTGGCAACGCTGGATCCCGGGCGGCGAGCGGCGTCTGGCCAGGCGCGGGCTCAAGCTCTGGAAGCAACAGAAGCCGGCCGAGGCGGCCCGTGCCTTCGCCCAGGCGGCCAGCCTCGATCCCAAAGACCCCGTCCGCCAGTACGACCTGGGAACCTCCCTGGCGGCGGGAAAACAGCTGAAAGTGGCGGCCCCCCTGCTGAGCGCTGCGGACCGTGCCGGGGTCCACGGGGCGGCCTACAACCTGGGAACGGCGGCCCTTCAAGCGGGGCAGGCCTCCGAGGCCGTTCGCTGGCTGCGCAAGGCGTTGCTGGAGGACTGGCGCTCGCCCGACGTCAAGAGGAACTACGAGCTGGCCCTCCGTTTGCAGGAGCAGAGGAAGAAGGAACAGAAACAGCGGCAGGACAAGAAGAACCAGAAAAACGAGAAGGAACGGAAAAAGCAGCACGAGCAGCAGAAACGCCAGCAGAACACGAAACAGCAGCAGCAGCAGCGCCCCGCCCCCACGCCGACGCCCACCCCCGGCCCCGGCCAGGCCCGGCAGCGCCGGGCGCCGCAACGGGAAAACCCCCTGTACGGCGCCCTCGAGCGCGCGGAACGAAACGCCCGAAAGGCCATGAGAACCCCCGTGCCCGTCCAGCAGAGGCGCGTTGAGGAGGACTGGTGAGACGGCGGGTCCTCTCCCTGGGTGCGCTCCTGGCACTGGCGATGGCCGCCGCGGCGCTGGCCGGCGAGGAGCCGACCCTCGAGGTCCGGTTGCAGCCCCAACGTTTCGGTATCGAGGACGTGGCGCACCTGGTCATCACGGTTTCCGGGGGCCGGGTCACGGGAGAGCCCCCACGGCCCCGGCAGCTGAAGAACCTCCAGATCGTTGGTGGCCCCTCGACGGAACAGCAGTTTTCCTGGGTCAACGGCGTGGCGTCGTCGAGCACGCGTTTCACCTACATCCTCCAGGGGGTCAACGTGGGACCGGCCTCGGTTGGCCCCATCGAGGTGACCGTCGGCGGCAAGAGGCTGAGCTCGGAACCGATCACGGCCATTGTCGTCAACGGTTCGGTGGCCCCCCCGAGCCGGCGTGTCCGGGGAATGCCCATGGATCCCTTCGACGAGCTGTTTGGCCGGCGCGCGCAGCGCGCGACCCGGGTGGGCCTGAAGCTCCTGGTGCCCAAGAAGAGACTGTGGGACGGCGAGCCCATGATGGTCTCCGTGGTGCTCGACACCACGGCGGCGGTGGATGGCTTCGAGTGGGTTCGGGCACCTTCCTTCCCCGGCTGGTGGGCCCAGAGGGTCGATCTTCCGAAGCAGGTCAGCGGGAGCGCCGTACAGCGGGACGGCGTCGTGTACCGTCGCTTCCCCGTTGCACGCTACGTGTTGATTCCGCTCAAACCGGGAAAGCTTGCGATCCCCCCGATCCGGGCCCGTATCGGGCTGCGGTCCTTCAGCGTCTTCGGACCGGGCAACGTGGTCGAGCGCGAAACGCCCCGGGCGGATTTCGAGATCGTTCCGAGGCCTGCGCCGCCGGCGGGGTTCTCCGGGGCCGTTGGAGCGCTGCGCTACCGGGCGGAGCTCAAGCCGGCGGTGATTCCCCTGGGCGGCTCGGCGACCCTGACCGTTACGCTCCGGGGCAAGGGCAACCTCCCCCTGGTGCAAGCGCCTGCCGAATGGCCCGCCTGTGCGAGCTGTGACACCTATCCCCCCGAGGAGAGCAGCAAGGTCAAGGTCGACAACAGGGGTCTCCACGGTCTGCGGAGCTGGCAGATGACCTTGGTGCCCCGCAGGGCGGGAACGATCCGGCTGGCTCCCATCCACCTGGCGGTCTTCGATCCAGCGTCCGGCGTCTACGAGGACCAGGTCCTGGGCCCCTTCGTGCTGGCTGTACGCGGGCCGACACCGACCCCGGCGCCGACCCCGACCATCGCTCCACGGGTGGGAGCGGGTCCGATCACGACCACGCACCGCCGGCGAACCGCCCCGGCGCCGCCGTCAAACCGGGGATTCCCCTGGGCGATCGTCCTGGCCGCAGTGGGCGTCGGTCTTCTGGCAGGGGTGCTTTTCAGCGTCCTGATGGTGCGCTCCCGCCGGCATGCCGTGCCGCCGGCACGCTCCGGGCAAGGCGCCGCGGACCGTGCCCGCGAGCTCCAGGGCGTGCTTGAACGGTGGTGGCTCGGCGTTCCCGAGAGGAAGCGGAAACCGCAGCTCGAAGCACGGGTGGAGGAGCTCCGCCGCCGGCTGGAGATGGTCCGCTTCGCGCCCGGCCGGGCCGATCACTCGGAGACCGTGGTGGAGCTGGAGCGGGAGCTGAGAAGCCTCCTCCGTCGCGCGTGATAAACTCCCGCCATGACCGGCCTTGAGGTTCACAGCCTCCCCCTGGAAGAGATCGAGCCCTTTCTGGACAGGAGGCGCTATTCCGGATTCATTCCCGTTCGTCTCAAGGTCGATGTCTTCCTCCGTGAGATCCTGGCAAAGGCCAACGACTTTCTTCCGTCCATGGCCGGGTCGATCCTGATGGACCGTCCCCTGGACCGCGGCCGGTCGGAGACCGCCCAACACCTGCACTTCGTCGCGGCCTACGGGCCCCACGCCGATCACCTCCTCGGTGCCACGGTCGATGTCAACCAGGGCGTCGTCGGGCACGTCTACCGGACTGGCCGGCCCTACCTGATGACCGATCCCGAAAACGATGCCAACTTCTACGGGCACTTCGACGACTCGCTGGGGTTTACGACCGCGAGCCTCGTGGCCGTCCCCATCCGCATCGAACGAACCGTTTGCGGCGTCCTGGAGCTGGTCAACCGTTCCAACGGACAGCCCTACACCTCCAAGGACCTGGATCTCCTCGAGATCTTCGCCAGGTACACCTCGGTCTTTATCGAGAACCTGCTGGATGCCCAGCGGGCCAACGAGATGGCGCGGCGGGACGATCTGACGGGCCTGTACAACGACCGGTTCTTCCATCACCGGCTGACCGAGGACCTGATCCGCGCCGATGTCACCGGCTCCACGGTGGCGCTCCTCTTCCTCGACCTGGATAACTTCAAGGATGTCAACGACAGCCACGGGCACCTGGCCGGCTCCCAGGTTCTCAAGGAGTTCGGCTACCTCCTGCAACGGACCGTCCAGGAGCCCGGCTCGACCCTCGCCCGCTACGGCGGCGACGAGTTCGTCATCATCCTGGCGGATCACGATGTGGAGCAAGCGCTGGAGGTGGGGCGGAGGGTCCAGGACGCCCTGCGGCGAACGAGCTTCCTCCAGGGGAGCTTCACCTGGTCCGAGGTGCCCATCGACTGGAGGCGGGCGCTGACCTGCTCCATGGGTGTCGCCGTCTACCCCGTCCACGTACCGCGCCACGGCACCGTGGATCTCCGGAAGAACCTGCTTCTTCGGGCCGCCGACCAGGCCATGTACGTGGCCAAGGAGGCTGGCAAGGACCTGATTCAGGTGGCGGAGGTATGGGGAGAAGAGGCGCGGTGACGGCGCCTCTCCCGGGGCGGGCGTCAGCCCGGTCGGTCCAGGATCCCTCTCATGCCAGATTGACACCCCAGCCGCCGCCGTACGTCAGGGAGGGCTGGCAGGGAATTTGCTTGAGGGGGTTGTGTTTGGAGTAAGGGGAGTCCCGACGGACTTCCGCGTTCCATGGAGGTGAACGATGCATCGAGAGCGGATTCAGCTTGTTTCTCTGGTGGCGGTCGCCGTGGCGGCCGTCCTCTTCGGCATGGTCCTGGCGGGCGGCCTCGGCCTGACGCCGCGCGCCAGCGCCGACCGGCCATCCCAACAGGTCCAGGCGCCGTCCAAGATCGTATTTGCCGCGCCGGATTTCGCGACGCTTGCGGAGAAGGTGGTGCCGTCCGTCGTCTCCGTGTATGCCAAGGACATCGTCAAGCCCGGCGAGGGGCGGCAGCAGCAGGGGCCGGAGGATTTCTTCCACCGCTTCTTCGGACCCTTCGGCATGGGGCCCCAGGGCGGCCAGAGCCGCGAGCCCGTGGTGCGGCGCTCCTCGGGGTCCGGCTTCTTCATCACGCCGGACGGCGAGTTGCTGACCAACAACCACGTGGTGGAAGGCGCCGACGAGCTGGAGATCGAGCTCAACGACGGCTCCCGGTACCCCGTCAAGGTCGTGGGGCGGGACCCCGCCACCGATATCGCCCTGGTCCGCGTGGTGCATGCGGACCGGGAGTTCCCCGTTCTCAAGCTCGGTGACTCCGCGGCGGCGCGGGTGGGCGAGTGGGTGATGGCCGTTGGCAACCCTCTCAACATGGACCACACGGTCACCGTCGGCGTGGTTTCGGCCAAGGGACGGCGGCTCGGGATCTCCGATACATCTTTCGAGAACTTCATCCAGACCGATGCAGCCATCAATTTCGGGAACTCGGGCGGTCCCCTGCTCAACCTGCGAGGCGAGGTCATTGCCATCAACACGGCCATCTCCGCACGCGGCCAGAACATGGGCTTCGCCGTGCCCATTAACACGGCCAAGCTGATCCTTCCCCAGCTCAGGGAGCACGGCAAGGTGGTCCGGGGCTATCTGGGCGTCACGGTTCGGGACATCGACCAGGAGCTTCAGGAGGCCTTCGGCCTGAAGAGCCGTAACGGCGCTTTCGTCGAGGAGGTTCTGCCGGGCCACGCGGGCGACAAGGCGGGACTCGAGCACGGCGACGTCATCGTCAGCGTCAACGGACAGAAGGTCGCCAAGACGCGGGATCTCATCGACCAGATCTCCGCCATGCCGCCCGGCTCCAAGGCGCATCTGGAGGTCATCCGGAACGGCAAGAGCCTCAAGCTCACGGCGACCCTCGAGGAACGTCAGGGCGACGAGGAGGAATCGCAGGGTGAAGGCGGTGAAGAGGAGAAGGGCAACGTCTCCGAGCGCGTCGGTGTCAGCGTCATGGATCTGACCGACCGCGTCCGCCAGTTCTACGGCCTCGAGGACTCCATCAAGGGCGTCATCGTCAGTCACGTCAATCCGGTCTCACCCGCAGCGGACGAGGGGCTGCGGCGCGGCGACGTCATCACCGAGGTCAACGGCAAGAAGATCAGCTCCGTGCAGCAGTTCCTCTCGGGCGTCAACGCCGTCAAGAAGGGTGGTTACCTCAGGCTCTACGTCTACCGCCCGCGGGCCGAGCGCTCCTTCTTCGCCATCCTCAAGCTCGACCAGGATACCGGCAAGTAACGGCCGGGCCTACCACCAACTCCGCGAGCCGGGACCTGCGGGTCCCGGCTCGTTGCGCATGGAAACAGACGCCGGCGCTGGGAGCAACAGCCACCCATCACGAGGGGTAGCCCTTCCCTGCTGTCAGCTTCTGGTGTGGGCGAGGGCCGATGTGGCACACTGATGCCATGGAGAATGTTCGCCGGAGGGTGCTGGCCGTTCTGGGCGCTTCGCGGGCCACGGCGGAGGAGAAGGCGGTGGCCCGCCGGGTGGGGCGGACGGCCGCTGAGGCCGGCTGGGTCGTGTTGACCGGCGGTGGCCCGGGCGTCATGGCTGCGGCCTGCAGGGGGGCCGTGGAGGCCGGGGGGATCACGGTGGGAGTCCTGCCCACGGCCGGCCCCGGGCCGGGCTACCCCAACTCCTGGGTGACGATTCCCATCTACACGGGGTTGGGCAGCGCCCGGAACGCCGTCAACGTGCTCGGCGTTGACCTTTGCGCCGCCATCGGCGGTGGCCCCGGTACCCTCTCCGAGGTGGCCCTGGCGGCCAAGGCGGGCCGGGAGGTGCTGTGGTGGCGTGCGTGGACTCTCGAGCCCCCGCCGGGTGGGCCTCCCTTGCCGGTTACGGTCGTGACCACGCCGCGGAAACTCCTCGCCCTGCTGACTGCTTGTCTGGGCGGGTGAAGCCGCTTCGCCGGGCGGCCCCTGCGGTGCTCGAAGGGTGGGGCAGGGCGCCGATGAACAGACCCCCTGCTGCGAGGGGCCGCTGCATGTCCGGGAGGCCCCACATTGATCCCGATCCCCGATGGCTGGAGGCGGTCTACGCCTCCTTGGTCCTCATGGAATCCCAGATCATGTAGGCGCAGAGGACGACGAACATGGCAAAACCCAGGATCTCCCCGCCGGAGGATTCGGACCAGTGGGCCAGCCCCACCGCGGAGCTGAGGGTCCACTGGGGTCCGACGACCCACTCTTTGCCGATGTAGTTGATGAAGGCGGCGAGGACTCCCATGATCGCGCCGCCGGCGATGAAGCCCGAGGCGATCAGGGTCCCGCGCTCGCGCCGCCGCGTGTTGACGGCCTCGTCCCTGGAACGGGTGGAGACAAAGTGGGCGATCAATCCACCGGCCAGGATGGGCGTGTTGAGCTCGATGGGCAGGTACATGCCCAGGGCGAAGGCCAGGGGCGGGATGCCGACCATCTCGAGGATCAGCGCCAGGAACATGCCGGCCAGGTAGGCCAGCCACGGCGCCGGCTGCCCGGTCATCAGGGGCTGGATGACCGCCGCCATGGCCGAGGCCTGGGGCGCCGGGAGGGGGTGGGGGTGGGCCGGTGTCGGCACGCCGAAGCCGTAGGTCGTGTAGAGCACCAGGATGACGACGCCCACCGAGGCCGCCGCCACCAGGGTGCCCAGGAACTTCCAGCGCTCCTGGGTCCGGGGGGTGGTGCCCAGCCAGTAGCCGATCTTGAGGTCCGTGATGAAGCCGCCGGCCATGGACAGTGCCGTGCAGACGACGCCGCCGATGATCAGGGCGGAGAGCATGCCGGTGGGACCCGAGAGGCCGACCTTGACCAGCACCACCGAGGAGATGATCAGGGTCATCAGGGTCATGCCGGAAACGGGGTTGGTGCCCACGATGGCGATGGCACGGGCGGCCACGGTGGTGAAGAGGAACGCGATGACGAGGACGATGAGAAGGCCGACGGTGGCATGGAGGACGTTGCCCGTGACGCCCCAGTTGAAGAAGACCCAGATGCCGCCTAGGGTGGCCAGGATACCCGTCATCACCCACTTCATGGTGATGTCGCGCTGGGTGCGCGGCGTGTCGCCCTCCGCGGCGTGTCGGCCGCCGCCGAAAATCTCGACCCAGGCCAGCTTGAAGGCGCCGGCGATGATCCGCCACGACTTGACCACGCCGATGATGCCGGCCGCGGCGATACCGCCGATACCAACGTGCCGAACGTAGTCGCCGAAGATCTGCATGGGCGACATCTGGGCGATGGTCTGACCGCTGGTGGTCAAGAAGGGCTCCGGGACGTGGGCGCCGATGAAGTAGACCAGTGGGATCAGCACCCACCAGGCCAGGAAGGAGCCGGCGGCGATGATGGCCGCGTAGCGCAGGCCGACGATGTAGCCGAGCCCCATGACGGCGGCCCCGATGTTGAGGCGGAACTCCAGCTTGATGGAGCTGGCCAGCCGCTGGCCCCAACCGAAGACGGTGGACGACACCACCTCCTTCCACGCCCCGATTCCGGAGACCAGGAAATCGTAGAGGCCACCCACCAGGGCGCCGCCCAGCAGCGTTCGCGCCTGGTCGCCCCCGGCCTCGCCCGCCACGAGGATCTCCGTCGTCGCCGTGGCCTCGGGGAAGGGAAACTCCCCGTGCATCTCGGAGACGAAGTAGCGGCGGAAGGGGATCAGGAAGAGGATGCCGAGAAAGCCGCCGAAGAGCGAGGAGAGGAAGACCTGCAGGAAGGTGGCGTTGAGGCCCAGAATGTAGAGGCCGGGCAGGGTGAAGATGGCGCCCGCCACGATGACGCCCGACGCCGCCCCGATGGACTGGACGATGACGTTCTCGGAGAGGGAGCTCTTCCGCTTGAGGAAGGTGGACAGCCCGACCGCCAGGATGGCGATGGGGATCGCCGCCTCGAAGACCTGGCCGATCTTGAGGCCCAGGTAGGCGGCGGCCGCCGAGAAGAGGACGGCGAAGCCCAGGCCCAGGCTGACCGAGTAAGGCGTCGCCTCGGGTAGTGGCGCCTCCGCCGGGACGACGGGGTGGTACACCTCACCCTCCTTGAGCTTGCGGTAGGCGTTTTCGGGAAGGCTGAGCGGGGCGGGTTCCATGGGCATACCTCCGAACGGAATGGCCCGAGGGTAGGGGGGCGCCCCGTGCCGTGTCAATGGCGGAGGGGGGACGAGGTTGTTGCGCCGTGCCCTGCCTTGCTCTTTCCACCATGGAGCGCGGGCTTTGGCTCGCATTCCATTGAGCCCCAGGGAGATGGAAACGATGACGGTCTCTGCGGACCGAAGTCCGCGCTCCGGAACGGCCCCGGCACGCCGTGCATGCAGTCCCCGCCGTGGGGTGAAGCAATGGTCAACGCTACCGTATCTCCTGTCACCACGGAAGCTGTGGACAGCGCAACAACCTCGGTGACGGTGGCCAGTGAGCCTTGGTGGTGGGGGGCGGACCGCCACGGCGCGAAGACGAGAGGGAGAAGAGGTTCCAATGCAAAGGGGCCAGGAAAAGAGGAAACGAGACGGCTGGACGGGCCGACGCCCTCCGTCTTCCCCGGGAGGGTGGCCCCGACGTTTCCATACTCCGTCCCACGTTGGGCTGGCCGGCCATGCCCCGGCGAGGCAGGGACGCCCGCCACCTGGGCTCTGTCCCAGCGTCGTCGTGGCCCTTCCTCCGCCGTGAGACGTGGGCGGTTCCACTCACCGTCCGCCGGCAGACCGGGGGACCGGAGCGCGGCGGCGTCAGTCCGGGGTCTGGGGCTTTTTCTTCCGGCGCCGCCGCCGGCGCTTCTTGGGCGGGGTCGTGACAGGCCCCTCGCCCTCGCCGGCGGCCGCAGCCTGGCTCTCGTGGGCGGGCGGCGCGGCCTTGCGAAGCGGCTCGGGCCTGGGTGGGCGGGAGGGCTCCCGGCGCCTGGGACGGTCGCGGCGGTCGTCGCGGCGGGGCCTCCGGAAGGGAATGACCCTCTTGTAGAGGCTCTCGTCGGCGAAGGCGACGGGGATTTGGTAGCCCACGTACTTCTCGATGGGCTCCAGCGAGTAGACGTAATCCTCGCAGGCCAGGGAGATGGCCTTGCCCTCGGCGCCGGCGCGTGCTGTTCGGCCGATGCGGTGCACGTAGTCCTCGGGATCCTGGGGCAGGTCGTAGTTGATGACGTGGGAGACGCCCTCGATGTGCAGGCCGCGGCTGGCCACGTCGGTGGCCACGAGAATGGGGAGCCGGCCGTCCTTGAAGTCGTCGAGGACCCTGAGCCGCCGCTTCTGGATCACGTCGCCCGTCAGGGCCCGCGCCTCGTAGCCGTGGCGCTCCAGGTCCTCCACCAGCCGCCGCGCGGTGTGGCGGCGATTGACGAAGATCATGGTCCGTCCCACGCCCTCCCGCTCCAGCAGCCCGAGCAGCAGCGAGAGCTTCTCGGCGGATCCCACGTGGTAGAGCTCCTGGGTGATGGCATCGGGCGTGATGTTGTCGGGGTTGATGACGATCTCGGCGGGGTTGTTCATCTCCCGCCAGCCCAGGGTCATCACCCGGTAGGAGAGGGTCGCCGTGTACATCATGGACTGCCGCTCCCTGGGGTGCGGCAGCCGGCGCAGGAGCCACTTGAGATCGTCGGCGAAGCCCATGTCGAAGAGCCGGTCGCACTCGTCGATGACCACCTGCTCCGTCCGTTCCAGGGAGTAGGCGCCCTGCTTGTGGTAGTCGATCAGCCGTCCCGGCGTGCCGATCAGCAGGTCGACGCCCGCCGAGAGCTCGTCCCGCTGTTTCTTGTAGTCCAGCCCCCCGAAGACCACGAGGGTCCTGAGGTCCGTATGGCGGCCGAGGATCTCGGCGTCGCGGGAGACCTGCACCGCCAGCTCGCGGGTCGGGGTCACGATCAGCGCCCGCGGCGTGTGGGAGCCCCCGGCGCGCTCGTTTCGAAGGACATGTTCGAAGATGGTGATCAGGTAGGTGGCGGTCTTCCCCGTCCCCGTCTGGGCCTGGACGGCCACGTCGCGTCCGGCCAGGGTCAGGGGCAGCACCTCCTTCTGGACCTGGGTCAGGTGGGTGAAGCCCTGCTCATCGATGGCCCTGCGGACCTCGGGCCTGAGGTCGAAGACATCGAAGGTTGTGTCGGTGAACAGCGATCCCGCCGGTTTCTCAGCTTCCATCGGTCGGGTATTGTAACACCTGACGCGAGTGACCCATGAATCGTCCGGACTGGAGCTGCGGTACACTGAGCCCCCATGAGACGAACGACCCTTCGGGCGTGTGGACTTGTCCTGCTGTTGGCGACCACGGTGTGGGCCGTCGAGGAAATCCCCTACCAGGGAACGTTGCCGCCGGGGACCGATGCCTATGTCAGCGCCAGCCTGGCCGAGGCGGCCGGCAGCTACCGCAAGGCCCTGGAGCTGTATCAGAAGGCGCTGAACGCCGACCCCTCCAGCCGTGAGGTCCGGGTCGCCTATGCGGCCCTGCTGACCAACGTCGGCCTCGGGCGGCGCGCCCTTGCGGTGCTCAAGCCCGTGGAGCCGGAGAATCTCGACTGGTACGGGACCCGGGCGCGGGCGCTGGCCCTGGCGCAGTCGGCCGCCCAGAACCCCTTGCAGCTCCCCAAGGCCGAGTCAGCGTTGCGGCAGGCGCTGGCCCAGCGCCCCAGCGATCCCAACGTGCAGCTGGCGCTGGTGCAGGTCCTGGAGAGCGAGAGGAAGCCCGACGAGGCCGAGAAAGCCATGGCCGAGCTCTCTTCCGAACGGCCGGACAACCCGCGGCTGATGCTCTACCACGCCGGGCTTCTCAAGCGGATCGGGCGGCTGGACGAGGCGGCAACACAGTACGGGCGGTGTGCGCAGTACCCCGAGACGGCGACCGCGTGCCGCGAGGCGCAGGCCGATGCGCTGGTGGCGGCAGGGCGGCCGGTGAAGGCGGCGGACGCCATCATGTCCTGGGCGGCGCCGGACGACCTGGACCTGCGGCTCCGGGCGGCCTCCCTCTACCTGGATGGTGGTCACGCGGAACGGGCCCTCCCCATCATTCGCCGTGTCCTGGCGACGCAGCCGGATTCTCCCCAGGCGGCACGGCTGGAGGCGGCCGCCCTGATGCGCCTGGGCCGGTACGATGAGGCGCTGGCAGGTCTCCGGAAGCTCCACGAGGCCAACCGGGACGATGCCGGTCTGGCGCTGACCCTGGCGTGGCTCGAGGCCCGTCTGGGGCAAATCCCCGACGCCCGGCGAACCGTGGCCAAGGTGTGGAAGAAGGCCAAGGCTGACCCACGCTCCAATCTCGCCGTGCGCACCTGCCTGACGGGGGCGAGGGTCGAGCTGGTGGCCGGCCGGAGCGGAGCGGCCCGCCGGTGGCTGGAACGGCTGCCCGACCCCAAGCTCGGCGGACGTGAGTCGGTGGCCCTGCTCGCCGAGACCTACCGCCGGGAGGAGGACTGGCAGGGTGGCGTCGGCGCCATGCTTCGCCTGGGACCGCAGCTGGAGGACGGCGCTCGTGACGACGCCATCGCCTACGAGGCCGAGTTCCGGCTCCGGCAGGGTGAGCCGGGGGCCGGGGCGCGCCTCGAGCCGCTGCTGGCCTCGAAAGATACGGAGACGGTGCACCTGGCCCTGGACGTGCTCCAGGCCGCCCGGCGGTGGGACAGCGTGGTGCGGGAGGCGCCGGCGATCCTGAAGCGCTTCCCCGGGGACCGTCACGTGCTGTTCACCTACGCCGCCTCTCTGGAGCGCCTGGGCCGGAGAGGCGAGGCGGCAACAGTCTTCCAGAAGATCCTCCAGCTCGATCCGGACGACGCCGAGGCGGCCAACTACCTGGGGTACATGTGGGCCGACGCCGGGGACAACCTGGAGGAGGCCCTCCGCCTGATCAGCCACGCCGTGGAGCTTCGTCCCGGAACGGGCGCCTACCTGGATTCCCTGGGCTGGGTGTACTTCAAGATGGGCAAGCTGGACGAGGCCGAACGCTGGCTCCGGCAGGCCATGAAGGCCGGCGAGAAGAGCGGCACGGTCCACGCCCATCTCGGAGAGGTGCTCCTGGCCAGTGGCAAGAAGGACGAGGCCAAGAAGCAGCTCCAGCGTGGCCTCGACCTGGGTTGTGAGCACCCGGAGCACATCCGGAAGCTGCTGGACGGCCTGACCGACGCACCGTGAGGCGGCGCCTTCTGTGGACGGGCGAGTGAGGCCTCCGCATCCATCCGTCGCGGCCGGGAGGGACCGGACGTCGGCTCTCCAGCCGCGTTCCGGGTCGCCGGGGGCGGCCCGCCGGATCCCGGCGTTGCTCCTCGGCGTCACGCTGTTCCTGGGCGCGGGCTGCCGCAGCACGGCCCCGGCGCCGGTTTCCACTGTGGTGTGGGAACGGGGAGTCGCCGCCCTGGAGCGGCCGCTTCCCGGCGATCTGGCGGCGCTCTACAAGCTCCGGAGCGGCGGGAGCGGGTGGCTCAGGCTCTCCGTGGTGACCCGGGGGGATGCTGGGCGAATGACCGTGGCGGGTGCCTTTGGAAGTGCCCTCAGCCTTGTGGCCTGGGATCAGGAGGGTTCCGCCACGGTGGCCGATCTGAGGAAGGGGTGCCGGGTGCCCGTTACCGACGCCTCGGCGGTTCTCGGGCTCAGCCGGTTGCCGTTGCCCCAGGCAATCCGGCTGCTGGCGGGCCGGCTTCCCATTTCGCCGAACGGCCGAATTGTTTCGTTTGGCGACGGCGCGTACCGGATCGAAGGGGAGGGGTGGAGCTGCCGGGTTGAGCTGGCGGCAGCGCCGTGGCGCGTGGTCCGCGTGGAAGGCCCAGCGGGGCCCGAGTCGCCCCGCTGGAGCATCGAGCTCATGCGCCACACGGGCTCGTTGCCGGGCCGCCTGGAGATCCGGACTCCCTCGGGCCGCCGGCTCGTGCTCGAGCTCGTCCGACTGGAGTGGAACACGGCTGCCCAGCTCCCGCCCCTCCCGGAGCTCCCCCTCTGTCCCGGGAGATGATGCCGTCCCGGTATGGGAGGCTCAGTCAATCCGGAAGCCGACCTCGACGGTGACCTGCCACTCGGTGACCTTGCCGTCGGAGATGGCGCCACGGGACTCGATGACCTCGAACCAGGCCAGGCCGTGGACCGACCGGGATGCCTTGGCCACGGCCAGCTCGACGGCGGCCTCCATGCTCTCGGCGGAGCACCCCACCACGCGGATCTTCTTGTAGACTTTGTCTCCCATGGTTCACCTCCAGTGTCCTCGGACACCTCCACTCTACCACCGGTGACACCCGCCGGAATGTGGAAAACCCCTCACGAACGCACCGGCGGCTGGATGGGCAGTGTCCGGACGGCGCCAAGAGGAAGCCCGCGGCCGGCGGCAGCAGAAGAAAGGGACACTGTTTTTCTGTCGGCCACCGCTGCCATCGTTGGGAGATTCCGCGGCTCGCTTCGCTTCCTCGGCCGGAATGAGGGAAAGGATGTCCTCCCGGCCGGAGCGCCCCAACCCCCTGTCCTCCCGGCCGGAGCGCCCCAACCCCCTGTCCTCCCGACCGGAGCGCTCCAACCCCCTGTCCTCCCGACCGGAGCGCTCCAACCCCTTGTCCTCCCGACCGGAGCGCCCTACCCCCCCTGTCATCCCGACCGGAGCGCCCCACAGGGGCGTGAAGCGGAGGGATCTCGCCCGGATTCGTTCCATACCTGTAACGCTTCACCCCTGACGTTCCTGGTTCGGCTCTTCGTGGTGGCTGAAGCGCCGGCCGCTACCTCTCCGGGCCCGTCTCCACCCAGAACCAGCCGCGCAGGTCGCCCGGGTGAAAGCCGGTGGCGGCATCCTCGGGATAACGCTTTGCCAGCACCGAGAGGATTTCCGGGGCTATCTCCTCCTTCGGCCCGTGACACATGGTGCACTCCGCCTTGAGCCGGATCGGCAGCAGGCCGGCGAGCTCGCCGTCCGGGCCGGCGAGCCAGGTGGGCCCGGCCACGCGATCCGCCACCAGCTTGCGCGCCCACGCCGGCGGCACGTTGGCCGGGTTGCGCAGGCGGTACGAGGTCCGCCCGATTCGCACACCGTACTCGTTGGAGACATCCGCCGCGATCGCCGGCACCCGGGTACGGCAGACCTCGACGGCGGTCGCCGGATCCCCGGAGTCCAGGGCACCCTCGAGCTCGCCCATCAACCGTTTCGCCATGGTCTGAACGGCTTCAGTGCTCCTGTGTTGGGAAGCCTTCTGTGCGGGCGTCATGTCGGCGACCGTCACCCGGGCCCAGCCTGTTTTCGCCGCGGACCCGCTCGTGGGGGATGCTGGAGCCGGCGTTTCCACCGGTTGCCGGGAGCAGCCCGCGGCCACCACCACGAGTAGTACAGCAACACAGTTCCTCCATGCCATGGTCTCCTCCATTTCCTGGAAACCATGGTACCCCGTCGGGGATGGTTTCGAGTACGGAGGCGCTGGCGGCCCCGCTCGGCGATCATGAGCCCAGCCCTCTCGGAAAACGGAGAGATACATCAATCACCGGACATGAGTCGTGTATCTCTGCACCTCTTCTGTTCGGCAAGTATGCCGTCAACTCCGACCCTGCCGTGGCACAAGGTTTTCCCGCCGACGCGGAAACTCCGGACCCTTTCACCTGGAGTGGACTGGGACGCGGCATGGGGTGGCGGTTGACGGGCCAAAGCGTCTTGACGCAGGGACGTCATGACGGTGCATTCCCCGTGACAACATAACCTCCCCACAACGCACCGCGAAATGGTAGTGGTTCGACATCAACCACCAGGCGAGCACCATCCAGCCGTCACGCTCCTTCACCTCCGCGGCACCTGCTCCGGCAGGCGCCGTCTTCTCAGGCTTGCAACGTCACAGGGGGCCAATCACAATGCGGCCCATGAGAGCCCAACCAACGTTGTCGTCGCAGCAAACGGCCCACCCACTGGAGGAGCTCGAAGCCTTCGAGGAGCTCCCGGCTCCCGGCCGCGGTTCCAACCCATCCCACAGTATGGCCCGCCACGGATCGAATCCCGGATGGTGGCGCCCCTTGTGAATGGGTTCCGACGAAGACCGGAGCGGGGTTGGAAGGGGAAGGATGCCCGGTACACCGCTCGGCACCCGGTGCGTTGTGCACGGACTCCACTCGCCTGGCGCGGACTTGCATGTCGTGGGTTCGCGCAGGATGTTTCGCTAAGGGTGACGATTCGGGCATGGGCCAGGCGAGGCCAGGAGCTGTTTCCCGGCCGGTTTTCCTGGGGAGACCTTGGGTGGCCTGCCGGTGGCCTCGCGGGGTGCCTGGTGGAGCGCACCGGTGGCAAGTTGCGTGCTGGCAAGGAATGAGGGTCCGGCGGATGCCGTGGTAGAATCGCGCCTCGGCGAGGGGGAGACGATGAAGCGACTCAATCCCGGACAGCTGGAGATCGACCTGTTCTGCAAGGGGATCCGCATCGATCCCTCCTGCCGGCTGGACCGGGACGCCCGGCTCTTCTCCCGCACCCGGGCGGGCCTGGGCTCGGGCCTCGAGATCGTCATCCCCGGCGACCTCAAGGACATCTGGATGAACGTTCCCGTGGAGGAGGACTTCTGCGCCCTCTCCCCCTACGAGATGCGCTGGGACGAGGCCATGGGCTACCACGTGCTGGACACCCGCTCGGACGAGGCCTACCCCGTGCGGATCCCGCCGACCCCCGCCTGGTACGAGCGCACGACCTCCTCCGGCATTCCCATGTCCCGCATCGGCGTCCTCCAGGGGACCTACCTGGGCATCTACGTCTCCGAGGCCTGCATGTTCTGGACGCCCCAGGAGAACGCCAACTGCCAGTTCTGCACCTCGGGCGTCAACGTGGGGGTCAACGAGGTGGCGCGCAAGAGGGTCGCCGACGTGGTGGAGGTGGCCCGCGCCGCCAAGGAGGAGTCGGGGTCGACCTTCACCCATTTCAACGCCGGCTACCAGTGGGAGGACAAGCCCGAGCACACCCGCGCCCACGGGCTCAACCGGGCGGCCCCCTATGTCAAGGCCGTGCGGGAGCAGGTGGGTGGCTTCATCGGCGTCCAGGTGGCGCCCGTCCTCGAGCACGACCTCTGGAAGTACGACTGGCTCGTGGAGCTGGGAACCGACCACTTCTCCTTCTGCTACGAGCTCCACAACCCCGAGTACTTCGAGAAGCACTGCCCCGGCAAGTTCGGCCACCTGGGCCAGGACGCCTTCTTCCGCGCCATGGAGCACACCTCGAAGCTCCTGGGCAAGGGCAAGGTCTCCGGCGAGATCATCGCCGGCATCGAGCCCATCGAGGACACCCTGCAGGCCATCGACTACATCACCTCCGTGGGCGCCTTCCCCACAGTCTGCATCTTCCGGCCCCTGATCGGCGCCGACATGGAGCACTTCCGCTCCCCGGCCTACGAGGACATGCTCCGCGTCTTCGAGCACCTCTGGCGGGCCATGGCGAGGAACAGGATCCCCTACGGGATCATCCCCAACATCGAGGTCAGCCTCGTGGTCCAGCCGGGCGACGCCGCCTACCTGGCGCCGCGCGACCTGGGCTGGCGGGCCTACCGCGCCAGAAACGCCGTCCTCCGCACCCTGGCGAAGCCCTACGTCGCCTGGAAGATGAGGCCCCGCCCCGTCACCACCTCGGCCACCGAGCACCCCAAGCTGCCGCCGCCCTCCCTTCCCGTGACCCCGGGCGGCGGCTCCCGGGAGGCCGCGTGATCGTCAACGCCGGCGAGGCCGGGGTCGGGGAGGTCCTGGAGGCCGCCGCCGGGCTTCCCGCCGGGCCCGCCATCCTCGACCGGCTCCGAAACGGCGAGGAGCCCTTCTTCGTCGTGGCCGGCGCCTCCGGCCTCGAGTGGGGCGTGGCCAACGAGGTCCGCGGCGTGCCCAACCGCGCCCGCCTCAAGCTCTTCGTCCCCGGGGACCGCGACGACCTGGCGGCCGTGGTGGCCTACAAGCCCTCCCAGATCTCGTGGTCCAGGGACCGCTACGCCTACGGCGTCCTGGAGATCCCCCTTCAAGACGGCGAGGCCGCCCTCGACCCCGCCGACCTCGAGGCCTGGATCGCCTTCCAGGTCTCCGGCTTCCACCCCGACTCCCGCCCTGCCACACTCGTCCGCCAGATCACCTACGACATCCCGGAGTGAGGCAACCGTCTCCCGTGCCGGGCGGTGTGCGCCCGTCGGCGCAGCGCTCCACGATACCGCCGTGGAGGCTCGGGAGCCGCGAGTCCAGCCTCGAGGCCAAGAGGCGAAAGAGGCGCCGGGCCGCAATGGGGTGCGGCCCGGCGCCGGGTCATCATCCGGGACCTGTGCCGGCTCAGGGTTTGATGGCCGCCGGGGTCAGGTAGACCGGGTCGCCGGTCTTCTGGTCGACCACGGTGAGGAAGGCGTGGACGGGATGATCGGGGAAGGAGGAGGGAACCTCCAGCTTGAGGTAGCCGCCGCTGAAGGGATCGCCGGTGAACCGTTCGACGATGCGGTCGATCTGGGTGACGGCGCGATCGGCGAGCTGGACGGTGATGGGCGCACCGATCACGGTGCCGGACTCATCGAGGAGGGAGATCATGACGTCGACGGCGCCGCTGTCCCCGTTGACCAGGCCCAGGTTGGTGCGATAGTCGGTGTTTTGCGTGACCATGGGGAAGACGCCCGGCTGGGCCGAGAGAATTCCCTGAATCCGGTACATGGAGGGAACGTACTGGCCATAGGAGCCCGAGCTCACCTGATTGAAGGTGCGGGCATCGACGATCACGCCCGAACCGGCGGTGATCCGGAAGGCCGCGGCGCCCTTGCTCATGCCGAAGAGCCCGGGCAGGACGTCCTCCAGGCGGCGGCATTCCCGCGCCGCCAGGGTGAGCGTCCGGCTCTGCGGCGAGCCGTTGGCGTCGTCACGCACCCACAGCTCGATGCTCACCTGCCGGGCGCTCGCCGTGGTGTTGAGGAGCACCATGTTGGAGACCCAGTTGGTGCTCGACGCGCCGTGGACCTTGGCGATACCGGGCAGGATGACCTCAGAGCTTTCCGTCGACGCGGCCATGGTTGGGCGGAAGGTGGGATCTCCGGAGGCGGCGTCGATCAGGGACAGGTATCCCACGAAGGGCCCGTTCGCCGCCGTCAGCCTGGCCCATGCAAGCTCCACAGGGTTGGAGGTCACCTCGCGAAGGACGCGGGTCCTCTGGATGAAGCCGTGAGCCGGCACGGCGTAGGTCTGGGGCGAGCCCAGCTGGGAGCCGTCGGCGGCGAAGAAGGTGACCGTGATGGTGTTGGTGACGTCGGCGACATTGACCAGGCCCAGGTTGGAGCGGGCCTGGGAGTCCTCCCGGAAGCCCTGGAGGTAGGCGGTCTCGCCCACCTGGAACGATGCGGCCAGGTCGCGCCCGCGGATGTACTGCCCGTAGGTGCCGTTGGAGGTCAGGTTGTAGGTGCGGGTGCTGACGGCGAGCTCGTTGTCGGAGGTGATCTTGAGCGCCGCCGAGCTGCCGCTGCCGAACCCGAACAGGGAGGCCAGGAGGTCGGTCTTGTTGAAGGCCTCGCCACCGCCGATCACCCGGGTGACGGCCACGGGGTTCGGGTTGGCCTGGTCGCGCATCCACGCCTCGATGGTGATCAGCGTGGCGGACCATTTCGTGTTGACGATGGAAAGATCGCTGCGCCAGTCGGTGCCGGACAGCCCGGTGATCTTTGCGGTGGCCGGGACGATGTAGGTGAAGACGGCGCCGCTCTGGGACCCGGCGATGGCGAGCTCGTAGTTTCCGGTGCCGCTTCCCGAGGCCTCCTTGACGGTGACGTAATACCTCGTGCCGGCGGTCAGATCAGCGGTCAGGCTCGCGTTCGTGTCCTGGCCGCTGTTGTCATCGCTGCCGATCACCGCCGAGTCGGCGATCTGTATCCAGGTGTCGGTGGAGCCCGTTGTCATGATCGTGTAGTTGGCCGTCTGCGGGGCGGTGAAGGTGTAGACGTCCGAATCGCCCGGGCAGTCGATGGCCGCCGGCCAGGTGCCGACACCGGTGCCGATGTTCGTGGCGTGATCGCGGTCGTCGTTGCCGGGATCGGTGCCGCAGCCGCCGGAGGAGCAGCCGGAGATCTCCAGAGTGTAGGCGAAGGGGGCATCCAGTGTCGAGATCGGGTCGACCTGGAAGTAGCGGACCGAGCCCGCGGTCTCGGTGTTGGTGACGGAGTTTCCTGTCATCTTTATGACGTTGCCGGTGGCGTCCATGAGCCTCACGTAGGTGTCCTTGGCGCCGGTGGCCGAGTAGGTGTAGATTCCGTCCGATGGCACGATGAATTTGTAGACGTCGTGGTCGGCAGCACAGTCGATGTTGGCTGCCCGGCTCGTGCACGAGGAGCCGAGGTCGGTGGCGTGGCCGATGTCGTCGTTGCCGGGGTCGTTGCCGCAGCTCGAGCTGCAACCGTCGATGCTCAGGGAGTAGCTTCCCGTGCCGTCGTTGCCGGCCTCGTTGACCTGGATCGTGTAGGTCTGGCCGCCGGTCAGCGCGTGCTGGAGCCATGCGTTGGACCCGTTGCCGCTGTTGTCGTCGGCGGCGATGATGCCGCCTCCCGCATCGTAGAGCACGAGCTGCGTGTCGGTGTTGTCCGTCGTCGTGGTCTGGAACGTGTAGTCACCGGAGCTTGGCGCCACGAAGGAGTAGAAGTCGAGGTCGCCGACGCAGTCGATGGCGGATTGGGTGGGTGTCGCACAGCCGGAGATCGGCGTCGCGCTGTTGAGATCGTCGTTGCCGGGGTCGTTGCCGCAGCCCCCGGAGGAGCATCCGGAGATGACGAGGGTGTAATCACCGGCACCGTCGTTGTTGTGCTCGTTGACGGCCACGGAGTACTTCTGGCCGGCGGCGAGGGAGTAGACGATCCTGGCGTTCGTCCCGCTGCCGCCGTCGTCGTCGGAAGCGATGGCGTCGCCGTTTGAGTCGTAGAGCCTGAGCTCGGTGTCGGTGGTGCCCGTGGTCTCGAAGGTGAACGAGCCCGAGCCCGGTGCGGTCAGCCAGTAGTAGTCGAGGTCGCCGACGCAGTCGATGGCGGCCGGGGTGGACCCGCAGCCGGAGAGCGGCGTCGCGCTGGC
>JAADFK010000133.1 GCA_013152925.1 Acidobacteriota bacterium | reverse complement strand
TGGAACAAGAATACCCCTGAAGCCCTCCACTTCCTCTGCGTCTCCGCGTTTCACTTCTCTTCGACGAGACCGACGGAAGAAGGAAGATAGACATAGAAAAACAGTGTCCCCTTCTCCGCGCGCGTGGTTGTCCCGATGCATGAAACACTTGATCGGATGATGGTGTAGCCACGCGTAGGTGGGCGAACGCTGATCCTGACTGGTGATTACCACTGTCAAAAGGAGTCGTCCGCGCTTGGCCGCCCGCGATGGACGAGACGCGGCTGTAGAATGGGCCGGTGAAGGTCATCACGACGCATCTTTCGGCAGACTTCGACGCCTTTGCGGCCGCGGTGTGCGCGGTGCGGTTGTTTCCGGAGCACCGGGTGCTCTTTCCGGGCTCGCAGGAGATCGCCGTTCGGCGCTTCCTGGGTGCCGTCGACCTTGACATTCCAGAGATCCGGCTTCGCGAAGCGCGGCGGGAGCGCTGGGAGCACGCGGTGGTGGTGGACACGCGGACGCCGTCGCGGCTCGGAGAGGCGTGGCAGCTGATCCGGCGGGACGGGTGCCTCATCACGCTGATCGACCACCATGCCGGTGAAGAGGAGGCGCTGGGCGCAGCGGAAAGCCACTGCCTGGAGGTGGGGGCCACCTGCACGGTGCTGCAACGGCTCTTCGAGGAACGGGGCATCGAGCCCACGCCCGAGGAAGCCTCGTTGATGTTGATGGGCATCTACGAGGACACCGGCGGGCTGTCGTTCCGGGAGACCTCACCGGAGGACCTTCGGGCCGCCGCGCGTCTGGTGGAGCAGGGCGGGTCGCTGGAGTGGGTGCGGCGCTGGGTGCTCAAGGGACTGGAGCCCGAGCAGTTCGAGCTCCTCAACCGGCTCGTGGAGGGGACGCGGGAGTTCATGGTCAACGGGACACCCGTGGCCATCGCTTCGGTGGAGGTGGACCACTACCACGAGGAGGCCGCCTACGTGGTGCACCGCTGGGTGGAGACCTTCGATCTTCCGCTCGGCGTGGCCCTGCTGGTCCAACCGCCCAACATCAACATCATCCTCCGCTCCCGGATCCCCGGGCTGCACGTGGGCCAGGTGGCCCAGCGCTTCGGCGGCGGCGGGCACCCGACGGCGGCCTCGGCGCGGGTTGCCGGCGTCACCGAGGTGGAGGTCCGGGAGCGCCTCCTGGCCGCCCTGGCCGAGGAGATGCCGCCGGCGGTGACGGCCGGAGACATTGCACTGTCCAAGATCTTTACCCTCCCCTCGTTCTTCACGGTGGAGCAGGCCAAGGAACGCATGAACCACCTGCGAGTCAACGCGCTGCCGGTGGAGGACTCGGTGGCCGGGAAGCTGGTGGGGACGGTCACCCGGCAAATCCTGGACCAGGCGGTTTCCCATGGGCTCGGCGACCGGCTGGTGACCACGGTCATGCTGCCCGAGGTGCCCACGGTGGGCAGCGACACCCCCCTGGAGACGCTGCGGGACCGCTTCCTGGAGACCCCCTGCCGCTTCGTCATCGTCGAGGAGGGTGGATGCCCCCTGGGGATCATCACCCGGATGGAGCTTTTCCGCCGCCTCTTCGAACACCAGCACCTGGCGGGAGCGAGCCTGGACAACCGGATCCGGAGCTCGCGGCACCTGACCCAGTCCGTGACGGGGTTGCTGCGCGAGGTGGCACCCGCCTGGGTCCAGCGCGTCCTGGAGCTGGCCCGGGACGTGGCCGGGCGCCGTGGCGAGCCGGTATACCTGGTGGGTGGCGTCGTCCGCGACCTGATCCTCCGGAGGCCCAACGAGGATGTGGACCTCGTGGTCGAGGGCGACGGGATCGGTTTCGCCCGCGACCTGGCGGGGGTGACGGGCGGCTCCTGCCACCCCCACGAGCCGTTCATGACGGCCGTCGTCATCCTCCCCGAGGGGCTGCGGATCGACGTCGCCTCGGCGCGGACCGAGTTCTACCGTACGCCGGCCGCCCTGCCCGAGGTGGAGACCTCCCTGATCCGCCAGGATCTCTACCGGCGGGACTTCACCATCAACGCCCTGGCCGTCGCCCTTTCCGGCGATCGTTTCGGAACCCTGGTTGACTTCTTCGGCGGCCGCAAGGACCTGGAGCGCCGTGAGATCCGCGTGCTGCACTCCCTGTCCTTCATCGATGATCCCACGCGCGCCATCCGTGCCGTACGCTACGCGCGCCGCCTCGATTTCGCGATCGCGGCGGACACGAGGCACCTGATCGCGACGGCCCTTCGCGAGGGGGTATTCGACCGGTTGTCGGGCCAGCGGCTCCGCCACGAGCTCCAGCTGTTGCTGGCGGAGGCCCATCCGGCGGCGGCGCTGGAGCTGCTGGCCGAGCTGGGGCTCCTGGAGGCCATCGTCACCGGGCTCGGGTGGTCCAACGAGCTCGCCGGGTACCTTCTGGAGCTCGAGGGCATCACCAAGTGGTTCGAGGTGGAGGGCCTTGGCAGCCTGCCCGACGCGTGGATTCTCTACCTGGAGGGTGCCATCCTCGATCTCGGTGTCCGTGGCGCCGAGACCCTGGCCCGCCGCCTGGCCCTCAGCGGGGCGGCCTTCGAGCGGTTCACGGCCGTTCCCGGCGAGGTTGCTGGCCTGCTCGGGCAGGTGGCGGGCTCGGAGCGCCGGAGCGGGCTCGTCCGGGCGGTCGAGGCCGCCCAGACAGTCTCGGTGCTCCTGGCCATGGCGCGGCTGGAGCTGGGGCCTCGGCGTCGGCTCGCCGACGCCCTGGAACGCTCCGTCCGCCAGGAGTTGCCGGTTCGCGGCGCCGACCTGGTGAAGCTGGGGATCCCACAGGGGCCCTGGATCGGCGCGGCGCTGGAGGCGACCCGCGACGCCCTGCTGGACGGTGAGGTCGGGGAGGAGGATGCCGTGGAGCTGGCGCGGACCTGCGCCCTCAGGCTGCACAAGGAGATGGCCAGGTGAGCTGGGCGCTTGCCCTCCTGGCCCTGCAGACGGTGTTCATGGTCCCGACGCCACAGCCGCGACCTCCCGGGCCGACCCCGGTGCCCGGGGCTCCCTCGGCCATCGTCGACCGTATCGTGGAAACTCCTGGAGAGCGAACGCGGCTCTCGCTCTTCAGCAACGGCGTGGCCGTCGTTTCCGTCCGCCACGATGGCTCGAAGCCGGCGCTGTTCAAGCGGACGCTCACCCGCGAGGTCCTCGTTGGGTACCTGGTCGCCCTGGAGGAGTCTGCGCGCCAGATCCGGGCGTTGCATTCCATCCCGCAAGAACCTGGCGAAGCGGGAGGTACGGTGACGATCCGGCTCCACGTCGGCCCGGGCGATCCCATCCTGATGAGGTTCTCGACCCTCCAGATGATGCCCCTGCCCGTCGGCCGGCTGGGCACGATCCTCGACGACCTTCAGACCAAGGTCGTGGCGACGCCTTCGGGTTACGACGAGGTGACGGCGTGGCATCCGCGGGAGGGGGACGAGGTGGAGATGGTGACCGGCCAGAAGGCCCGTGTGGTAGAGGTGCGGCACGACGGCACGGTCATCGTCGAATACGAGAATGTGGGCCTCAGCGAGCTGGTGACGCCCGCCGAGCGACCCCAGCGGATCCGTCACGTGCTCACGCGGACTGGGCCGTGAGGATCACCGGTGGCATCTGGAGGTCCAGGCGGCTCAAGGGGCCGGGCCGGGGCCTGGCGATCCGGCCGACGCCGGATGTCCTCAGGGAGCGCGCCTTCGCCGTCCTGGCAGATCGTGTGGCCGGGGTGCGCTTCCTCGATCTTTTCGCCGGTACCGGGGCGGTCTCCCTGGAAGCTCTATCCCGCGGCGCGGCCGCGGCGGTGCTGGTAGAGTCCCAGCGCCGGGCCGCCGCGATCATCCGGAGCAACCTGGAGGCTCTGGAGGTCCCGGCCGGCCGCGTCCGGCTCCTGGCCCGGCCGGCCCTCCCGGCGGTCAGCTCCCTGGCCCGTGCGGGCGAGCGCTTCGACCTGGCCTGGGCGGACCCGCCCTTCGAGGCGTGGGAGGGCGGCCTGGAGGCCCTCGAGCTG
>JAADFK010000132.1 GCA_013152925.1 Acidobacteriota bacterium | reverse complement strand
CGTGCTCTGTACCAAGAGAAGGATGCCAACGATCGGCGCATCGCCGGTAATGGAAACTCGAAACGGAGGAGGAAATGATGGGACGGAAGCTTGTGTGTTGTGCGGTGTGTGCCGTGGTGCTGGCGGCGGCCTTGCCGCTCCTGGCATCGTTTGCCGGGACGGACGTATTCTTGCCCTCGGTGGGGCGGGGGCAGGGGAAGGGCGGGTCGCAGTGGTACACGACCATGTGGGTCTACAACCCCAACGCCTCGCCGGTCGACATCACCGTGCGCTTTCTCAAGCGTGACCAGCCCAACCCGTCGGCGCTGACCTACAACGACACGATCCCTGCCGGGGACACGCGCAAGTACGAGAACGCCGTCTTCACGCTCTTCGCCGTGGAGGGCTTCGGGGCGCTCCGGGTGACGGCCAGCGAGCGGGTTGTGGTCAACGCGCGAATCTTTTCCCAGCCCTCGGCGGGGGAGAAGGCCAGCGTCGGCCAGTTCATGGGGGCGGCGCCGGCGTCGTTTGCCATCAACGGGGAGAAGACGGTGGTGCTGGGGGTGGCGCAGACGAGCCCGGAGAGCGCGTCCACCTACCGCTACAACTACGGCTTCGTGGAGACCGCGGGGAAGAGTGTCACCGTGGAGGTCAAGGCGGTGGACGGGGACGGCACGGTGCTGGCCACGGACACGGTGAGCCTTGGGGGATACGAGGCGCGGCAGTACAACCTCAAGGACCGGCTGATCGGCTCGCCGGACGTGACCAACGTGCGGCTGGAGGTGCGGGTGACGGGGGGCTCTGGGCGGATCCTGGCCTTCGGGACGGGGCTGGCCAACGAGTCGAACGACTCCTCGGTGTTCGAGATGCAGTTTGCGGACGTGCTGCTCGCCGAGAACAACGCAAGCGCCAACGGCGACATCACGGCGGTCAACGCCGGCGAGGGGCTGACCGGCGGCGGCCCCTCGGGCGAAGTGACGCTTGCCGTCGCCGACGGCGGCATCACCAGCGCCAAGCTGGCCGCGGATGCGGTGACCCACGGGAGCATCCTCGATGGCGAGATCCAGGCCGACGACATCGCAGGTCATGCCGTGACCGCCGCCAAGATCTCCTCCGCCGGCGCCAATCTCGGGTACATCCTCAAGGCCGACGACGGCGGAGGTGTGTACTGGGCACCCGACCAGATGGGCGGGCTGACACTTCCCTTCGATGGAACTGTCAACAAGAACGGAGCAGCCTTCTCGGTGACGAACACGGCTTCTCCCCTCTCACCCGAGGTGGAGGCGCCCACCGGCGTCGACACGGTGGCGATCAGCGGCGAAGGGTACGTGGGGGTCCTGGGAGATGGACTTTACGGTGTCGTGGGCTCAGCCTCCGTCCAGGGAGGCGTTGGGGTTTACGGCGCGAACCCCCAAGGGATCGCAGTCTGGGGCGCGAGCAATTCCGGCACGGCGGTCGAGGCCCAGAGCGGCACCGGCATGGCAGTCCGCGCGGCGAGCGACTCCGCCACGGCGGTGGATGCGACCACGGGCAAACCCTCCTCATCGACCTTTGCGGTGATCGGCCGTACGAGCGATAACTCGTCGCTCGGCTACCTCGCCGGCAAGCACGGCGTCTACGGGCGCTGCACGGTCGGGGGCGAGCGGTACGCCGGGTACTTCAAGGGGCCGGTGCAGATTGACGGTAACCTCATCGTAACCGGTAATGTGTCGAAGGGCGGCGGCTCGTTCAAGATCGACCACCCGCTCGATCCCGTCAACGAGTACCTCTCCCATTCCTTCGTCGAGTCGCCGGACATGAAGAACGTGTACGACGGCAACGTGGCTCTCGACGCAAACGGCGAGGCCGTGGTGGAGCTGCCGGAGTACTTCGAGGCGCTCAACCGCGACTTCAGATACCAGCTGACGTGCATCGGGGGCTTCGCGCCCGTTTACATCGCGGAGAAGATCCGTGGCAACCGCTTCCGGATCGCTGGAGGAACGGCGGGCATGGAGGTCTCCTGGCAGATCACCGGGATCCGTCACGACCCCTGGGCCGAGGCGCACCGGATCCCCGTGGAGGAAGTCAAGCCGGCGGAGCTCCGGGGGACGTACCTCCATCCGGAGCTCTACGGGCAGCTCGAGCAGGCCGGCGAGACCTGGAGCCCAGGTCACGAGGAACGGGTGGCAGCGGGCCAGCAGCGGTAGCCGGTTTCGACGCTTCTTGGCCGGGGCGGCCGGGCCGCCGGCCGCCCCGGTCCCGCGCGTTGATGAGCAATTGCCGATCGAGAGGCTTCTGACGGTGTGGAGCAGCCCCGGGATCGGCGGACCCGGGAGGTCGTCATGAAAGAAAGAACCTTGTGTTGCCTGGTTGGCGCCCTGGCGCTGGCGTTGCCGCTGTGGGCGTCCTTTGCAGGGACGGACGTCTTTCTGCCGTCGGTGGGGCGGGGGCCGGAGGGCTCTGAGTGGTACACCACCATGTGGGTCTACAACCCCAACCCGGCACCGGCGAATATCACGGTGCACTTCCTCAAGCGCGACCAGCCCAACCCCTCGGCGCCGACCTACAACGACACGATCCCTGCCGGGGACACCCGGAAGTACGAGAACGCCGTCTCCACGCTCTTCGGCGCGGAGGGCTTCGGCGCGCTCCGGGTGACCGCCAGCGAACGGGTGGTGGTCAACGCGCGGATCTTCTCGCAGCCTCCGGCGGGTGAGAAGGCCAGCGTGGGGCAGTTCATGGGGGCCGCGCCGGCGTCGTTTGCCCAACGGGGAGAAGACGGTGGTGCTGGGGGTGGCGCAGACGAGCCCGGAGAGCGCGTCCACCTACCGCTACAACTACGGCTTCGTGGAGACCACGGGGCAGACGGCGACGGTGCAGGTGAAGGCGGTGGACGAGGACGGGACGGTGCTGGCCACGGACAGTGTGACGCTTGGCGGCTACGAGGCGCGGCAGTACAACCTCAAGGACCGGTTGATCGGCTCGCCGGACGTGACCAACGTGCGGCTGGAGGTGCGGGTGACGGGCGGCTCGGGACGGGTCCTCGCCTTCGGGACGGGGCTGGCCAACGAGTCCAACGACTCGTCGGTCTTCGAGATGCAGTTCGCGGACGCGCTGCTCGCCGAGAACACCTCCGGTGGCTCGGGCGACATTACGGCGGTCAACGCCGGCGAGGGGCTGGCCGGCGGCGGAACCTCGGGCGACGTGACGGTCTCCATCGCTGACGGTGGTGTGACGACGGGGAAGATCAGTGCCGCCGGCTCAACGGCGGGCCAGGTGCTCATGTCCACCGGCTCGGCAGTTTCGTGGAAGGATTCCACGGGAGGCGGCTTCACCCTGCCGTACAACGGAGCTGCCTCCACCGGGCCCGGAGCAGACCTCTTCGCGCTCAGCAATTCGGGGGGAGGCCGGGCGGTCCATGCCGTCGCGTCCGGTGACACTGCCGTCCTGGCGGAGAGCGAGACCGGCACCGGCGTGGAGGCCCGCTCGCTGGAGCACGATGCGGTTCGCGGGATCTCCGGGGGGGATGGCCATTCCGGGATCTACGGCGAGGCACAAAGTGGCACTGGATACGGCGTCCTCGGGAGAAACGCGGCGTACGGAACCTCCGGCTACCTCGGAGTGGCCGAGGCGGGGGTGTACGGCTCTTCCGCTGGTCAAGCCGGCAACATGGCGATCCTCGCCGAGGCAGCAGATTCCGCCACCGCCGTTTCCGGACGGGCGGAAGACGGATATGGAGTGATCGGAAGGGCGACGGGCGACGATGGCGTAGGGATGTCAGCGGCGGCGTATGGCGTCCGGGGAATGGCACTGGTGGCGTACAACTACGACTCGGAAGCCGGCGCGATTCTCGGGAGCCCGGCCGGCGGGATAACGGCCCACGCGCCGGCGGGTCTCCTGGCCGGCGGGTTCCGCGGCAACGTCGAGATCCTTGATGGCAACCTCTCCGTTTACAACCAGTCTCACAGTGGTGTGGCCGCCGCGGTCTCGGGCCGCGGAGCCAACGCGGTGGAAGTGACGAACACGGGTTCCGGCCGGGCTATCCATGCTGTTTCGGCGTCCACGACCATATGGGCGGAAAGCACGTCGGGGGGAGGGAACGCCAAGGCCCTGGCGGGAACGGCGGCTGCGGGGTACGGTGTCTTTGCCTCGAGCCAGACGGGGTGGGCCGGCCGCTTCGATGGCAAGGTGATCATCAACGGCAATCTCGTGGTTTCCGGCACCGTCTCCAAGGGCGGCGGCAGCTTCAGGATCGACCACCCGCTCCACCCGGACAACCGGTACCTCTCCCACTCCTTCGTGGAGTCACCGGACATGAAGAATGTTTACGACGGTGTGGTCACTCTCGACGATCGTGGCGAGGCCGTGGTGGAGCTGCCGGAGTACTTCGAGGCGCTCAACCGCGACTTCCGGTACCAGCTGACCCCCATCGGAGCCCCCGGTCCGGACCTGTACATCGCCCGGGAGATCGAGGGGAACCGCTTCGGCATCGCCGGGGGGGGGCCGGGCATGAGGGTCTCCTGGCAGGTGACCGGGATCCGCCACGACCCGTGGGCCGAGGCGCACCGGATCCCCGTGGAGGAGGGCAAGCCCGAGGGGCTGCGCGGGACCTACCTCCATCCGGAGCTCTATGGCCGCCCGGAGGAGGCCGGCGAGAGCTGGAACGTGGATCACCGGAGCGAAGAGGGAACAGACCGGCGCCGCTAGCGGACCAGGGCGGCGCCGCGGTCGGGGCGCCGGCCGGTGCCGGCCCCCCGGTCGCAGGACGGGTATACTGCGCCCATGCAACGGGGCGTCTTCATCACCTTCGAGGGCGGCGAGGGGACGGGCAAGAGCACGCAGATCGCGCGGCTCGGGGAGCACCTGCGGGGCAGGGGCTTCGAGGTGGTCATCACCCGAGAGCCGGGCGGGACACCGGTGGCCGAGGCGGCGCGGGCGATCCTGCTGGACCCGGAGCTCGACCCCGATCCGCTGAGCGAGCTCTTCCTGCTGGCGGCGGCGCGGCGGGACCTGGTGGAGCGGGTGATCCGCCCGGCGCTGGAACGGGGAGCGGTGGTGCTCTGCGATCGCTACACGGACTCGTCGGTGGTGTACCAGGGGATGGTGGGCGGCGTCGGCCGGGAGGCCGTGGAGGAGATCAACCGCCTGGCCACGGGCGGGCTCGTGCCCGGCCGGACCTTCCTGCTGGACCTGGACCCGGAGACCGGGATGGAGCGGACCAGACGGCGCAACGGCGCGGTGGGTGGGCGCTCGCGCTTCGACGAAAAGCCGCTTCAGTTCCACCGGCGGGTCCGCGACGCCTACCTGGAGTTGGCGCTGGAGGACACCGTCAGGTTTCGGGTCCTGCCCGCCGAGGAGGACGAGGAAACGCTCTTCGGCCGGCTCCTGGAGGAGCTCCCGGAGGGTCTGCGGTGAGCCAGCTCGAGACGGCCCTGGACAAGCTGACGATCGCTCCGTGGTGGGAGGACGGCGTCCTCGCGGATCAGGAACGGCTCGCTCCGGCGCTCGAGGGCGTTCTCGAGCGCGTGGAACGAGCCAGGGGATCGGCCAGGATGCCGGCCTCACTGCTCCTGACGGGCCCTCGAGGGCTGGGCCGGGAGTGGGTGGCCGTGGAGCTGGCCGCCATGATGACCTGCCCCGGTGGTGGGGCGCGGGGCTGTGACTGCGGAAGCTGCACCAGGGTCCGGAAGGGGATTCACCCCGACGTTCGCCGCGTACCGAAGCCCGAGAACCGGAAGCACATCGTCATCGAGCAGGTCCGCGAGATCGTCGAGTCGGCCGCCGGTCATCCCTACGAGGGGATGGCCCGCGTGTGGATTCTCGAGGGTGCCGAGGCGGGTAACCTGGGCCGGGAGGCGGCCAACGCGTTTCTCAAGGTCCTGGAGGAGCCGCCGCCCCACGCGCGGTTCATCCTGCTGGCGGCCAACCCCGAGGCGGTGTTGCCGACCATCCGCTCACGCTGCCAGCAGCTTCACCTCCCCGGGTCCGTCGCCATGGCGGGGGTTTCTTCGGACGCGTGTGCCGCTCCGGAGCTTCTGGCCACCGTGGGAGCGGCGGCCGGGGAGCTCGTCGAGGCGACGGCAGTCTCCCTTGAGGAGGCTCTCGGTGGTGAGCCCCTGGCCCTGGTTCTCGCCGCCCGCCGGCTGGCGCAGGCCGGCGAGCCCTACCAGGTGGCCGCCCTCGCCGCCCTGGAGCTGGCCGGCCGGAACGAGGGCTCGGAGCCGGGGGAGGGGTTCGTGCGGCTGGCGGCCGACCTCCTCGAGGCGGGACGCGCGGCCCGGACGCTGAACCTCAAGAGCCACGATCGCCGGGTCATCTCCTGTTTCATGGACTGGTACCGCAAAGAAATCTCCGCTTGATGCCAGAGTGATGCGGCCGTCTCGTGTCGCGCGGCGCGACCTGAATCAGGATCGTGCGCTGTCTTCGTGTTGGGTGAACAGCGGAGGATCGAGCCCTCCTCTTCGATCTTCTCCGCGTGTACCGCGCGATGCTTCTGCACCCCACCCACGCGGGGAGGTCTCGCGCAGGGGGCGCGGGGAACGCGGTGGGACGAGGCGGCGCAGCGTTTCGTGGTGCACATCGGCGGATGGCAGGTGCACCGCGTTGGCTTGGTGGCGGCGTGGGTCCCGCAGCAGGCCGCCGGGAGGGTATTCTGGATCGAAGTCGTTGCGCTGAACCCAGGCGTTGGGGGTACCCATCATGGAGCGCGGGCTTGGGCCCGCATCGTGGCGAGCCACGGTGGGATGCAAACGAATGACGGCCTGAGCGGACTGAAGT
>JAADFK010000131.1 GCA_013152925.1 Acidobacteriota bacterium | reverse complement strand
GCGCAGCATGACCTCGACGCCCGCCTCAAGGCGCTGGAGGAGGAGAAGGCCCGGGCGGCCGACAGGATGGCCGAGGCCTTCCGGGCCGAGGAGGCGCGGGAGAGCATCATGGAGGACCGCTTCAAGAAGCTTCTCCAGGAGGCCAAGGAACGCAAGGACGAGGGCAAGCCCATCCGCGATATCGACCTGGACTAGGCAGGGGCGCCTCACGCATCCGCCTCAGCCCGGATTATTCATGAGTGGCCTGCTGCGCGGCACGATCTGGGCCTCATGGCCTTGCTCTTCGCGCCTCGCGGCCTGCGACCTTCGGTTCGAGCACGCCTCGGCCGCTCATCGCTCGAGCGGGCAGCCCTGATACCCATCTCCCGCCGCTCGTGACGCCCGCTCATCAATGCTCCGGGCCGGGACGAAACACAACGTCCGGCGTGGACGTCTCCAGGATGCACGCCCGATGTGCCACCGACACACCCACGCTCACGGCTGACCCACGCCGGCAGGCCGCCGTACCGGGAAGCGCCCCGGCACGGCGTTGCGTGCTCACAGACCGATGCCGAACCCGATGTAGACGGCTGTCGCCCGGCCGTGCCGGAGCTCGAAGCGGAACCCGATGACCGGCAGGGTCAAGTGCAGGCCGGCGGCCACCTCGACGCCGTCCCGGTCCACGCTCGCTGCGACGGGCTCTGGCTCGCCCCAGGAGCCCTGACCCCGGGTCCAGCGATATCCAACCGACGCGTACGGGACGAAGATCGCAAAGCGCTTGGAGATGCCGAAGTCTGCCGTCCACACGTCGAGGTCCACCGGGCCGCTGTCCATCGTCGAGTACGAGCCCCGGAGGCCCAAGGAAGGTTTCAGGCCGCTCTCCTTCAACAACGACTTCCGTAGCTCCGCCGACCAGTAGGTCTCGCCGGCCACCCCGCCGTACTGCGCCCCCACGTCGATCCCCCACGGCAATCCGGCCCTCGCCAGTAACGCCCCGCTGGCCAGGCCGCCCGCCGTGTCGCTGACCCCCGTCATGGAATGCTTCCACCACGAGGCGCCGGAATCCGCGTTGACCCAGGTGCCGATGAGCCGGAGCTCGAAGCCGGGCACGCCCATGGGCTTGACCGGCCCCGTCGGCATGACAATCGCCTCACCGAGGTGATCCGTCAGCTCGCCGAGCTCCTCCCGGGTCAGATCCGGCGACAGGACGATGTCCCCGGCCACAGCCACACCGGCCAGGAGAAGCGTCAGCACCACGACAATCGTGCAGTTTCGTTTCACGGGCACCTCCCGGCACCATTATGCCCGAGGCACGCCCATTGCGCGCGGGGCCCTGCCCTGCGGGGGCGTTACGCCGGACCTCCGCCGTCTCCGGGTAGCCGTCCGGGGCGCGGGGGGAGAACAGTGGTTGCCCCCTGCGGTCGAAGTGGCGGAGGAGTCTCCACTCCGCGGCGCTCCGCACCGCTCCCGCCGGGATGCCCCCTCCCTGTCATCCCGACCGAGCGAGCGTGGCGAGCGAGTGGAGGGATCCCCCCACCACTGGCCAGCGGCCGGAGAGCCCAGCCTCCCGCGGTGACCGGGGAGATCCCTCCACTTCGCGGCGCTCCGCACCGCTCCGGTCGGGATGACGGGATGAGACGGGCGCTCCGCACCGCTCCGGTCGGGATGACGGGATGGGACGGGCGCTCCGCACCGCTCCCGCCGGGATGACGGGATGGGACGGGCTCTCCGCACCCCTCCGGCCGGGATGACAGGGAGGCATGGGCGCTCCGCACCCCTCCGGCCGGGATGACAGGGAGGCATGGGCGCTCCGCACCCCTCCGGCCGGGCGGCGGACTCGGGCCAGGCACACGCCCGGAGCACAGCAAACGACGACGGCCCCTGGAGAAGGGGCCGCCTTGGGATTGCGCACTCGACGGAGGTCCGGTCAGCTGCCAAGGATCTCCTGGACGAGAGAGCCAGCGCCGTAGAGCTTGCGCATGGCCTCGATCATGTAGGCGGGGTGGACGGCCACGGCGCGGTTGGTCTCCTCGTCGTAGACGAAGCGGCCGACGAGCGACTCGATGTTGCCGTCGAAGATCAGGCCGACGAGCTCGCCCTTGCGATCGATGACGGGGGAGCCGGAGTTACCGCCGATGATGTCGCAGGTGGAGACGAAGTTGACCCGCGTGGGCAGGACGAGCTTGTCGCGGTTCTCCAGGAAGCGCTTGGGCGGCAGGAAGGGCGGCTTGAGGCTGAAGCTGTAGGCGCGGTCGTAGAGACCGAAGAGCGTCGTGAAGGGAGGCGCCTTGGTGCCGTTCATGGGATAACCCTTGACGGCGCCGTAGGACAGCCGGAGGGTGAAGGTGGCGTCGGGGTAGGCGCTCTTTCCGTAGACGGCGAAGCGCGCCGCCCCAAGCTTCTCGCCGGCGGCCGAGGTGACGCTCTCCACGTTGTCCTGGTACCAGTCGTGCATCGCGTGCAGGATCGGCTCGAGCGTTCTTGCCCAGACGATCAGCGGGTCGGTGCAGCTCTGCAGGGCCTTGGGTCCGCCCTCCAGCAGTTTCTTCCGGAAGGCGGGATCGGCGAGCTTTGTGCCGTCGATCAGCTCCCTGGCCTTTTCCTGTGGCGTCGCGCCACCGAGAGCCGCCTCGATGAGCTCGTCCTTGGGTCCCAGCTTGCCGGAGATGTACCGGAGCTGGTCGGCCAGGAGGAACTGCTCCATCTCCGGGTACACGGGCGCCGGGGAGAGAAGCCGGAAACGGAGCGAGGCCAGCTGCGAGTCATGGTAGCCGTCCAGGCGCTCACCGTCTGGCTTGGCCGTCTCCTGGATGTAGCGCACGATCTGAAGCGCCATGCGGGGCAGACGGAAGCCCGGCATCCGGCGGTAGGCGAAGGCATCGAACCTGGAGAGCAGGGTCTTTTCGGCGGAGGCGATCTCGTCCCACGCGCTCCCGTACTTGGCCTGAAGCTCGGGATTGGCAGCCACGAGCTCGCGGAACTCCTGCTCCTCGTGCTGTTTCTTGGCCCAGATGTGGGGAGTTTCGAGTCCCTTATACTCACCGGTCAACGCCTTCTTGGCGTTGAGCAGCCCGAAGATCATCATGTCTGCCTGGCGGGCCTCCTCGGGGCCGCGCTTGGCGTACTCCTGAAAGGCCTTGAGCATCCGGTCGATGTACGCCAGCCGAAGGGGGTAGCTGTGGTCGCGGGCCATCTCGAGCTGCGCCATGGTGTAGAGGCGGTCCGTCGAGCCGGGGTTGCCGGAGACGAAGACGAGATCGCCGGGCTCGGCGCCGGCCGGGTTGACCTTGAGATACGCCGGGCTCTTGATGGGCTTACCGTTGGCGTAGACGCGGAAGATGGCCATGTCGAGGTCGTAGCGCGGGTAGGTGAAGTTGTCCGGGTCGCCGCCGAAGAAGGCCGCACCGACCTCGGGTGCGAAGACCAGGCGCACGTCCGTGTACTTCTTGTACCGGTAGAGCCAGTACTCGCCACCGTGGTAGAGGGTCACCACGTCCGAGCGCAGCCCGGTGGCGTCCATGCTCTCCTTCTCGATCCTGGCGATCTCGGCCTTCTTGGCATCGAGGGCCTCCTTGTCGCTCATCCCCTCCTTGACCACTCCCTGGACCCGCTTGGTCACGTTCTCCATGGACATCAGCACGTTGAGCTCGAGATCGGCGCACTTGATCTCCTGGTCGCGGCTGGCAGCGAGGAAACCGTCCTTGACGTAGTTCTTCTCGGGGCTCGACATCTTCTGGAGCTGGCCGCGCGCCACGTGGTGGTTGGTCAACACCAGGCCCTCGGGACTGATGAAGGAGCCCGAGCCGCCGTTGTTGAACCGCACCGAGGCCAGCCGGACGTGATCGAGCCACTCCTTGGTCGGCGTGAAGCCGTAGCGTTCCTGGAGCTTCTTGACCGGCGGGTTGTCGAAGGTCCACATGCCCTCGTCCGCCCGCGCGATACCGGTGATGGCAAGGCTCATCACCAGGACCGCAATCCATCCCACAGCGATCTTGAGTGTCTTCACGGAATCCTCCTTGGCGTTGTTGTTCGTGGCCGGCGCCGGGCCGCGGGAATCCCTTCCCCCGGGCCCCCGCCGCATCTTACACCCGATCCTCGCCGGGCCCAGCAGGTGATACGGAGGCGAGCGCGCCGGGTTTCTTCAGGGACCCGGGGTGTCCGGCGGGACGCCCGTGGGGGCCGCCCCGGCATCGGCGTGGGGCGTGGCAGCCGGCGCGCTCCCTTCCGCCGAGGCCGCCGGGGCGTTCGCCTCCGGTGCGGGGGGCGGCGCCTCTTCCCCGGCCTTGTCGATCAGCGGCGGCCGCCGGTACCGCTCCATGGCCCGGCGGGTCCCCGACGCGCCCATGAAGAACAGGGCGACGGCCAACAGGAGCACCACGGCCCCGGCCCCCAGGGCCAGCACGCCGAGGGGACGTTCCCCCATCACCGCGCCGGGAAGGCTCAGCGCCACTAGGGAGAGGAGCGCCGCGGCGGCCACGGCCAGCGCTCCGCCGGCCGGCCCCATATCCGTGAAGGCGCCGGCCGCGAGAACGCCCACGAGGCCGGTCATGACGGCCCACGCGGCCACGGCGATCAGCACCGGAACGAGGCGCCGGAGAGAATCGTTCATCACACCTCCTCAGCCGGACACGTACAGCAGGGCCACGGTGAACACCCAGGTCACCACGGCGAGCTGCCAGGTGTACACGACCCGGCCCGGAGACGTCCCGGCGACCGGGTCGCCTCCGGAGCGTCCCAGCGTGGAGAAGGCCCCGGCGGTGGCCGCCATGGCCGCGAGAACCAGGATCACCGCCAGCAGGACGAGAAGGTGGTACAGCCCGGAGAAGAGCTCCCCGTGGCCCGGAAGACGCTCGAGGGTCGTCGTGGACGGCCGCCCGGAGGTCCGGGCGAGGCCCGCGGGGGGCGGCGCCGGCGCCGGGAGCGTCGTGGCGTCCGGACCTGCGG
>JAADFK010000130.1 GCA_013152925.1 Acidobacteriota bacterium | reverse complement strand
TAACACGGTGCCTGGCACCTAACGCACGCTCTTGCGCGAAGGGGGGCAGATGCTCCTTGGCTCCGGCGTCCAGGTCCTCCTCCGGCGGGGAGGGACGGCATAGGTTGGCGGAGCGCGAAGGGGCCCCGCCGGAGTGCGGGCGGGACGCCTCCCTCGATGGCCGGCGGCTGCTGCAGGTGCGCTTCCCGCGCAGTGCCAGCCTTCGCGTTTCCCCCGGTGGGTGAAGCTTTCCGATGGGGTGGAAAACGCGAAGACTGGCACGTGCCGTCGGACGGAACCTTCTCCTTGGGGTGTTCTTGACGTTTGCTCCTGGGCGCCATGGGAGCTCGCCCGCTTCGCGGGCATTGCCTTGGGGGATGAAAAAGCCCCCGGGCGAGCCCGGGGGTTGAAGAAGGTCGAGATCCTGACGGATCTTCGAGGTTGACCGTTTTGGCGTCTAGGCCATCTCGAGCAGGTAGGCGAAGCCCATGCCGCCGCCGATGCACATGGTGACGATGCCGCGCCTGGCGTTGCGGCGCCGAAGCTCGCCGAGGATCTTGATGCTCAGGATGGCGCCGGTGGCTCCCAGGGGGTGGCCCGTGGCGATGGCGCCGCCGTTGACATTGGTCTTTTCCGGATCGAGCCCCAGCTTGCGCACGCAGTAGACGGACTGGCTGGCGAAGGCCTCGTTGATCTCGACGAGGTCGATGTCGTCCAGGCTCAGGCCGGTCTTTTGGAGAAGCAGGGGAACGGCCACCGAGGGGCCGATGCCCATCTCGTCGGGGTCGACACCGGCCACGGCCCACTGGCGGACATAGGCGATGGGCTGGAGGCCCATCTCCTTCGCCTTCTCCTCGGACATGACCACCACGGCGCCGGCGCCGTCGCTGGTCTGCGAGGCGTTGCCGGCGGTCACGGTGCCGCGCGGATCGAAGACGGGGCGCAGCTTGGCCAGCCCTTCGATGGTGGTCTCGGGACGCGGCCCCTCGTCGGTGTCGAAGAGGAGCTCCTTCCAGGCGCCGTTCTCCCGTTTCCGAACCTTGAGAGGAACGATTTCGTCGGCGAACTTGCCCTCGGCGATGGCCTTGGCGGCCCGCATGTTGGAGAGGTAGGCGAACTCGTCCTGGTCCTCGCGGGTGATGTTGTAGCGGCGCGCGACGATCTCCGCGGTCGTCCCCATGGCCGTGTAGGCCGTCGGCATGACGTCCACCAGGGGTGGATCGGCGATCAGCTTGTTGCCACCCATGGCCACCATGGACATGGACTCGACGCCGCCGGCGATGATGATGTCGGCGTTGCCCGCCTTGATGGTGTCCGCAGCGAGGGCGATGGTCTGCGACCCGGAGGAGCAGAACCGGTTGACGGTCATGGCCGGTACCGAGGTGGGGAACCCTGCCAGGAAGGCAATCATGCGGGCCACGTTCATGCCCTGCTCGCCCTCCGGCATGGCGCAGCCGAAGATGATGTCCTCCACCATGGCCGGCTCGAGGCCGGGCGTGCGCTCGATGAGCGCCTTGAGGACCTCGGCGGCAAACTCTTCCGGACGGGTGTCCCGGAGGCTGCCCTTCTTGGCCTTGCCGACGGGCGTGCGGGCGACGGAGACGATGACGGCTTCTCGCATCGTGTCGCTCCTTTCCTAGTTCCTGAGCGGCCGGTTGTTGGCGAGCATGTACTTGATCCGGTCCTGGGTCTTGGGCTCCCCGCAGAGGGAGAGGAAGGCCTCGCGTTCCAGATCGAGGATGGTCTGCTCGTCCACCGGGTCGTTGATGGTGGTGTCGCCGCCGCAGAGGATGTTGGCCAGATGGGTGGCGATCTTCTCGTCGTGGGATGAGATCCAGTGGGTGATCTTCATGTTGAGGAGCATGGTCTTGATGGTGGCCACACCCTCCTTGCCGGGCAGGTTGAGCTTCATGGGCATGGGCGGACGGTAGCCCTGGTCGGCCAGGGCGAGGGCCATCCGCTTGGCGGTCCACAGCTGCCGGTCGCGGTTGATCTCCACGTGGTCCCAGGCGCGGAGGTAGCCGAGGTCGCGGGCCTCCTCGCCGGAGGTGGCCACCTTGGCCATGGCGATGTTCTCGAAGGCTTTCTGGAGGAAGGGCAGGTTGGAGAGCACGGGCTTGTCCAGGCCGGCCAGGGCGCGCTCCACCATGTAGAGGCAGCCGCCGCCGGCGGGGATCAGCCCGACGCCCACCTCCACGAGGCCCATGTACGTTTCGGCCGCGGCGCAGACGCGGTCGGCGCCCATGGAGATCTCGCAGCCGCCGCCGAAGGTGAAGCCGAAGGGGGCTGCGATGACCGGGACATGTGCGTGGCGCAGACCAATGGTCGTGTCCTGGAAAGCCCGCACCATCTCCTCGATCATGGCCCACTGGTGGGTTGTGGCGGCCTCCAGGATCATCAGCAGGTTGGCCCCCGCGGAGAAGTTCTCCCCCTGGTGGTGGATCACCAGGCCGCGGTGGTCCTGCTCGGCGATCTCCACACCCTTGTGAATGGCCTCGATGATGTGCTCGTCGATGGGGTGAAGCTTGGGCTGCAGGGTCGAGTGAAACTCGACGCAGAGCACGCCGTCCCCGAGGTCGACCACGGAGGCGTTCTTGTTTTCGAAGACGACCGCCTTCGTGTCTTTCTTGATGTCGGAGAGCAGCAGGAAGGTATCGGGCCGCGGCTCCTTCTTGTACGACTTGGAGGGGGGATCGTAGCACTCGCGGCCCTCCGCACTCTCACGGTAGAAGGTCTCGTTGCCGGCGGCCAGCATCTCCTCGACCCACGCGGCGGGCTCCACGCCCTCGGCCTTCATTCGGCCGACGACCTCCTTGACCCCGAGGGCATCCCAGGTCTCGAAGGGGCCCAGCTCCCAGTTGAAGCCCCACTTGAGGGCGTTGTCCATGTCGACGATGGAGTCGGCGATCTCGCCGAAGCGGCGGGAGGCGTAGGCCAGCGTGTCGCGGGTGACCCGCCAGGCGAGCTGGCCGCCGCGGTCGTCGGCGAAGACCACCGCCTTGATCCGTTCACGGACGTCGGCGATGCCCTTGGCCTTCTTGATGGACGGGAAGTCCGGCCGCTGCTTGGGGCGGTACTCTCCGGTCTTCCAGTCGAAGACCATGGTGATCTTCTTGCCCTTGGCGTCCTTCTCGCGCTTGAAGAAGCCGGCCTTGGCCTTGCGGCCCAGCTGGCCGTTCCCGATCATCTTCTGGATGAATTCGGGGACCTTGAAAAGCTCGTGCTCCTCGTCGTCGGGGCAGCCCTCCCACAGGGTGTTGACCGTGTGGGCCAGCACGTCGAGCCCGACGAGGTCCACGGTGCCGAAGGCGGCGCTCTTGGGGCGCCCCATGGCAGGGCCGGAGACCGCGTCCACCTCGTCCACCTGGTAGTCCATCTCCATCATGGCCCGGATGGTCGCCATGATGCCGTAGACGCCGATCCGGTTGCCGACGAAGTTCGGGGTGTCCTTGGCGTAGACGATTCCCTTGCCCAGCCGGAAGGCGCCGAAATGGGCCATGAGCTCCATGACCTCGGGCAGGGTCTCCTCGCCGGCCACGAGCTCGAGGAGCCGCATGTACCGGACCGGGTTGAAGAAGTGGGTGACGAGGAAGTGTTGCTTGAAGTCGTCGGAGCGGCCCTCGGTCATGCCCTTGATGGAAAGCCCCGAGGTGTTGGAGGAGACGATGGTGCCGGGCCGCCGAACCTCCTCCACGCGGGCGAACACCTTCTGCTTGATGTCCATCCGCTCAACCACGACCTCGACGATCCAGTCGCATTCGGCGAGCTTGTCCCAGTCGTCCTCGAAGTTCCCCACCTCGATCAGGGGCAGAAACCTCTTGGAGTAGATGGGCGCGGGCTTGGTCTTCTTGATCCCCTCGAGCCCCTTGAGCGCCAGCTTGTTGCGGAATCTCGGGTCGTCCGGCTTCAGGCCGGCCTTCTGGTCTTCCTCGCTGAGCTTCGGGGGCACGATGTCCAGCAGCAACACGGGGACCCCGGCGTTGGCCAGGTGGGCGGCGATTCCGGAGCCCATGACGCCGGCCCCAAGTACCGCGACCCTGCGAATATCCTTGCGCATGGATCAACCTCCCGTACTATTGAGATTTACGATCGCCCGGACGGACACGAACGGAGTCGCGAGCGGCCGGGGCGGAGGACGATGAATGAACACTCATTCATTCTCCACGAAAATGCGAAAAACGCAAGTGGAA
>JAADFK010000129.1 GCA_013152925.1 Acidobacteriota bacterium | reverse complement strand
GGCCAGAAACGCAATCTTCACGTTCATCGAAGGCTGGTACAACCCTCATCGCTTGCATTCCGCCCTCGGATACCAATCACCCGTCAACTTCGAAAGGAGGCCCACCTTCCGTCTCGTCCCCCCAACTGCTAACCTGTCCACAAAAGCGGGGTAACTCCACCTTTTCCCTGTCTTCGAGTTGATTCGACGTTCACTGTGAACCATGCGGCGTCTTGGTTGCGATACATGTAGCAAAACATAACAGATTCCTTATTGATATTAGTGTATAGTAGAGTATATCGGTCGAGTGTGACACATCTCACATGAAGCGGGAATCTCCGTGACTTTCTTACCGGGTGAAAACGTGGGAGGGGCTATCTGGGATGCGGGGGCGTAGAATCGGGCGGGAGGTCGTCATGAAGATTGCCATCTTGCTCCTCGTTTCGACGTTGGTTCCTCTGGGACTCTGGGCCGCCCAGACGAAGCCCGGGCCGACCCGGGCCCAGGTGGAGGCTCAGATGGGATTGCGATCGGAGGGGGATCTGGTCCGTGGGCAGATGGACGCCGTTGGCTTCGTGGTGACAGCCTCGCAGGCGGACGATGTGGTGGGGCGCGCCCTGGCCGATGAGAAGCGGGCCCTGGAGGCCGATCGCGAACATCTGGCCGGCCGGCGGGTCGCCGGCGTCGTCTGCCCCCACGACGATCATCTCTACGCCGGTCGGGTGTACGTCCATGCGACCGAGCTGGTCGATGCTCCCCGGGTGGTGATGATCGGAGTGTTTCACCAGGCAAAGCTCTGGGGCCTGTCCGACGTGCTGGTCTTCGATCGCTTCACAGCCTGGCACGGGCCGTGGGGACCGGTGATGGTCGATCCCATGCGGCAGGAGCTGCTGGCCGCCATGCCGGCCGGAGATGCCGTTGTCAACGACGCCATGCACTGCCGTGAGCACTCCCTGGAGGCCATCGTTCCATTCCTGCAGCACCACAGACGCAACGTCAGGATCGTCCCGATCCTGGTGCCCTACATGGGGTGGGACCGCATGGAGAAGCTGGCAGGGGACCTGTCCGGAGCACTGGCCGGCGTGATGCGGCGCCACGGATGGAAGCTGGGGAGGGACGTGGCCCTCGTCATCTCCACGGATCTCGTCCACTACGGTCCGGACTTCCATCACGACCCCTTCGGGACTGACGGGGCGGGCTTCCGGCGGGCGGTGGATCGCGATCGAGCGCTCATCCGCGATTACCTGGAGGGTCCTCTCGAGGCGTCGCGCCTCCGCTCGCTCCTCCACCGGCTGACGGACGAGAAGGACGTTCGTCACTATCTGATCCCGTGGTGCGGCCGGTTCTCGGTTCCCTTTGGCCTCGAGCTCCTCCGCCGGACGGCCGTGGAGCTGGGCGGGACGGCGCCATCGGGGACCCTCCTGCGGTACGGCACCAGTGTCTCGGAGGCCGAGCTGGAGGTCTCCGAGGCAACCCGTCAGGCCGGGCTGGGCTACACGGCGCCTTCAAACTTCCATCACTGGGTTGGCTACGGTGCCATCGCCTACACCGTTCCGGGAAAGTAGCGGAATACGGGGGGAAGGAAGAGAGAGAAGGGCGCCCATGCCCTGCCCGCGTTATGCACTGCTCGCCACGATGTGTCGGCGAAAGGAAACTCGGTCAGAAGTTGCCGAAAAGATGGAGGCGCTGGAGGGTCAGGAGTCCCGCCCCGACCAGGGAATCAAGGTCCTCGAAGGCGAGATCGACCAGGTCGGATTCCGGGAGGTTGGTTGTGGCAGCGGCCGGACCCCGCATCAGGCCGAACCCCGTGCCGCCAGTGCTGTCCGGTGATCGCCCTCCCACGACGGCCGCCAGCCGCACAAGCTGGATCCACTGGGCCGGAGGGTAGTTTGGCTGGCTGGTCAGGGGATAGACCACGTATCCAACACGCATGCCGATGCCGGCGGCGCGGAGGAGATCGGAGCGGTTGCAGGCACTGAGGAGACGCTGGGCCACCACGTACGACTGATGGGGATCCAGATCCCGGACAACGGCCAGGAGCTCGTTCTCACCAAGATAACCCAGGACATCGGAATCGCGCAGTCCCTGCCGCACGAGGGTTTCCACATGCCGCCGGAGCTCGGTGCCGCCGTCCTCGGCCCTGGGAAACTCGGTGGCGCCGGCGTAAACCGGCTGGACGAGGTAGAGGCCGGTGAAGAACGGTGGCAGCTGATCGTCTGGGGTGGAGCCCCATGTCATGGCCCGGCGTTGGGCCAGCCGGATCTCGTAGGGCATGAAGATCTCGTAAAACCTCGCATCGGCCAGAGGAAGTGCCACTCCATGATCAGTATCCATGCTGAAATCGTCGCAGAATCGGCTCCCGGCGTCAAACCCGGGAGACAAGGCGGAACAGGGTTTTGGAGGCCGAAAACCTCGTGGGAAGCCCGGAGACCCGTGTCTGAGCGAAGGGCGCCTCACCAGGGCCGGTCCGTGAGGCTGTTCGCACAGCGCCGCGCGAGGAGCTTCACCGCGCTTCGAAGGTGAAGCTCAACCGCTTGACCATGCCCAGGCGGTCTCCGATCTCCTGGCACCCGGAGTGGATCTTCCTGACGTCACCACAGCGCTCGTTCCACAGCTCCGCACCGTTCTTCATGAGGCGGATCCCGTAGGCGGCCGTCCACTTCCGGTTGAAGAGAAGTGCCGTGATGGTGTGCTGGCCCCGTGTGAGGAAGGGGCCGATGTCGAGCGGACCGATCTCCTCGCGGTATCCGGCGCTGGCAAGGCGCCGTCCATCGATCAGCACGTCCAGCTGATCGTCGATATTGTCGGCCGCCAGCACGTAGGAGGCCGCAGGCCGTTGGACGGGAGGAACGTCGTGGACGGTGGACGGCGGGACGACGTCCGGTGCATTCGTGACCTTGAGATCCCTGAAGGAACAGGTGCCACCGCTTGGCTCATGGAGCTCGTCACCCGGCGAGCCGACCCGGAGGATGAGACGCCCGCGGCTGACGTCCCAGGGGTCCATGGCCAGCTTGTAGAGGTTCCTGCCGGTGCAGCCCACCTGGAGGATGGAATCTCCGACGGCCACGCGGAGCTCGACGGGCCGTGCGGGCTCGACGGCCTGACCCGTGAAGAACGTCTTCACGGTCCCCGCTGGGAAACGCTGCACGACGATCTCATGCTCACGTGGCGAGAGGGCGACGAAAGTCCAGTGCAGGTCATCCTGGAAAATCTCGAGACCGCCGGACCAGCGGGTGCCGCAGCTGGAGAGGGTGATGGCGGTTGTCGTTCCCGGTGCGGCCAGATGGCCGGTGTCGTAACGTGCAACACTTTCGCTCCGGCCCACGACGCCCGAGCCCTTGAAGGTCCACGACCCGGTCAGGGGAGTGCCCACGTTGCGCCAGCCCGTGACGTGCCGGTGGTGAATGCCAAGGGCGAGCAGGACGAGCGTCAGGAGGACGAGTGCGAGGATCGGGAGCAGCTTTCGCCGATTCTGCGGGGGCTCCTCCGCAGGGGCCGGCTCCGACGGGCCGGCTTCCCGGTGCTCCTCGCCAGGACGGATGGCCACCAACTCCACGGGCAGCGTGACATGATGGCCGGAGCGGCTGATCTTCACATCCCCAGGATGGTCGGTCTCGCTTGTCTCGTCGGTCTCGCCAAGAAGCCACCTGTCGAGCTCCTCCACGAAGGCGAAGACCGCTCGTGTGCCGGGAACCCTGTGGACGGGCATGCCGCTCATCGCCACCAGTCGCTGGCACTGGCGTTCCGATCGATTGAGATGGGAGGCGATCGCCTTCCATCCATCGAGGCGATTCCGATCCACCAAGTCCTCCGCTTCCATTGTATCAGCGAACGAGTTGTCTCCGTGGCGTGAGATGTCGGCTACTGGCGTGGGATGTCGGGTCGTGGACCCTTGCGGCGGCGTCATTTAGAGGCGATACATGGAATATCTCGAAATCTCTCACAAGGAGGAAGCCATGAAATTCTGGCATCGTGGATTGATCGTTCTTACGGTTGTCATGGGCATGGCGCTGCTGGCCGGTGCCGGGATCCCGGGGACGGACCTCTACGTGCCGTCGCTGGCGAGGGTGCAGGGGGCGCACGGGTCGCACTGGTACGCGACGGTGTGGATCCACAACCCGGGGACGCAGGCGGCCCAGGTGCAGATCAGCTACCTGGTGCGGGACCAGAGCAACCCGTCGCCAATACGGCAGACGGTGACGGTGAATC
>JAADFK010000128.1 GCA_013152925.1 Acidobacteriota bacterium | reverse complement strand
GTGCCGCGGAGCGGAGGGATCTCATGGAACCACCGGCCACGTTCTGCAAAACGGGCTGCATTCCGGGGGAGGTCCCTCCACTCGCTCGCTTTGCTCCCTCGGTCGGGATGACAGGGGAGGTGGATTGGTCGGGATGACAGGGAACGGCGCGGACCCCCTCGATCCGGCCGGAACGACACCCCCTCTGTCAGATTGCCCGTGGGGTCGCTCCTCGTGATGGCCGGCGAAGCGTTCTCACAACCCGTCACGCCAGCCAGCGGCGCTGGCGCGCCGCCAGACCGATGATGCGGTAGGCAAGCTTGGCCGCCAGGAAATCCGGCGCGACGAGCCCTGGAATGGGCATCAGCTCGACGAGGTCGGCGCCGACGATGGTCGCCTTCCGGGCGGTCATTTCCAGGAGCGTCGTCAACTCCCGCCAGAGCAGACCGCCCGGTTCCGGGGTGCCGGTACTTGGCATGATCGAGGGATCAAGACCGTCGAGGTCGATAGTGAGGTACACGTGGCGGCCCAGGTCTGCCGCCGCTTCCACCGCCCAGGCCGCCGCCGGCCGGTCCGCGATCTCGTGGGCGAAGAAGGTGATGATCTCGTCGTCGCCCGCGATCAGCTGGCGTTCCTCCCGGGTCAGCGAGCGAACCCCCACCTGGATCACCCGGGCCCCCATGTCCCGGACGCGCCGCATCACACAGGCGTGGTTGTGGGGACTGCCTTCGAACCGGTTCCGGAGGTCGGCATGGGCATCGACCTGGAGGACCGTCAGGTCCGGCCAGCGTTCCAGGTGTGCCGCCACCAGTGGCGCCGTGATGCTGTGCTCCCCGCCGAGGGTCACCAGCAGGCGTTCCCCCTCGATCCACCGGGACGCCTCGCCTCGGATGCGGTCCATCATCGCTTGGGGGCCGGAGGTGTCCGGCTCCACGGGCGCCAGGGTCGCCACGCCCACCGACGCCGCCTCCGTCTCGAGCTCCTCGTCGTACCACTCCAGATGGTTGGACGCTTCGAGGATCGCCAGGGGTCCGCGCCGCGTCCCGGCCTGGTAGGAGGTGGTCAGGTCGTAGGGAACGGGCAAGACCCGGCAGCGAGCTTCCCGGGGGTCGGACGGCGGATCGATCCCGAGGAAATTCAGGTACGGGGGGTGTATCGCCATGTGGGCCTCCCGCCCCATGGTATCCCGGCACCGCCTCCGGAAACAGGGCGATGGAATGTTTCATTCAGCCCCCAGGTTTCTTCGGGGTGTAGTAGGATATGCCGGCCGCGGGAACGAGCCCACGGTCATCAAACTCGGGAGGGATGCAGAGATGGCTGGTAAGACAGTGGAAGTCACCGATACGAATTTCGAAACCACGATCTTGAGCTCGGACAAGCCAGCGATTGTCGATTTCTGGGCCGTCTGGTGCGGTCCCTGCCGTATCGTTGCGCCCATCCTCGAGGAGCTCTCCGAGGAGTACGATGGCAAGGCTGTTATCGGCAAGCTCGATGTGGATTCGAACCGCGACACCGCCGTCAAGTTCGGTATCCAGGCCATCCCCACCATGCTGTTCTTCAAGGACGGTGAGATGGTCGACCGCATCGTCGGCGCCGCCGACCGCCGGACCATCCAGTCCAAGCTGGACGCCCTGCTGTAGGGCTCCTCCGAACATCGGCAATGATCCACGGCGCCGCTTGCAGCGGCGCCGTCTTCGTCAACGCCCCCAGCGGCAGGCCGGTTTGGGAGGCCCTCAGGATTCGAGCTGACGCAGCAGCTCTTCCGCAGCCGTATAGGGGTCCTTCCGCCCCTGGCCGACCGCCTTGATCGCTGCCTCGAGCCGCCCGGCGTGCTCGGCGCTGAGGCGCCGCCACGCCAGATCCTGCACCGCCCGCCGGATCCGGTGCTCCGCACGGTCGAGCCGCCCTCCCCGGCGTCGTTCCTCGGTCTCGAGAAAACGGGCGTGCTCGGCGACCGCCTCCGCAAGCTCCTCGAGGCCCTCCCCGGCCACGACGGAGACCTGCACGATCGGAGGCCTCCAGGGGCCAGGCGGAGCCAGCTCCACCATGGCTCTCAGGTGGGCCACCGCCTGGTCGGCGCCCGGGAGGTCGGCCTTGCTGACCGCGAAGAGATGGGCGATCTCCATGATGCCGGCCTTGGCCGCCTGAACATCATCCCCAAGCCCCGGAGGCAAGGTCAGGATCACGGTGTCCGCCACGTGCATGACGTCGACTTCGTCCTGGCCGACACCGACGGTTTCCACGAGGACCACCGGGAAACCCGCGGCGGCGAAAACATCGACGGCATCGGCGGCCGCGGCCGCCAACCCCCCCAGGGCGCCTCGCGTCGCCATGGAGCGCACGAAACACCCCGGCGCAGCGGCCAGCCGGACCATTCGCACACGGTCGCCGAGGATGGCGCCCCCGCTGAACGGGCTGGAAGGATCGACCGCCAGGACGGCAACCGGCCCCTTGGAACGGTTCAGGAGGAGTCCCAGGGCCTCCACCAGCGAGCTTTTCCCGGCGCCCGGCGGTCCCGTGATGCCAATGACGTGGGGAGCGCCGCCGTCCGTCCGGAGGGCCGCCAGGAGATCGCGGGCCGGCTCCCCTCCCCTCTCGATGACTGAAAGCGCCCTGGCCAGGATCCTCGGATCGGCGCGGCGCACGCCATCGGCGAGATCCACCACTCTCACACCGTGCCCTGCGCACCCCGCAACAGCTCCCGGGCGATGACCAGGCGCTGCACCTCGCTGGTCCCCTCGCCGATGGTACAGAGCTTGGCATCCCGCCAGGCGCGCTCGACGGGATAGTCCCGGGTGTAGCCGTAACCGCCGAGGATCTGGATGGCTTCCTCGGCCACCTTGACGGCGATCTCGGAGGCGTAAACCTTGGCCATGGAGGACTCCCGCGTTACGGTCTGCCCACGGTCCTTGAGAAAGGCAGCCTTGTAGGTCAGAAGGCGTGCCGCCTCCACCATGGTGCCCATGTCCGCCAGCTTGGCGCGGATCATCTGGTAGGCCGACAACGGCTTCCCGAACTGCTCGCGTACCGGAGCGTAGGCCAGGGCCTGATCCAGCGCCCCCCGTGCGATTCCCAACGCGAGCGCCGCAATGGAGATCCGTCCCCCATCAAGGATTTTCATGGCCTGGATGAAGCCATCGCCCTCCTCGCCGAGCAGGTGATCGGCCGGGATTCGGCAGTCCTCCAGGATGAGCGTGGCCGTGTCGGAGGACCGCATGCCCAGCTTGGCCTCCTTCTTGCCGGCCTCGACTCCCTCCGTGTCCAGCGGAACGATGAACGCCGAGATACCGTGGTGTTTCTCTTTCTCCGGCTGGGAGCGCGCCATGACGACGGCGACCTTGCCCACGGACGCGTGCGTGATGAACGTCTTCTGGCCGTTGAGCACCCACAGGTCCCCATCCCGCCTGGCGGTGGTCCGCGTGCCGCCGGCGTCGGAACCCGCCTGGGGCTCCGTCAGGCCCCACGCCCCCATCCACTGGCCCGTGGCCAGCCTCGGCAGGTAGGTCTTGCGCTGTTCCTCCGACCCGAAGGTGAAGATGTGGTTCGTGCACAGGCTGTTGTGAGCCGCCACGCCGAGACCGACCCCACCATCCGCCGCACCGATCTCCTCCAGAATGGCCACGTACTCCACGTACCCCAGCCCGGCACCACCGTACTCCTCCGGGATCAGGATTCCCAGCATTCCGAGCTCGCCAAGCTTGGCGAAGATCTCCTTTGGAAAGGTCTCCGCCTCGTCCCACTTCCGGCCGTGCGGCGCGATTTCCTTGCGGGCGAGCTCCCGCACCATGTCACGAATCGCCAGCTGCTCCTCGTTGAGATCGAAATCCACGCTTTCGTCCCCCTTCTGCGGCCGCGCCGCCCATCAATGCCAGAGATTGTAGCTGGTTCCCATCCAGAAACGCGGATTGGAACGGCGTGGTTTCCGGGGCAGAAACGAGCGAGATCTCCGCAATATCAGGAACGGAAAGGATTTATGCAGAGCCGTACTCTGGAGCGCCGCACAAGGAAATCCGCAGACCGACGCCAAGATTGCAAGAAAGCGCCGTTTCTGGAGGGGAACCAGCCCACCCTGGGACGGGCCGGCCGTCCAGCGGACCTGCCCTGCCATCGCCCCGCCCCTCAGTCGGCCGGCCGTTCTCCATCCCATCGAACAAGCCCGATCCCGGTGTAGTAGTGGCGCAAGATGGCGTCGTAGGTCATACCGGCCCGCGCGAGGCCATAGGCCCCGTTCTGGCAGAGACCGACGCCATGACCCCATCCACGGCCCATGAAGCGGACCCGCTGCTCGCCATCGGTCCCGGTAACCCGGTGCATGGCGAAGAGCGTCTCGGGAAGGCCCAGCGCCCGCCGGACGGCGAACCCGCTCCACTCCTTCCGGCGGCCCGAGGCATCGATCGCCACGAGCCCGACGACCCGTCCACTGGCCGATCTCCGGGTGACCCGGATCTCCGCCAGCCCCGGCATGCCGAGACGACGCCCGAGCTCGTTCCAGCTGAGCTCCCGAACCCAGCTGCGCCACGCCGAGCGGCGGTCCGCATCCCCGCCGCCACCCGAGCGATCCACCACCAGCGCCACCATGTCTCTCCCCGCCCGGTACCGCTCAAGCCTCGTGCCGGGGAGCACCTCCGCGGACCTCACCCGCCGCCACTGCCCCTCCCATCGCTCGTACAGGGGAGGGTCACTCCCCAGGGGTTCAGAATGGGGCGCTCTCCTGGGGAAGATACCGACACCATCCGGCCGGGGCACCGCCTCACCGGTCTCCCGAACGACCTTCCCCTGAAGGCGCAACACCGCCAGCGCCGCCGCTTCGACCCAACGCCTGTCCACAACGGGCGGAGGCTCCGGAATCCGGATACCGAAGAGATCCCCGAGCTCGAGAAGACCCCCGAGGGCGCTGTCCCCACGTGCCAGGGCCGTGGCGGCATCCTCCAGGCCTCCGGCCGCAAGGAGCGCCCGCGCCACGGCCTCGCTTCCGGCGCCCCCTGGTGTCTCGATGACCCTTCCGTTGCAGCGCGACGCCAGGCGCGCCATGAGCACGCTCAAGGGCACCGGCTCTTCGAGTCCCAGCACGGTACCGGTCATCCCGGCGAAGAAGGCCTCCAGTCCCATCCATCCGGACGGTGTTCCACTTCCCTTGATCCGCATGGGCCGATCCCAGGCGCAGGCGACACCGCGAAGGTACGGCTGCGCACGGTCCGGGAACAACGCCGCGGCATCCTCCGTACGGCCGCCGCATGTCGAGGTGTACATGGCGTCGATCGGCCGTCCCTTGTAAACCGCGATGATCCCCGCGGTCTCCCGCACGGCCCGATCGGTCAGCTTGTGCTCCACGGCCACACCGCGGTACACCTGGCATGCCGGCGTATCGCACAGGTCGTAGCCCTCGTCGTCATGCTCTCCCAGATGCGCGACGGCGTAGGTCCTGGCCGCCACGGCCTGCGCCTCGAGGGCCGCCAGTTGGGGGAAGGCCAGCGGCCCCATCTCGGCCGGCACCACACCCCGCAGATAGGCCTCCAGGTTGAGCTCGTTGATCACGAGCACGGTCCCGCCCGACGCACGCAGGACGAAGCGGCCCCGGTACCGCCCACCTCCGCAGGCCGTCGGATACTCGCCCCACGGCACCACGCGGATCTCCCGTCCCACCACGGGCACGCCGGCCGAGCCGCTGAGCCGGACCCGCGCGTCTTCGGCCACCGGAACGGCATCACCGAAGCCCAGAGCGGTCAGCCTGGTGCGGATCTCTGCCTTCGAGGCACCCGGCCAGTGGATCCGCACCCGCGTCAGACCGTCGTCACCGCGGACCTGAACGACGCGTGCGGCCCCTCCGAGACCGGCGGCCGCTCGGGAGGCTGCTGCCTCCGCCGTCGCCGGATCGCCCCAGGCACCGATCTGCCAGGTTTCCCCGGCCTCCGGCGCCGCCTGAAGAGGGCCCCACATCCAGTGGCTTCCACCATCCCAGAGAACCCGGTACGGACGGCCCGGCTGGGGAAACCCGACGGCCGCCTTGCTGCGCTCGAGGAGAATCCGCACCAGTGGCGGCGCGGTATCCGACGCCGGCATGGGCACGGGCGCCGGAGCGGGCGGAGGTGTCGGCGTGGGCGTCGGCGTCCGCGGCGAAGCCGGCGAGGGGGTAATCACCGGGATCTCCCGTGCTTTTGGGGTCGGAGACGGGACCGCCACCGGCTGCCGGGACGATGCGCAGGCCCCGGTCACCACGGCCAGAACGAGGACCGCGAGCCGCTTCAAGGACGGTGCCGCTCCTCACGGTGGGCCAGCCGGTTGCGCCGGTAGTCCTCTCCCCGAAGCTCGACCCGCCGGCACATCTCGTACAGTCTCGATCGGATCCTGGCGGACACCCGGTCGGCCAGCGCTTCCTGGCTCCCCTTGGGTGTGTCCAGGAAGTTGGTGGTGAAGATGGTGACCTTCTCCTGCACGTACCGTGAATTGACCAGGTAGTACAGCAGGTCCATCACCCAGGGCGTCGCCTTGCCGGCGCCCAACTCGTCGAGGACCAGCACGTCGGCGGCCAGGAGAGGCGCCAGGATCTCCCGGGCCGTGCCGGGCCCGTCGAAGGTCATCTGAATATCCAGGACCAGGGATGTAAAATCGACGAAGCGGCCCCGAGCACCCTTCTGGACGATCAGCGACCGCAGCGCGGCCGCCGCCAGGTGTGTCTTGCCGGTGCCCACGGGACCCATGAGCAGCAGGCCCTTCCCCGTTGCGGGGTACAGGTCCACGAACTCCTGCACGATGCGAAGCGCGCGGCCGAGGGTCGGATTGTCCCGGTCCCACAGCTCGAAGTTCTCCATCTCGCAGTGCGCATACCTTTCGGGAATCTGCGCCGTCTCAAGGAGCAGGCGACGGTGGCGCTCCTCGAAGCAGCGGCAATGGCGGACGGCTTCCACGCCGTCCTTTTCCTCCAGGACCCAACCCGTTCCCCCGCAGTCCGGGCACTCCGCCGTGCCAGAAGCCGTCTCCGTCATGGGCTCAGTATAGCCCGGCCCCGGATAGCCCGGCCCCGGCCGGTACCCCGATCCGGACACTCCCCTCCCGTTTTCGGTACCATGGTCCAGGCACGGGCTGCCGGAGTGGCGGAATGGTAGACGCACGGGACTTAAAATCCCTTGGCCCCAAGGCCGTGAGGGTTCGACTCCCTCCTCCGGCACCACCAGACTCCCTGTCGACGCACACCCCCGAGCGTGATGCCCCGCGTTCAATCTCAGGTCGTCGCGTTCCCTGGCCGGAGGGTGGGCGTAAGCCGGCCCCCAACCTCCCCTCCCCTCCCGGCAACTCCCACTCTCCTCCGCCCAGCTCACGGGCACCTCCCTCCTCCGGCACCACCAGACTCCCTGTCGACGCACACCCCCGAGCGTGATGCCCCGCGTTCAACCTCAGGTCGTCGCGTTCCCTGGCCGGAGGGTGGGCGTAAGCCGGCGCTCTTGCCCACCACCCCCTGCGGCCGGGCCGGCTCCCCGCTGCGCGGATCAAGGGCAGGTTGAACGGGAGCTTCCCGCGACGGCGGCTGGCGTTACCGACATGGTGGGGAGGTTGGGACTACCGAATGGCCGGGAGAATGAAGGTCGCGGCGCCCGAGCGGTTGTCGATCACCGTCGCATAGGCCGCCACGGGACCGGCAGCGGTGACCAGGGCCTGGCACCCCTCGCAACGGGTGACGCGGAACCCGAGCAGGACATCGTTGAGTTGCAGCTGGGAGCCGGCCTCGACGTTGTAGGATGTCTCGCCGACCGTGGCGCCCGACTGGTCACGAACCTCGACCCGCACCGCAACCGCGCTGGCCGAGGGGTTGAAAACGCCGAGATTGCTTCGGAACTGGCCCCCGCGCAACAGTGGCACGAGGACGCCGGTGTCTCCCGGTTGAACCATCTGGTCCACGCCCAGCGCCGGCACCAGCTGCCCGGCGGAGCCACGGCCCCGCGTGTTGAAGACCCGGCAGCGAACCACGAGCCCTGGGCTGGTCACGATCCGCAGCGCCCCGATGCTGTCCGGAGGTACCACATTGTTGAGGTGAACGGTCGCACCCGCCGCGATGTCGTGGGTCTCCGGCTCGACCGAAAGCAACAGGCTGTTGTCATGACCCGCCGGAAGGAAAACGAGCCCGTACGAACCGCGCCTCGATGTGGGATTGGAGATCCAGAGCTCCGTGTTCCAGAAACTCCCCTGCGATCCCTGGCTCTGAGCCACCACCGGAACGAACCGTTCACCCGCCACGGCAGCCGATGCCAGAAGCCCCGCAGCAAGGAGCGCGAGAGCAACGCGAACGAGGGGCCGCCTCATGAAGACAATATACATGGTGCTTCCAAGGGATACAAGCCGGGAAGATTTCGCGGTGCATTGCGTGTTATGCGGTTCGGCGGCGCCGAAACGGGGGAACGGCCCCCTCGCAGTATTGAGCAACATCAGAAACAAGGGAGAACAACATGGCGTTTGGCAATCTCGTCCGGTCCGGAGATTTCAAGGGAGAAAAACATGTTCCTGTGATCGAGCTCCCGGCAACGATGGAGCCCGGCACACCGTTTCAGGTGACGGTCAGTGTCGGCAAGGAGATCCCGCATCCCAACACGACGGAACATTTCATCGCCTGGATCGACCTTTTCTTCCGGCCGGCATCGGGCGGCTTCCCCTTCCATGTCGGCCATTTCGACTTCCGCGCCCACGGGGAATCGGCCAAAGGGCCCAACCAGGGACCCGTCTACACCCACCCGGCCGTTACCTTCTCCGTCCAGGTGGACCAGCCGGGCACCTTCACCGCCCTGTCCATGTGCAACATCCATGGGCTCTGGGAATCCTCGGCAGAGCTTGCATTCTGATTCAGCCCGGGACCGGGCGCCATGTGCGCCCGGTCCCGGTTCGCCGGCAGCGGCATCTCCGGGCCGTTCCTACCATCCGAGAGGCACGGCCCAGATCACCTTGAAGCCCACGTAGACCAGGGCGTTCCAATCACCGTTCTCACGCCGCGAGGCTCCCAGCTCGAAGGTAAAGCCCATGTGGCCGGCGCCCACCTCCGTCCCCACGGAGACGGCGTCCCGCCGTGTTGTGCCGGTCCGTCCCACGAAATCCCGGTACCGCAGAAACGCTCCGAAGAAGCCCGTCTGACGGCGTGCCACGTGAATCCGGCGCACCCCTCCCCAGCCCAGGGTGAAAACCGCCGACCTCACCCGGTTCGCGCCCTCGACACCGGCCCCTGCGAACAGCGAAAACGACCGGCGCCGGCTCACCGAGATGTAGATGTCGGCCACACCGAACACGGTGCCGGGATTCCCAACACGAAGCCCGATTCCGGGGCAGAGCCCAATATGCACGCCGCCCCCATCCGGCTGGTTTGGATCCATCGAATAGTAATGGCGGAGCCGATGCCACCGGTCGACGGCCGTCTGCGGCTGCCGGTCCCCCGCGACCCCCGTCCCGGCGGCGGCCCATGCTGGCAGTAGCAGCGTCACGAGCACCGCCAGGGAAACCGCTGCCACCGGGACCCTCGTTCCTCCCCAGGAGCCTGGATGGGAACGGCGTTTCCCCCGAGGCAGAAAGGAGTTGTCCTTCTGCACGATCAAGGAGGTCGAGGCTCCGTGCGGAGGCGTGTTCCGGTACGCCGCACAGGGAAATCCGCAGGCTGACGCCGAGGCCGCAAGCCGCCGTTTCTGGACAGAGACGAGCCTCACTGCATGAAGCTCCAGTCCTCCAGATCCCGGACCTCGTTCCGGTGAAACTCGAGCTGCCGCCACAGCGCGCCCGGGTCGCTGCGCGCCGCCGCACGCAGGGTGCACCCGTCATCGTGGTCCCGCCTGCCGACGAAGCCGTCCACGATTTCCCTCAGCTGACGGTTCAGCCCGGAATCGAAGACCACGATCCCCGCCTCGGTGTTGTAATAGCTGGACCGGTAGTTGAAGTTGGAGGAGTGGACCACAGCGATTTCGTCGTCGATGCGGACGAACTTGGCGTGGAGCAGTGTGCTCGCCGCGGGGCTGTTGACACACGCTTTCGTCCTCCCCGCCGGATCGGGAGCCCAGGTGTACACGGCCACGCCCTCCGCCGCGAGGTTCGCCAGCACCTCAAGCGTGGCCAGCCAACCCTTTTCACCGTAATTGTGGTGCGTTTCAGAGCTCGTGATCAGCCGGACGCGAACGCCGCGACGGGCGGCGGAGCCCAACGCGCCGCTCAACTCATGGGGCAAGGTGGCGTAAGGCGTCACCAGGTCGAGCTCCCGGCGGGCGCCGGCCACCAGCCGCAGCAAGACCCTCAGGGTCGGCGCCTCGTCGAAGACCAGCGGATTGTCGTAGAGAACGAGCGCCCGGACATTCCCGGCACGGCCCTCGAGGGCCGGGAAGAAGCCCTCGGCAAAGTAGCGATCCAGCGGGCTGTGACCCGGCCGGACCTTCCTGAAATACCCCGTACGCCAGAGGTTCCTGGCCTCGGCACGAAGCGCTTCCTCGGGCCGGATGGAATTGTGTGCCAGATTCCAGTGCCCCATGAGCACCCAGGTCTTGAGGAAGTCCATTTGCAGCTCCTGGACGGCCGGCCCCTCGACCATCACGTCGAGGTCGGTCCAGAAGCCCTTTCGATCGAAATACTCGTCACCGATGTTCCGGCCGCCGAGGATCGCCCGGACGCCGTCGACAATCAGGACCTTGTCGTGCTGGCGAGCTGCGTAGATAGGTGTCGCGACCCAGGTTCCCGGGTTGAAGAAACGCACCTTGGCTCCGGCCTCACGCAGCCGGCGCTTGACGACGCCAAGCCAGTCATGGGAGGGCAGGAAGGTTACCCGGTCGAGCTCCACGAAGACCGCAAACCGCGGGTCCGCCGCCTTTTTTCGGCGGATGGTCGAACAGATATCCCCAAGGAACCGCATCCCGGCCCGATCGAGCCGCCAGATGGGCACGCTGAGGAAGATGTGGTGCTTGGCGCCGTGGATGAGCTCCAGCCGCGCCTCGAAGGCCCTTGCCGGATCGAGCAGGAGCCGGACGGAATTCCCGCCGGTTGCCACGGCGTGCCCGAGACGCTCGATCTCCCCCAGGTTGGGCGGTTGGGGTTCCTGAGCGGCATGGGCCCGGAGGCCATTGCACGCCAAGAAGACGAACAGCATCAAGGTCACCGCGGGCAGTCGACGGCACATGGCGGGGATTCTACAGCACCACCGGATTCGTGGCTCTGAAGAACGGCCGGGTGGTAGGATGCCACCCCATGTTGGAGAACGTGTCGTGATGTCCACCGTTTTCCGGACCCCAAGATCGTCCAGGGAAGTAGCCCTGGCGCTGATCCTCCTCGTCGCGGCCCTGCCGGCAGGCACGTCGAGCGCGTTGGAAACGGACCAGTACCTCGCCTGGGGCCGGCCGCTGGCCGACTCCACCCCGGTGCTCAACGCCTGGTTCAACCTCCGGCTCGGAGAGATCGTGCGGGAAGCCAATGCCGGCGCCCGGCCGCCCGGCCCCTGGCACATGACCGTTGCCATGGAGCGGGCCCTCCGCAAAGCGGTCGTCTTCCACGCGCCGGACGACTATGCCGAGAACAGCCCCCTCGTCCACCGGATCCCCGGGACCGCTGGGGAAAAGCTGCGGTACTGGTCTCTCAGCATCTACGGGGACTCCCCCCCCTTGACCCCCGCCAGACTGATGCCGCTGGCCTCGACGGTTCAGGCCGGAGGCGTTCGTTTCGGGCTCGACAAGCTCGCCCACTTCGTCTCGGTGGGCTGGCTCTACTACAAGGATCTTCATCGCCTCAGGCAACGCGGCATCCCCGAGGACGAGGCCATCGGCATCGTCATCCGCAGGGGAATCAACAGCGAGCTGCACCTTCTTCTCGGTTACAGGGTCTCGGGGGTTTTCTCCATTCCCGATCTCGAGGCGGATTACCAGGGCATGCTCTTTTACCGGGATCTCTGCTCGGGGCCCGATCCCATTCTGGGTCTTCGCAATGGCCGGTGGGTCATACGACGCCCCATTGACTTGCGCCGCTACATCGGCCCCGAGTGGGACGAATCCTACGAGCCAATGCTCATCAGCTCCGGCCGGTGGAAGTCGATCCGCCCACGGCTGGCGGCCATGTGTCCAAGGCTCGACTCGCCCTGGCTGAAGGCCCTGTGGGAACGTTACGGGCGGCGCGATATGCTCACGCCCACGGAACGGATTGTCCTCGAGCTCGTCCGGGACGGCGAGATGGAGGACCCACGGCAGTTCACCTTGCCCGCCGTCTGCGGCCGGGAACCTCGTTCCTTCGGACGCGGGAACGACGTGGCACCACCACCAGCCCACCCGGCTCCACCGGGGGATCTTGACAAGGTCGCCCGTGACGAGGCCGAGGTCACAGGGCGCGCGCTCCGGGGGTGGCAGGCTGGCTGGCATGAGCCCATGGGGCCGACAGCGTCGCTCGGCCTCCTCCTGACCACCACTCCGGCCAACTCGGAGTGCCATCTGTCATGTTTCATGGATGGTCTCTTCACCAAGGTGACGGCCGGACCCGGCGGCGGCGAGCTCTCGCTCGGCTGGGCCACGATCAATGGAAGAATCGGCCGGAGCGGCCACAGCCTTGACGCCACCTGGCTGGGCTTCAGCGCGCGGGGCGCCCTCCTCAGAACCTGGAGACCCTACTCGAGCTGGAGGGCCAACCGGACATACGCTGGCGCCGCGATCGAAGCATCCATCGCCCGGTTCAGCTTCACCCTGGGGGCCATGCGCCGGATCGCCGGGGGACCCAACGACCACTGGCTTTTCACCTGGGGCATCGCCTGGGGGTTCTGAAACGCGGGTTCAACAGCCCACCGGTGTTATACTTGAGCATGCCTACAAACTGGAGGTGCACGATGGAATCTGTGAGCTCCAAGCGCGTGCTGCTCGGCGCCCTGGCCGGTGGGATCGTATGGATCGTCTGGAGCAGCATCGTCAACGCGGTCATTCTCGCCGGCCGGTACCACGCCATGATGCAGCGCCCGGGCGGACTTCTCAAGGAGCCGCGCTACCCCTTCTTCGTGCCGGTGTACTTCCTGGCGCTGCTCCTGGCCGCCTACGTCCTGGCATGGCTCTACGCCGGGGTCCGCCGAAGCTACGGAGCGGGCCCGAGAACCGCCCTCGCCGTGGGCATCCTCGTCGGTTTCGTCGCCGCCTTCCCCCTCAACTTTTCCACCGCGGCGTGGGCCCCGATCCCACGCATCTTTCCGCTCTGGTGGATGATCGAGCTGTGGGTTGGCGCCATCCTCGCCACGCTGGTGGCCGCCTGGTTGTACCAGGATTGATCCCGGCAGGCAGGGCGAAGCAGCTCGAAGCCCGGCTCCGCCGCTGTTCCTCGGCGCCCGTGCGTCGGCTTCTACGTCATCGTCGCGGCGCCCGGCTCTTCCGCCGGTAGAGGTTGTAGTACCAGCCGGTCTCCGTGCGGATCGGGAAGAACTCGTAATTCGCCCAGAATTCTGGGGAGCTCCAGATTTCGGCCACCGAGGTGTACCCCAGCATGAAGGGGTGGGGCCGCGGCGCAGGCTGGGAGCTGAGAGCGTCCTGGAGCTGGATGAAGTCCGGGTGCTCCCGAAGGATGGCGGCCCCGTCGCCGCGGTTGTGTCCCGGCCGCCACCGGGTGCCGGGCTTCAGACGGACCAGGGCATGGGCCACCGCAGGGTTGACGAGGCCGACCATGTCGATGACCCGCAGCCCCGAGTACCAGCCGATGGCGCCGATGGGCACGACGGCGATGGAGGCGCCGCGGGGGGCCACGCGCGCCAGGGTTTTCCCCATGACCACAAAACCGCTTTCCAGATCCTCCAGGAACTCGGGTCGGCTGGGATCCGGTGGCCTGGGGAGCTTCACCAGACGCCAGGGCCCATGCCACGCGCCCAGGCCGGCAGCCGCCTGCCGGTACACCTCCCTGTACGCGGGACCGGCGCCCCACACCGCCAGGCTGAGCATCGCCAGGACCCACGCGCTCGCCGTGACGCCGCGGCGCGCTGGACGCGGGAACGCTCCGGCCACGAGGAGGACGGTCAGCGGAAACACCGGCAGAAAGAAGCGGGCCCGTCCGAACTGGTCGCCCCCTTCGAGAACGATGACCAGGGTCAGCGTGGCAGCGGTCAACAGGGCCGCCAGGTACCGGCGGTCTTTCCGGACGACCCAGACGCCCGCCAGCAACCCCGGCAGCCACAGGGCCCAGTTGGCGGCGGCGTAGGCCAGGCCGGCGCGGAGTTGCAGGAGCCCACCACCGGTCTTGGCGTAATAGGTGTTGGGGAGCGGCGCGTGGAAGTACAACCAGCGGCCCGCAAAGAGAGCCGCCATGGCCCCGAGGAAGACCGCCACTGACCGCAGCGACCGTCCCCTTGCCTGCGGCGCCGCGATCACCAGGTTGGAGCCGAGGAGAGCCACGGCCACCGCAATGCCCTCGGGGCGCGCCACGCACAGGACGGTCAGCAGCAGGCCGAATCCCAACGGCCCAAGGAGGCCGTTCTCGAAGGCCAGGGAGCCCACCACCACCGCCAGGGTGAGGAGCGTGAACAGCGCCTCGTCCATCCCTGTGCCGGCCCAGTAGATGCCACCCGCCGAGAGTGCCACGGCCAGGGCGGAGGCCAGGTTGAGCCCGTTCCGTCCTGGACGAAGCCGCCCGCCAACCCACCAAACCAGGAAGACCGTGCCGGCGAAGGCCGCCACCGCCAGCACAACGGCCGCCCGCACCGGATCGGCGCCCAGGAGGACAGCCAGCGAGAGCAGCACCACCCACAGGGGTGAGGTGAAACCTTCCACGGGGGGATCCCCGGGGTTCCACACCAGGCCGTGACCGTGGGCCAGGTTGGCGGCGTAACGGCAGAAGATGTAGGTATCGTCAAGGACCGTCGTCGCCACGCGAGCCCGTGCGGCCACCGCCGCCGCCATGAGGAGCAGGAGAGCCGCCAGGATGCCCCACCGCACCGCGGCACCACTGGTGCTCCACCCCACCCGCTCGCTGTCCCTGGCTCGCGGCTCCATGGACACGATCGTAACCGATCCAGGTGCCTCGAAGGCAGGGCCTCGACTCCCGGGAGCCTCGTTCTCCGAACGATCCTGGCGCCTCGAGGAGCCTGCGTGGCTCAGCGCTCGATTTCGAGCCCCTCCTCGACCTCCGGCTCGGGCTCCATGAACAGAACCGCCGCCTGAGCGATGGGAACGAACATCGTATGGACCTTCCCCTTGACCGTCACCTGGAGGTGGTAGTAGCCATCGTCGGAAACGGAGACCAACATCGCCGTGGTCCCCTTGGCATCGACCAGCGGGCAGTACAACGAGACCTTACCGGGTATCTCCATGGGCCACTCCCTTCCGATGCCATGAGTATAGCGGTCGTTGCTCCGCCCGGCCAGGTGTGCTAGATTACGTACCCGCTTGGGCGGGCATAACTCAGCTGGTAGAGTGTCAGCTTCCCAAGCTGAAAGTCGCGGGTTCGAATCCCGTTGCCCGCTCCAACCCAACGACACGCGCCGGGAGCGATTCATGGGCCTTTTTGGGAAAGACGATCACAAGCCGGCCGATCCGCAACCGACACCTCGGCCCCCCCGGCCGGCCTCGACTCCGCCAGCTTCCGGCACCGAGACCACAGTGATTGGCCGTGCCGCCCAGATCAAGGGCACGCTGTCGGGATCCGCCGACATGCTGATCGAAGGGGAGCTTCGCGGCACCATCGACGGCTCCGGCCGGCTGGTGGTGGCGGAATCCGGCCGGCTCGAGGCCAACCTTCACGCCCGCGTGGTCATCATTTCCGGAACCGTAACCGGCAACGTCAGCGCCGACGAACGGATCGAGCTCAAGCCCTCGGCCACGCTGACGGGCAACATCACGGCTCCCCGCATCCAGATTCACGAGGGTGCCACCTTCGAGGGCGAGGTCCGCATGGCCACGCCGGACACGAAGGCGACGGCCGGATCGCCCGCCACGAGCGGCACGGGAGCCCCCAAGGCACAAGGTGCGGGGAAAGCCGCCCCGGATACTGCCAGGAACAGGAGTTGAGGCACGCGGCTCCGGCCCGTTGCCATCCAGGCTCGAGCAGTTTCGACCGCGCCGCTTTCGTGCATTCCTTCACAAAGCGCGTTGACCCCCAGCATACCCCTCGTTAGGATGGTCCCGTTCGAACATTCCGAGCCAGCCCCCGCGGGCGCAGGCTCGACCCATGGAGGTCAGGATGCGCATCGGAATCCCGAAAGAGATCAAGGACAACGAGTATCGCGTCGGTATGGTGCCGGCAGGCGTGCGGGCCCTGACGGACTCCGGGCACCAGGTGTTCGTCGAAAAGGGTGCGGGCGTCGGCTCCGGCATCGAGGACGAGGAGTATCGCTTCGCGGGCGCCTCGATTCTCCAGACCGCCGACGAGGTCTGGGCCACTGCCGACATGATCGTCAAGGTCAAGGAGCCAGTGGGGCCCGAATACGAACGTATGCGTCCCGGCCAGATCCTCTACACCTACCTCCACCTGGCGCCCGAGCCTCGCCTGACCGACGTCCTTCTCGAGCGCCGGGTGACTGGAATCGCCTACGAGACCGTCACCGACCCCCACGGGCACCTTCCCCTCCTGACGCCCATGTCGGAGGTCGCGGGGCGCCTGGCGATTCAGGTTGGCGCCTACTTCCTGCAACGCCCCAACGGCGGCCGCGGCGTGCTCCTGGGCGGCGTTCCCGGCGTCCCGCCGGCCGACGTGGTCATCATCGGCGGCGGTGTGGTCGGCGTCAACGCGGCCAAGATGGCTCTCGGTCTTGGGGCCCGCGTCTCCATCCTGGAGACCAACCTGGAGCGGATGCGCTACCTGGATGACATCTTCCACGGTCACGTGACCACCATCGCCTCGAACCGGCACAACCTGGAGATTCTGACGGCCCGGGCCGATCTCCTCGTCGGGGGCGTGCTGCTGCCGGGCGCCTCGGCACCCAAGCTGGTCACGCGCGAAATGATCGCCAAGATGAAACCACGCAGCGTCATCGTCGACGTCGCAGTGGACCAGGGCGGCTGCGTGGAGACAACGCACCCCACCACCCACTCCGATCCGACCTTCGAGGTGGACGGGGTGATCCATTACTGTGTCGCCAACATGCCCGGCGCGGTGCCCCGGACGTCCACCTTCGCCCTGAACAACGCGACGATTCCCTATGCGCTGGCCCTGGCGGACAAGGGTCTCGACGCCCTCCGGGAGAATCCCCACCTTCGTGACGGGTTGAACACCCACGACGGAAAGCTGACCTGCAAGGCCGTGGCCGACAGCCAGGGGAAGACCTTCACCCCCGCGGAGGATGCCCTCGGCGCCACCTGAGGAGAGCCACACCACAGCACCAAGACGGGCCACATCCAGCGATGTGGCCCGTGCAGTGTGTGCGGATGCTCTTCAGCCTTGCTCGCGAGATGTCCCGGTTTCCCGCTCGGGTACCGCCGGTGGCAGCGGCGCGCTCCCCTCCCCCGGCGAGCTCAGGCAGACCGGGTGGTAGTGCTCACAGTAGAGCTCCACCAGGGTCAGAAACCCGGTCATCATCAGGGGACCGACGATCAGCCCCGAGGGCCCGAAGGCATCCATGCCTCCCAGGATCGAAAGGAAGACCAGCAGGGTGTGCATCTGCATCCTGCGGCCGACCAGCATGGGCTTCAGCCAGTATTCGACCACCGTGGCCACCAGGAGTAGCGGAACGAAGACCATCAGGGCCCTGTGGGTCTGCCCGCCGAGGAGCAGGATTGCGGAAACCGGCACGTAGACCAGGGAAATGCCGATGATGGGGATGAAGGCCAGCACGGCCATGACGACGCCCCAGAGGACCGGTCCCGGAATCCCAGCGGAGGCGAAGATGATGGCGCCGGTCAGCCCCTGGATCAGCCCTGCAACACCGTTCCCCACGAGAATCGAGCCGGCCATGGCGGTGAACCTCCGGGAAACGAGCCGCTGATGCTCGGCGGGAATCGGAAGCACGATCTCCAGCCACCGGCGCAGACGTTGGCCGTCCACCAGGAGGTAGAACAGGATCAGCATCCAGAAGAAGAAGGCGAACACGAGGCGCACCAGCCCCTTGGCCAGGGAAACGCCCTGCCGGTAGAAGAAACCTCCCAGCTTGACGCCCGTTGCCGCGAGGCTGTTGTAGACCTTCTGCGGCGTCAGTCGCATACCGAAGGGTGCCATGATCCGGTTGACACGATCGAAGGACTCCTCATGGCGTTCCAGGATCTCCAGGAGACCGCGCTCCGAAACCTGGACCGTCGTCATCTGGTAGAAACCCAGCGCCTCGCGGGAGACGGCCTCCACCGTCATGATCATGGGAACGATGACGGAGGCCATCAGGGCGAAGCAGATCACCAGGGCGGCGGGAGTGCCGTGTCCCAGGAAGGCCCATTTCAACCTTCGGAAGATCCCGTGTGTCAGTCCGGCCGTCACCAGGGCAATCAGGATCACGGCGCCGAAGGGGAGGAGGATCCTCAGGACGAAGAGCAGCGCCACCACGAGCACGATCCAGAAGATCAGCCGCTCGTCCCGCGTACGCCGCTGCCCCGTTCCTTCCTCGCTCACACTGCGATGGTCCCGTACGACGATGGTCCCGTCAAGTGCGAGGAGCACCTCTCCGTTCCCCAGTTGCCACAAGGGGCCGCCGGCATCCGGCGGGTCCCGCCCCGGCCGGTCCACGCCCGGGGCGTGGTAGGCTCCCACCATGAGAATCGTCCTCGCCGGCGCCGGCGGGTTCATCGGCAGGTGGCTACGGCCCGAGCTGGAATCGCAGGGCCATCAGCTGGTCCGGCTCGTCCGGGATCCCACCGCGGTGGTCCCGCGCAGATGTCTGCTCTGGGATCCGGCATCCGGCCGCCTCGACCCGGCCATCCTCGACGGCGCGGACGCCGTCATCGGCCTGGGGGGACGGAACATCGCCGCTGCCCGCTGGACGAGTGACGAGCGAACGGCGCTGACGAGAAGCCGCCTCGGCGCCACCCGGACGCTCGTGGAGGGCATGAGGAGCTGCTCCCATCCACCCCGGACCTTCCTCAACGCCTCCGCCACCGGTTTCTACGGCTCCCGCGGCGACGAGGAGCTCGACGAGAACGCCCCGCCGGGAGAGGGCTTCCTGGCGGAGCTCGCACGCTCGTGGGAGGAGGCCGCCCTGGAGGCCGCCGCCCTCGGCGTGCGAGTGCTTCTCCTGCGCCTGGGCATGGTCGTCGGGCGTGGGGGCGCCCTGGCCCGGATGCTCCCGGCCTTCCGGCTCGGCCTCGGCGGTCCCGTGGGCTCCGGGCGCCAGTGGTGGCCGTGGATCGCCATGGAGGACGTTCTGGGCGCCGTCATGCACCTCCTCGGCGCCACGGATGTTTCAGGCCCCGTCAACCTGGTGTCTCCCTGCGCCGTGCGCTGCCGGGAATTCGCCCGGACCCTGGGCGCCGTGCTGGGCCGGCCCTCCTTCCTGCCCCTACCGGCTCCCATCGCCCGCCTTCTTCTGGGTCCCATGGCCGACGAGTTGCTCCTCTCCAGCCAGAAAGTTATCCCAGGCGTCCTGGAATCCTCCGGTTACACCTTCCGGCTCCCCGGCCTTCCCGCGGCCCTTCGCGCCGCGATGGATTGAGCCATGGCGTTCCCTTCCCCGCCGTGGGATCTTGCCGCCACGTGCAGCCTCGGGTTCGAGGAAACCGTCGCGGAGGAGCTGCGGGCTCTCGGCGTCGATAACCCGGTACCGCGGCGCGGCTCCGTGGCCTTTCGGGGCGGTCTGCGCGAGATCTGTTCGGCCAACCTCTCCCTCCGTACGGCCATCCGGATCTTCCTGCCCCTGGCAAAGGGCCCGGCCGCCGGACGCCGGAGTCTCTACGAGCTGACGGCCGGCATCTCCTGGGAAAACCTGATCGCTCCGGGTGCCACCTTCGCCGTGGCGGTGGTGGGGCGCGCCCCGGGCCTGGAGCACAGCGGTTTTTCCGCCCTCGTGGTCAAGGATGCCATCGTCGACAGGATCCGCGGCCACCGGGGCAATCGTCCCGATGTGGACCGCAGGAAACCCGACGTCGGCGTCCACGTCCACCTGGCCAGCGGCCGAGCCACCATCTCGCTGGACGCCACGGGTGAGCCCCTTTCCCACCGTGGATACCGGTACAGCGGTGGCGACGCCCCCCTGGCCGAGACACTGGCAGCAGGCCTCCTCCTCCTGGCGGGTTACGACGGATCACGGCCATTCCTGGATCCCATGTGCGGCAGCGGCACCCTCGCCGCCGAGGCCGCTCTGATCGCCTCCCGCACCGCTCCCGGCCTCCGGAGAAGCTTCGCCTTCGAGCGCTGGCCGTTCCACGATCCCGCCGAGCTCGATGCGGCACGCCACCAGGCCGCCCGGCAACGCCGCGAGCCTCCCCAGCCCATCGTAGCCAGCGACCTGGACGGCCGGGCCGTGGCCCGGACTCGGAAGAACCTCGAGCGAGCCGGCATGACGAGGTACTGCCGGGTCTTCCGCCGGAGCGTCACCGCGCTCGAGCTCCCCGGGCCGGACACGCTGATCGTCACCAACCCGCCCTACGGTGAGCGCATCGGCGATACGGAGCAGCTCCGCCCACTCTACAAGGAGATCGGAGATGCACTCAAGAGCCGCGCCGCAGGGGCCACGGCCTGGCTCCTGGTGGGCAACCGCGAGCTCGCCGCCATTGGCCTCCGGGCCTCACGCAGGATCCGCGTCTTCAACGGTCCCATCGAATGCCGTTTCCTTCGTTTCGACCTCTACGAGGGGAGCCTGAAGGGAGAGGCAGGAGTTGGGAAAGAGAGGACAGAGGATGAGGGATAGAGGCATGCCCCCGGAGGGCCGGAACGCCAGCCTTGGCCTGCACCTCTCCAACGCCCGGACCCAGAGACAGCAGCATGCGCGTGGCGCGCCTGTCCTACCGGGAGCCACCTTGGGCGGCGAACGAAGTCCGCACCCCGAAGCTGCGCCCCTTGCTCGCCTGGCGGTGGATTTTCGAAGGCGCCCCGCCAGCAAGCTCCCGTCCTTCCCCGGCATCCTCCATCGTCCATCCTCCACCCGTTTATCCTCTATCGTGAATCCTCTTTCCTCTTCCCCCTGACTCCTCTCCTCCTCCCTCTTCTTTCCTTCTCCTCGCTCCTCACCCTTCACTCCTTGCTCTTCCCCGCCAATGCCGCGATGCGCCATGCGTCTTGCCACGTCGCGGCATCCCTGCTAGACTTCCCGCCGGACGAGGGGAGGCCGCAGCATGACGGGAGAGCG
>JAADFK010000127.1 GCA_013152925.1 Acidobacteriota bacterium | reverse complement strand
CGGGCCGCCACCGGCGAGGCCCGGCGGGAGCGGGACCGGGCCGCCGCGGAACGGCGCCGCCTGGAGGCGGAGCACCGGGAGCAGGCCAGGGTCCTGGCCTCGGAGCGGGACCGCCTTCGCCGCACCGCCGCCCAAAAGCTGGACCGCGTTCTCGCAGAGATCGAACGGGCCGCGAGGGAGCAGCGCCACCTGGGGCGCAGGCGGCGGGAGCAGCTCCGCGCCGAGGCCCTGGACCTCCCGGTTCCCGGCGACGGCGGTGCGTCCAGCCTGACTCCCCGGCCGGGCGATCCCGTCCGCGTTCCCTCCCTCGGTGGTTCCGGGACGCTGGAGGAGATCCGGGGGTCCCGGGCGCGGGTGGCCATTGCCGGCAAGCACCTCTGGGTTCCGCTGGAGCAGGTGCAGCGCGCCCCCGGCGCCCGGCCACACCAGAAACCGGCCGGCCCGGTCCAGGTGGAGGTCGAGCCGCCACCGGCCGCCGAGCTCGACCTCAGGGGCATGGACTCCGAGGGTGCCCGGGAGGAGCTGGAGCATGCCCTGGACCGCGCCATGGCCGCCGGCACACCCACGCTGCGGGTCATCCACGGCCACGGCACCGGTACACTGCGAAAGATGGTCCAGGAGATCTGCCGGAACCACCCGGGCGTCCGTTCCTTTCGCCATCCGCCGGGATCGCGCGGGGGGACGGGCGCCACGGAGATCACGCTTGCCGGAGACGACCGTGAGCAACCTTGACCTCGGTCCGGCGTCGGTCGCCAGGGTCCGGGAGGCCGCCGACATCGTCGACGTGATCTCCGATCACGTCACCCTCAAGCGGCGCGGCAGCCGCTGGATCGGGCTCTGCCCCTTCCACCAGGAGAAGACGCCGTCGTTTTCGGTCGATGCCGAGCGCGGCCTCTACTACTGTTTCGGCTGCCACGCGGGAGGCGACGTCATCCGCTTCGTCATGGAGCTCGAGAACCTCTCCTTCCCCGAGACCGTGGAGTCGCTGGCCCGGCGCTTCGGCGTGCAGCTGCCCGAGGCGAGCCCGGGGGCACGGACCCGCCGTGACAGCGGCGAGAGGATCCGTGGCATCCTGGCCGAGGCCCAGGCATGGTTCCAGCGACAGCTGGCCGCTCCGGCGGGAAGCGCCGCGCGGGCCGAGCTCGAACGACGGGGTTTCGGCCGGGAGAGCTGGACGGAGCTCGGCTTCGGCTACGCTCCGGATGCCTGGCGCGAGCTGCTCGAGCACCTCGCCACGCGCCACCCCGAGGGAGCGATCCTGGAGGCAGGCCTCGCCGTGGCCGGGGAACGCGGCAACCCCTACGACCGATTCAGGAACCGGATCACCTTCCCCATCCACGGAAGTGACGGCCGGATCATCGCCTTCGGGGGCCGTGCGCTGGGCGACACCGAGCCCAAGTACCTCAACAGTCCAGAGGGCGTGGTCTTTCACAAGCGCTCGACCCTCTTCATGCTGCACCGGGCGCGCCGGGCCATGTCCGACGCCGGCCACGCTCTGGTGGTCGAGGGCTACTTCGACTGCCTCTCCCTGCACCGCGCCGGCTTCACCCAGGCGGTGGCGACCCTCGGAACGGCGTTGACCACCGACCACGCCCGTATCCTGCGCCGCCTGGCGCCCAAGGTTTTGCTCTGCTACGACGCCGACGCCGCCGGGCGGCGCGCCGCCGCCGTCGGGTCGGGGATCCTCCTGGAGGCCGGGCTCGAGGTTGAGGTCATCGCCATGGAGCCGGGCCAGGATCCGGACGATGTCATCCGTGAAGGAGGACCCGAGGCCTTCCAGCAGATCCTCGAGAGACCGTCCGGCCTGATCGACTTCCTCTGTGCCGAGCTCCCCGAGGAACCCCAGCAGCGCCGCCGGGCCGGCATCGAGCTCGCCCCTCTGGTGGGCGCCGCCCGGGATCCCGTCACCCGCGTCCAGCTGATGGAACGGCTCGCCCGCCGCCTGGACCTTCCCGTGGAGGCCGTGCGGGAGTACGCCAGGAAACGCCGTCCGCGCCGGGCAGCGTCCGCCGCGGCTCAGGCGGCGCCGGTCGAGTCCGCCCGGCCCATCCCCCCCGGCGAGGCCGAGCTCCTGCGGATCCTCATCGAGTGCGATCCCGGCCTCCGCGGGAGCATCCTGGAAGACCTCCGGCCCGAGCTCCTGGAGAGCGAGGAGGTCCGGCGCCTGGTGGAGGCCATCGCCGAGAGGGCGGCCAACGCCCCGCCCGGACGGGCCGTCCAGACGCTCCTGGAGGAGGTTGTGGACCCCGGCCTCTCCCGGCTCCTCGCCGAAACCTGCCTCAGTGAGAAGCCCGATCTGACGGAATCGGGGATCCGCGCCCAGCTCCGGCTCCTCTTTCAACGCCAGGTCCGCATCGCCGCACGTCGGCTCCAGCGCCAGATCGAGGCGGCGGAAGCACGTGGCGATATGGACGAGATGCAGCGCCTCCAGGCGGAAAAGATCGCTCTCCGGCAGGAAAAGCCGGGATTCTGATTGCTTTGGTCTGCCCACCCCTTGCCAAACGGCTCCCGGGAACCCATATTCCTGTGTTGTGATGCGATTCGTCGGGGAGGCGATCATCGCGAAACGAGCACGGCACGACTTCCAAACCGACCTGCCGACCACCAAAATCAGAAGTTGGGGAAGGTGTCGAGGAGACTGTGTGTTGTGAAGCATACGGCCTGGATTGAGGAGATGGCTCTACCCGTGCCCAGGCCGCCACGATCCGGGAAAACGGGCCAAGACGCGGCCATGCGAGCGTCACGGGAGGCGACAGGCGTGTTGATCGAAGAAAAATACCCCGAGCTGGGGAAGTTGATCCAGGCCGGTAAGGAGCGGGGATTCATCCTCTACGAGGAGCTCTACGAGAAGCTCCCGGAAGAGGTGACCGGTATCGCCGAGGAGCTGGACGAGATCTACATGCGGCTCAGCGAGCTGGACATCGATGTCACCGAGGGCACGGCGGCCGACGGCGAGGCCCGGGACGGCCAGAACGCCGGCGCTGCAGCCGGTAAGGTGGAGAGCAAGGACGACAAGAACACCCAGCGCTCCGCCACGGTCCAGCTGGAGAAGACCAACGACCCGGTGCGGATGTACCTGCGCGAAATGGGAACCGTCAAGCTCCTCGATCGCGAGGGCGAGGTGGAGATCGCCATGCGCATCGAGGCCGGCGAGGCCCGCGTCTTCATCGCCCTGTCCAAGGAGCCGGAGCTGCTGAGGCTCTTCCTCAAGACCAACGAGCGGGCCCGCCGCGAGCGGCGCAACGTCCGCGAGCTGCTGCGCACCGACGAGCTCGAGCTCGAGGAGAAGGGCGAGGCCCGCGTCCGCGAGACCCTGCAGACCTTCCAGACCATCAACGCCCTGGACGAGGAGTCCCGCGAGCTGCGCAGGCGGCTGCGCCGCTGCAACAGGGAGGGCAAGCGTTACCGCGAGCTCGCCGAGAAGATCGAGGCCAATCTCGCCGATATCGCCATCCTCGTGCGGCGCGTGGACTTCACGACCACGACGCGCAACCGCCTGCTGACCTTCCTCAATGAGGTCGAGCGGCAGTTCTCCATCCCCGTGCGGACCATCAATGACGACCGCAAGAAGGTCCAGCACGAGCGCAACAAGGAACGCCGCAAGTTCTACAACGAGCGGATCGAGCGCTACCAGCGGGAGCTCGAGGAGCTCGAGGAGCGCTTCCGCATCCCCTACGACCGCCTCAAGTCGCTCCTGGCGGAGGTCCGCCGCGGCGAGGGGGAGACCGACCAGGCCAAGCACGAGCTGATCGTCGCCAACCTTCGCCTGGTGGTCTCCATCGCCAAGAAGTACACCAACCGCGGTCTCCAGTTCCTGGACCTCATCCAGGAGGGGAACATCGGCCTGATGAAGGCCGTGGACAAGTTCGAGTACCGCCGGGGCTACAAGTTTTCCACCTACGCCACCTGGTGGATCCGGCAGGCCATCACGAGGGCCATCGCCGACCAGGCCAGGACCATCCGCATCCCGGTTCACATGATCGAGACCATCAACAAGCTGACCCGCACCACCCGCATGCTGGTCCAGGAGCTCGGCCGGGAGCCCTCGGTGGAGGAGCTGGCCGAGCGCATGGAGATGCCCGTCTCCAAGGTCCGCAAGATCCACAAGATCTCCCAGGAGCCCATCTCCCTGGAGACCCCCATCGGTGAGGAGGAGGACTCCCACCTGGGCGACTTCATCGAAGATACCAACTCGGTCTCCCCCATCGACGCCGTCATCATGCGGACCCTCAAGGACCACACGGACAAGGCGCTCAAATCCCTGACCCCGCGCGAGGAGCAGGTCCTCAAGCTGCGTTTCGGCATCGGCGACGGCACCGAGCACACCCTGGAAGAGGTGGGCCGGACTTTCAACGTCACCCGCGAGCGGATCCGGCAGATCGAGTACAAGGCCCTGCGGAAGCTCCGCCACCCCAGCCGGGCCCAGCTCCTCAAGCCCTTCTCGGAGGGCCAGGAGTAGGAGGCCGGCCAGAGCAGGAAGGTCATGCGACGGATACCGCGGCGTGGGGTGTGCCCCGCGCCGTGTCGTTGTATCGCGAGGTAACCTCAGCCCGCCGGGCCCCGCCGCCCCGGGGCGGTCATCCGCCCGGGGGGCGATGGGGCACGGGAACCGCCGCGAAACAGCGGCGTGGCGATCCCGCCGGTTCCATCGCGCCGACGTTCCACGTCCTCGCGGGCTCTTCCGGTCCGCTAGGAACGGGGCCTTGCAGGCCGTATATCCTCTGTCCTCCGCCGGACACCGCTTCCGGGGAAGTGCGGTATACTCGAAGAGGAAAGGAGGGACGATGACCACCGTCCGGGCTACAGTCGAGGTTTTCGGCCAACGGCTCGGGCTGCGTGCCGACGGGGATGTGGAGCGCCTGCAGGAGCTGGCGCGCTACGTGGACCAGAGGATGCGCGAGGTGGCCGATCGGGCCTCCAGCGTCGACACGGTCAGGATCGCGATCCTGACCGCCATCAACATCGCGGACGAGCTCTACAGAGAGCGCGAGACGAATCAGGACGCCCGGCAACGGGAGATCGAAAACCACGCGGAACGTCTGGTACGGAGACTTGAAAAGGTGCTGAAACATGACGAAAGCCCCGAGGCAAACTAGGAAAAGGAGGTCCCTGCGCGGTTGGTGATGAGCAGAACTATTGTTGAACCAACACCTATTTGAGGGGTTGCCGGGTTTTGATGCTCCGTGGGGCATCGGACAGGCGCCCACCTGTGGTCACGCAGGTTCAAATAGGCTTGCTCACACGGCCGTAGCGGGGGCCTCCCCTTTATCAGTCGCCTGAACAAGTCGTTCGTCCCCTCGAGCCGGTCGGCCTGATCGCTCCTTGACAGGGGGGAAACTGTGAACATCCCATTGTGGATCATCGTTGCCGGCATCGTCGTGCTGGCGGCCGGTTTCTTGGCGGTATGGGTTCTCTGGATCAGGACCCGCCAGGCCGGTGTCCATCGGATCAACGAGGCGGAAAAGGACGCCCGGCGGATCGTCGCCCAGGCGGAGATCGAAGCCAAACGGCTTCTCAAGGACGCCGACGTCCAGGCCCGGGAGCGGCTGCTGGCCGCTCGCACCGAGTTCGAACGGGAAACCCGCGAGCACCGTGTGGAGCTGGCGGGCATCGAAAAGCGCCTGGACCAGCGCGAGATGCAGCTGGAGGAGCGCGCCCTTTCGCTCGGTGAGCGGGAACGCAAGGTCGAGGAGCTGGAGGAATCGCTCAAGGACCGGGAACGCCACCTGGCGGAACAGGAGGACGAGCTGGCAGCCGCCGTCGCCGAGCAACGTATCCGCCTGGAGCAGATCGCCGGCCTGACCTCGGACCAGGCACGTGCCGAGCTGGTTCACAGCATGGAGAACGAGGCGCGCATGGAGGCCGCCGGCCTGATCAAGCGGATCGAGGACGAGGCGGTGGAGAAGGCCAAGGACAAGGCCCGGCGGGTCATCTCCATGGCCATCCAGCGCATCGCCTCCGAGCACGTCATCGAGAGCACGGTGTCCGTGGTCGACCTCCCCTCCGACGACATGAAGGGCCGGATCATCGGCCGCGAGGGACGGAACATCCGCGCTTTCGAGCAGGCGACCGGCGTCGACCTGATCGTCGACGACACTCCCGAGGCCGTCATCCTGTCCTGCTTCGAGCCGGTCCGGCGCGAGATCGCGCGGCTGGCCCTGGAGCGCCTGGTGCAGGACGGCCGGATCCACCCGGCCCGCATCGAGGAGATCGTCACCAAGGTCCAGGGCGAGATGGACGAGAAGCTCTTCGCCGACGGCGAGGCCGCGGCCCTGGAGATGGGCATCCCCGACCTCCACCCCGAGCTGCTCAAGTTGATCGGCCGTCTCCAGTTCCGTTCCTCCTACGGCCAGAACGCCCTGCGCCACTCCATGGAGGTCGCCTGGCTGGCCAACTACATGGCCTCCGAGCTGGGCGCCGACGCCCAGGTGGCCAAGCGGGCCGGCCTCCTCCACGACATCGGCAAGGCGGTGGATCGCGAGATGGAGGGCACGCACCTGGAGCTGGGCCGCGAGCTGCTCAAACGCTTCGGCGAGAGCGAGGCGGTGATCCACGCCATGGAGTGCCACCACGGCGACTACGATCCCCAGAGCGTCGAGGCCGTGCTGATCACGGCGGCGGACGCCCTCTCGGCGGCCCGTCCCGGCGCGCGCCGCGAGATCCTGGAGAATTACATCAAGCGGCTGGAGCGGCTGGAGAGCCTGGCCAACGACTTCAAGGGCGTGGAGAAGGCCTACGCCATCCAGGCGGGTCGCGAGCTCCGCATCATCGTCGAGTCCACCAAGATCAGCGACGAGGAGGCCCTGTGGCTGGCCCGCGACGTCGCCAAGAAGGTCGAGGCCGAGCTGACCTATCCGGGCCAGATCAAGGTGACCGTCATCCGTGAGACCCGGGCGGTGGAGTACGCCCGTTGATCCGACTCCTGTTCATCGGCGACGTCATGGGCTCCGCGGGCCGGCGGGCCCTCCGTGAGCATCTGGAGAGGGTGATCGACCGGGAGCGGGTGGACCTGGTGGCCGTCAACGTGGAGAACGCCGCCGGCGGCTTCGGCATCACCGCAGGTGTCCTGGCCGAGATGGAGAAGCTCCCCGTGGACGTCTGGACCACGGGCAACCACGTCTGGGACAAGAAGGAGGGAATCCCCCTGCTGGACGCCCACCCGACGCTGATCCGCCCCGCCAACTACCCGGAGGGCAACCCCGGCCGGGGCTGGTGCGTGGCCGAAACGGCTGGGGGGGTGCCCGTGGCCGTGGTCAACCTCCAGGGCCAATCCATGATGCCGCCCATCGACAACCCCTTCCGCGTGGCCGACCGTGTCCTGGACGAGATCGCCGGGGCCCACCCCTCTCTCAAGGTCATCCTGGTGGACATGCACGCCGAGGCCACCTCGGAGAAGCAGGCCATGGGCTGGCACCTCGACGGCCGCGCCAGCGCCGTCCTCGGCACCCACACCCACGTGCCCACGGCCGACGAGCGGATCCTGCCCGGCGGCACGGCCTTCCAGACCGACGTGGGCATGACGGGTCCCTACGAGTCCGTCATCGGCATGAAGCCGGCCAAGGTCCTGGAGCGCTTTATCTACAACACGCCCCGCCCCTTCGAGCCGGCAAAGCGTGACATCCAGCTCCACGGCGCCCTGGTGGAGGTCGACGAGGGCACGGGGAAGGCCGTCGCCATCAAGCGGATCCGCGAGGACGGGCCGTGACCGGGGGACCTGATCGCCGAAGCCGGAACCCGCTACCGGGCCTGGACCCGCCGGCCGTCTTGCACGACGACCCTCCCCGCCTTGACCACGTGGCGGACGGGGTTGACGCCGTAGTGGTAGACCAGGTGGTGGTGGGTGGGCTCGTTGAGGACCACGAGGTCGGCCCGTTTGCCCTCCTCCAGGCTGCCCAGCTCCCCTGAGCGGCCAAGGGCGGCAGCGGCGTTGAGGGTGGCCGCCGTCAGTGCCTCCTCGACGGTCAGGCCCATGCCCAGGGTGGCCAGGGCCAGGATCTGGGGCATGGATTCCGTCGGCGAGGAGCCGGGGTTGCAGTCGGTGGCCAGCGCCACGGCACAGCCGGCCTCGATCATCCGGCGGGCCGGCGCGTAGCCCGAGCGGAGGAAGAAGCTGGTGCCCGGCAGGAGCACGGCGACAGTCTTGGAGCTCGCCAACGCGGCCATGCCGGCCTCGGTGACGCACATCAGGTGATCCGCCGACAGCGCGCCCAGCTCCACCGCCAGCTCGGCGCCCCCAAGCGGGGTCAGCTCGTCGGCGTGGAGGTGGATCTTCCACCCGTAGCGGGGGGCGTCGGCCAGGATGCGCCGGGTCTGGTCCAGATCGAAGACGCCCTCCTCGCAGAAGACGTCCACGGCCTCGGCCAGGCCGGAACGCGCCACCTCGGGGTGGATCAGCTCGACGATCTCCCGGACCCAGGCCTCGGGGTTGTCACGGTGCTCGGGTGGGATCTCGTGGGCCGCCAGGCAGGTGGGGACGAGATCCACCGGGTGGCGCTCGCCGGCCGCGGCGATGACCTCCAGCATGCGGATCTCGGTGTCCAGGTCCAGGCCGTAGCCGGACTTGGCCTCGAGGGTCGTTGTGCCGTACAGCAAGAAGGTGTCCAGGCGCCGCAGGGTGCCCTCCAACAACTCCGAAGCCGATGCCGCCCTGGTGGCGCGGACCGTGGAGTTGATGCCGCCGCCGCTCCGGGCGATCTCCATGTAGCTCTCACCGGCCAGGCGCCGGTTGAGCTCATCCTCGCGCGAGCCCGCCCAGACGGGGTGTGCGTGTGGGTCGACGAACCCCGGGATGACGCAGCCGCCACCGGCGTCGAGCGTCTTGTCCGGGGAAGGGAAGCGGCGGTCGTGCTCCGCCTCGCTGCCGAGGAAGACGATCAGGCCGTCCTGGCACCGGACAACAGCACCCTCCTCGACCCAGAGCTTGCCGAGATCGACACCCCGGCGAGCGCAGCTCCCAACCGGTGTGGCAATTCGGCTCGCTCCCCGGATCAGGAGGGAGGTGTTCACCTCTCAACCCTCGTTGACCGTTTCCTTGCGCCGGGTCATCAGGGCCAGGCGTCCCGTGGCCGGCTCCTCGCGCTCCAGCTGCTGGTCGTCGCGAACCATGCCCTGGAGCAGCTCCACGAGGCGCATCAGCTCGGCGCGCACCTCGCGCCGCCGCGACCGCAGCCCGGCGATGACCGTCTCGATGGTGGCCGCTCTCTGGTTGGCCTCCTCCACCAGGCGCTCGCCCAGGGCCTGGGCCTCCTCGACGATCCGCTGCCCCTCCTCCCGCGCCCGATCCAGGGTCTCGTCGGCCGAGCGCTGGGCCGCCACCAGGGCCTCCTGGAGGGCCCTCTCCCGCTCGCGGAAGCTGGCGAGCTCCTGCTCCAGGTGGTGAACCGACTGCCGGAGCTCTCCCCGGTCCCGGGCCAGGCCCTCGACCGTCGAGGCCACCTGCGAGAGGAACTCGTGCACTTGCTGTGGGTCGTAGCCGTGAAGACGCTTCGAAAACGAGGCGCCCAGAATGTCCATCGGTGTCAGCTCAGCCATGGCTCACCTCCAGGGAATTCCCATTATGACACGACCTTGCGCGACCTTGAAGCGCGCAGGGAACACCCTCGTCCCATGATGGCGCTCAAATACCGGTATCGCTGTGAGCCACGGCACACCGGCGGGGTTGGGGTGTGAAGAGCAAGGAATGAGGATCGGGGGGAACGTCGAACGGGGTGGCCGCTGGGCGCCGAGGGGCTGACCGGTGGTGCTCCGCCTGGGCTCCACCGGCGGGTCCGCGGCCGACCGGCGGCTATTCCGACGGATCGTCCCCCGTTCCCTGTCCGCTCCTCACCCCTCGCTCTTCCCGATGACGCCGATCCCCAGCTCGGCCAGCTGGGCTGGATCGACGGCAGAGGGCGCCTCGGTAAGGAGGCAGGAGGCCGAGGTTGTCTTGGGGAAGGCGATGACGTCCCGGATCGAATCCAGCCCGGCCATCAGCATGATCATCCGGTCGAGCCCCAGGGCGATGCCGCCGTGGGGCGGCACGCCGAAGCGGAAGGCCTCCAGCAGGAATCCGAAGCGCGCCCTGGCCTCCTCCCCGCCGATCCCCAGGGCGGCGAACATGCGCCGCTGGACGGCGGGGTCATGGATCCGGATGGAGCCCCCGCCGAGCTCGACGCCGTCCATGACCACGTCGTAGGCCCGGGCGCGCACGGCGCCCGGCTCGCTCTCGAGCCTGTCCACATCCTCGGGCCGCGGCGAGGTGAAGGGATGGTGCATGGCGTAGAAGCGCCCGTCCTCCTCGCTCCACTCCAGGAGCGGGAAGTCCGTCACCCAGAGAAAGTCGTGGCGCCCCTCGGGGATCAGATCGTGGACCCGGGCCAGGTGCAGGCGGAGGGCGCCGAGGGCGGCGAGGACCACTTTCTCCGGGCCGCCGACCATCAGCAGCAGGTCCCCCTCCGAGGCGCCGGCCGCCTCAGCGAATCGCAGGCACCCGTCCTCGCCCAAGGCCTTCTTCGCCGGAGAGACGATGTCCCCGGCCGTCCTCTTGACCCACAGCGCCCCCGCGGCGCCGTGGGGCCTGACGATTTCGTTGAGGCCGTCGAGCTGCTTCCGTGAGAGGGAGGCGCCACCGGGCAGGACGATGCCCTTGACCCGACCCCCGGCGGCGGCACTCTCCAGCACGCCAAAGCCACAGCCCTTGCAGAGGGGTCCCAGCTCCACCAGCTCCAGGCCGAACCGCGTGTCGGGCCGGTCCGAGCCGAAGCGCTCCATGGCCTCGTCGTAGGCAAGCCGCGGAAAACGCTCCGGGGGCTCGATGCCCACCAGCGGAAAGACCCGCCGGAACAGCCCCTCGATCAGCGTGTAGATGTCCTCCTCGGCGACGAAGGAGGCCTCCACGTCGATCTGGGTGAACTCGGGTTGCCGGTCGGCGCGCAGGTCCTCGTCCCGGAAGCACCGGGCGATCTGGACATAGCGGCCGATGCCGGCCACCTGCAGGAGCTGCTTGAAGAGCTGGGGCGACTGGGGCAAGGCGTAGAAGGCACCCCTGTGGATCCGCGAGGGCACGAGGAAGTCCCGGGCGCCCTCGGGCGTGGAGCGGGTCAGGATCGGCGTTTCCACCTCCACGAACTCCATCTCGTCGAAGTAACGGCGGATCGCCGCCACCACCCGGTGCCGCAGCATCAGGTTGTGGAGCATCACCGGCCGCCTGAGGTCCAGGGGCCGGTGGGTCAGCCGGAGCTCCTCCGAGGCGTTGGTGTCGTCCTCGATGACGAAGGGTGGCGTCTCGGCCTTGGAGAGCAGCTCCACCGCCGTGACGCTCAGCTCGATCTCACCGGTGGGCAGCTCGGCGTTGGCCTGCCCCTCGGCGCGGGGCCGCACGATCCCCCGGACCCGGAGCACGTCCTGCTGCGAAAGCTGTTCACCCTCCCCCAGCATCTCCGATTCGAAAACCAGCTGGACGATCCCCGAGCGGTCCCTGAGGTCGGCGAACACCAATCCCCCGAGATCCCGCCGACGCCGGACCCAGCCCACCAGCTCCACCTCACGCCCAACGTCCTCGATCCTCAAGCTGCCACACCACGGCCGCTCCCACGCCGACATCGTCATTCCAGCCTCCCGGAGCCCCAAGATACGGGACACTGGGAGAGTAAAGGGAACACCCCCGGGAGTAAAGCGGGTGGCAATGGCCTTGGAAATACCGCGGGCCGGCGAGCCACCGTGAACCAGCTATTCCCCGAGGCCCTCCTCGACGACGGCGAACTACCCAAGGACGGCTTGGAGGTCCTCCACGATCTCGGTGGCGAATGCCGTGTGCAAGGGTGTCCTAGCCTCGCTGGCAACGTGGTTCCTGAAATGGCAGGAGAAGTGCCCGGAGCTGCGCAACCGGGCTGAAGAGAACGCGGAGGAGACGTTGACGTTCTCCCGGTTTCCCCGTTCAGAGGGGCTCGTGCGGGTACTGTGCTTTGCGTTTCTGAAAGGAGAGGATCGTAGGATTCTGGATCACCCCTGCGTCGATGACCACGGCCCGTCGAATCGTCTCGTTCTCTTGCCACCGGTCGCGCCCGCTCAGTACATCTGGAACATGGACGATCAGGGCAGCGGAGATCGACCGGGATGCGCTTTCCCACAGGTAGCTCGGTGTGGGGTCGACGGCGTAGTAGCTGACGGTTCCGATCTCGAGCAACGGTTCGTCGAATGTGGTCGGCCTGGCGAAGGCAAACCCCATGCCCTCGTCGCAGCTGACATCAACGATCAGGCACCTCCTCTTGAGAACCGGAACCTCTTTGCCGGTAACGAACATCAGCGGCCGGTTGGGGTTCTGGAACATCCCGTTGACGATGATGTCTGCCTTGCCGATCAGGTCGAGAAACGGGCGCTTGGTGCTGTCGTGCTCCACGACCACGAGGCGTGGCTCATCCCCCGTGCCCTCCCGGATACGGACGTAGGTGCAACCCAGCACCTCCTCTCGCACCTCGTAGTCGGGCCGCTGGATGCAGATCGTGATATCCCGGAACCCTCGCGCCTTGAGTGCGTAGATGGCGCCCCTGCTCACTGCACCGAAGCTGATGATGACGACCTTGCGTTGGTTTCTGTAGTGCCCGTCGATGCCTTTCAGTTGCAGGGCGTGCAATACCGCGCAATAACCGGCCAGCTCGTTGTTCTTGTAGAAGGTGTGCCGACCGGCGTGTCCATCGGGACCCCAGAAGAACATCTCCTCGAAGGCGATGAGAGTTTGTTTGCGCTCGATCGCCACCTGAGTCAAGGCCCGCTGTTGAACACAGTGCGGCCAGCCCCACAGGATGCCACCTTCGTGGAGCGTTTCGAGGTCTTCCAACATCGGCTTGGGAAGAACGACCGCCTCGGCGTCGGCGAGGAGCTCACGACGCGTCGCGCAGCCTCCCGTCTCCGAGGCGATCTCCGCGTCCGACAGCCCGAATGGTTTCCCGTAGCCCTGCTCGAAGATCAGTTGCCGCCGGTACCGTTCCGGGAGCCTCCGCAGATGATCCGGGTGGATCGGCATTCTTCGTTCGTTTTCCTTCTTCGACGTTCCGATGACCCCCAGCGTCAGCATGGACCTCCCGTTGAGCCGCGCTGTGCGGCCTATGGTGCCGGACACAAGAAATACCTCTTTTGTCCAGAAAACGGTCAGTATATCCCATCCAACCACCTCAACCAAATCTTTACCGCCGATAGACTTCCAAAGTGATGAAAGGTGCGGGAGGGTGTCGAAGGAAGGGGAGGGGTGACAGGGGGCCATTGAGTCATTGAAACCGTTTCAATGACTCAATGGCCCGCCCCGGCACCGTTTTGGCAGTTTCCCGTTCCGTGCTTCACCCCGGTCCGGAGCCGGCCGATGCACCCCTTCTTCCCTGGGACACCACTCGTCGGAATTCTACCGGCGTTCAGTGGCATCCGGGACAGGTTGTGAACGATCCAATAATCGCCGAACGGCATGACCGGCATCCTTCCTTCTGGGCAGCCGCCTCATCACTCCCTACGCGACCTGGGCCTCCGCCTCCCCAGAAGGTTGTACACTTGTTGCTATGCTCCGATCTAAAAAGGAAAGCCGGAGCCGGTGTAGCGGGTGGACACGACCGGGGAACGTGGTCCGTGCGGGCCTGTTGGCAGCGCTTGCCGTCACCGGCGGAGCCTCAGCCGCACATCGCTTCGTGCGAAGATTCGATGAGACCTCGGGCCTGACGGTCGGGACCGTGACAGCGGTGGCACAGGATCGTGCAGGTTTCCTGTGGCTTGGTACCCACGGAGGCCTGGTTCGCTTCGACGGGCATGGCTTCGACAGGTGGGCGCGCCATCACATCCCCGGCACGGTGGCCGACGTGGTGTCCCGCCCCCAAGGCGGTGTCCTCGTCGTGACACCGCACGGCGCCTTGTACCGGACCACCCCGCGCGACATCGAGCCTGTGCGGGGACCGGCGGGCGTCGCACTGACCGGCGTGGCCGACGCCGCCTACGATGGTGCCGGCCGGCTCTGGGTCATCCGTGGAAATCGGGTGTGGATCCGGTCCCGGAGCTGGCGGCTGGTGGCGCCCGGGGCCGTCGCGCCGCAACGTCCGAGGTACCTGTGTGAGCTGGGTGGATCGATGGCCGTGCTGACGACGGACGACGTTCGCCTGCTGGATGGTGAGGGCCGGCTGACACAACTGATCGAGGTCGATGGCGCTGCGGACATCGTGCGCAGGCCCGGAGGCGGTTTCATCCTGCTCCGGCTGAACGGTGAGGTGCTGTCGGCCCCCCGTTCGCCGCCCCGGTTTCACCGCGTGCTGGCGCTTCCCGGGAAGGGTGTGGCCCTTGCGGTCCGTGGCGAGGCCGTCTGGGCAGCCTTCGACCGGTTCCTAGTACGGTTGGGTCCCGGTGAGACCGCGGACGTGATGGGGCTTGCCGAGGGGGTCCCCAGCGGAGGACGGCTTCTGGTGGACCGTGAAGGTTCCCTGTGGATGGGGACCTTCTCCGGGTTGCTCCAGTTTCCCGAACCGGACACCACCATCTGGACCGACCTCGAGGGGCTTCCGTCCGCCCATGCACGCTACGTGGTCGCGACCCCTGAAGGAGTACTCGTTTCCACCTGGCAGGGCCTTGGGCTGGTGGCCGGTGGCGGGGGAGGAGGGCGTGCGACGATCGAGCCGGTGTCCGTCACGGGCCGGCTGTGCACGGATCCCTCCGGCGCCGTATGGTTTGGCAACGGCAACGGGCTCTTCCGGTATCGCGGGGGTCGGGCACACCTCGTGGCCTCTGGCCCGCAGTCACTCCGCGGGTGCGCACCCGGGCGGACCGGACTGTGGCTCGCCGGCGAGGCCGGGCTTCAGATCGTGCGGAACGGGGTGCCCGCTGCGGTCCCCGTGGGCAGCGGCCCCGGCGGGCCACCGGTCGACGCCGTGCTCGAAACGAGGACAGGGGACCTCGTTTGGGTAGCCGGAACGCGTATCTGCCGGCAGCCTGTGGAAGCTGCCCTGGCCGGATCCTCCGCCGGGCGGGCGTGCTGGGAGCAGCGGGAGATCGGGCAGGCCTTCGATCTTGCCGAGGTCGGCGGTGAGGTGTGGCTGGCGGGAAGGGGGTTCGGAATCCTCCGTATCGGCCGGCACGGTGCCGTTGCTCATCCGGGGATGAAAACGCTGCCGAGCCGTGTGGTCTTCTCGCTTTCCAGCTCGCCTCGTGGGGGCATATGGATCGCCGGCAAGGGGTTTCTCCGGCGGGTTCTGGCGTGCGCGGAGTGCCCCGGGGAATGGAAAGTTGCCGAGGTTCTTGGGCCCTGGCAAGGCCTCCCCGGCCGGAGCGGCGGCCAGGTGCTCGAGCTCGCCGACGGCAACCTGTGGATCCCATCGGATAACGGACTTATCCACGTGCCGCCCGCCGCACGGGCACGTCCGGTCCGGCCGCCGGCGGTGGTGATCTCGGAGGTCTTGCGCAACGGGGAACCGTGGATAGGGAGTTCCCCTCTCACTCTCGACTGGGATACACGGCACCTGGAGTTGGTGTTTGCGTCCCTCTCCTTCCGCGATCCCGCACAGGTCCGCTACCGGAACCGTGTCGACGGCGGAACGTGGTCACCGCCGTGGATCAGCCCGCGACTGTCGCTGGGCGGCCTGTCGGCTGGCCGGCACTGGATCACGGTCCAGGCCTCGGTGGATGGGGTTCACTGGAGCCCCCGATCAGCGGAGTTGCGCTTTTGGGTGCGTCCCCCCTGGTGGCGGAGGTGGTGGGTGCTTCTCCTGGCGACAACGGTTGTCGCAGGTGTTCTCCTTCTCGTGCGCAGGTTGCAGCTGCAATCGATCGTCCGGGTCGAGCGCGAGCGCGAGAGGATCGCTGGGGACCTTCACGACCAGGTGGGGTCGGGTCTCGCCAGTATCGGTATCCTCGCCTCGTTGAGTGCGGGAGGGCCGCTTTCGCCCGAGCGGCGTGCCGGGCTCGCCCACGACATCGCCGACGTCAGCGCACGCCTGAGCTTCACGTTGCGCGCCATCGTGTGGTCGTTGAGCGACCCGGACGCCGGTCTTCGCGATACCACGGCCCAGCTGGCCGATCATGGAGCGAAGCTCCTCGGCGGTTCCGAGGGGTGCCTCGAGGTGTGCATGCCCGGGACCTGGCCCTCCGCGGCATTGCCGCTGCTGGTGCGCCGCAATTTCCTCCTCGTGGGGTTGGAGGCGCTCCACAATGCGGCGCGGCACGCGCATGCCGAAGGGGTGTCGCTGGCCGTCGCACCGGCCGGAGGCAAGCTCTGGCGGCTGACGATCGCTGACGACGGCGTTGGTTTCCGGCCCGAGGAACACCGGGACAGCGCCGTGGGTCTCGGGCTTCGCAGCATGTGGCGGAGGGCTCAGGCGATCGGCGGTTCGCTTGTGATCGAGTCGTCACCCGGCGCTGGCACCACGGTGACACTGACCTTCGACCCCGGTTGGACCGGACCCGCGGGAGGGAGCCGGAGGGGGCGTCGCATGAACATGTGATGGCGATCCTGCACCCATGGACGCAACCTTGAAGTGCTTGCCGAGGAGGTGAACGCTGACACGAGTCACGGTAATCGAGGACGATCCGCGGTTCCGGGAGAGCCTGGCCGCACTGATCGAGCTCTCACCGGGGTTCGAGGTGGAGGGGACGTTCCCCGATGCGGAGAGTGCGTTGGCCGCCGCCGGACCCCGGTGGGAGTTGGTGCTGATGGACATCGACCTGCCGGGGATGAACGGCGTCGAGGCCACACGCGAGGTCAAACGGCGGGTCCGCTCCGTCCGGGTGGTGGCGATCACGGTGTTCGAGGATCCTGCGACGATCCTCCGCGCCATCTGCGCGGGCGCCGATGGGTACCTGACCAAGGGGACACCTCCGGGCGAGCTTCTTCACCAGCTGAAGAGCATCATGGCGGGTGGTGCGCCGCTGTCGGCGGGCGTCGCGAGAACGCTTCTGGGAATCGTCCGCGATGGGGAGAAACATGCCCCGTCCCATCCTCGCCAGGTGGACGCCGGCCTGACGGGACGTGAACGGGAAGTGCTCGATTGCCTGGTCGATGGGCTTCCCTACAAGCAGGTTGCCGCCCGTCTCGGCATCTCCATCGACACCGTTCGCACCCATGTACGGTCGATCTACACCAAGCTGCAGGTTCACAGCGTGGTGGAAGCGGTGACCCTGGCCCTTCGCGACGGCGTGCGCTGACTCCATTGGCGCTGCCCCGTGGCATTCCGCGGGGGCCTCACCAGATCGTGCGATGGCATTCTTCGGCGTCCCGGCCCATCGTTGATCCAGGTCCAACGATCAACACCCTCGCGTGGGAAAACGGCGCCGGGGGGGGAACACACGGGAGGATGTCATGTTTCGTCGTTTCCGTTTCACGGTTTGTGTGGTCGTCGCCATCGTCATGGCCAGCGCGGGCGGACCGGTCTTCGCATCGTTCGCCGGCACCGAGGTGGTCCTGCCTTCGGTGGGAAGGGGCACGGGCTTCGGGGGGTCTCACTGGGCGACGACCTTGTGGATCTACAACCCGGGTACCTCGTCGGTCAACGTCCAGATCGAGCTCTGGGCGCGCGATCGTTCCAACGTCATGCCGGCCGGCACCTACTCGGTGACCATCCAGGCGGGCGACACGGTCAAGTACGACAACGCCACGGAGACGCTCTTCGGTTTCACCTCCAAGTTCGGGGCCATGCGGGTGACTGCATCGAGCCGCGTGATCGTCAACAGCCGTATCGCTTCCACCCCGGCCGGGATGACCGAGGGTGACTCCAAGGGGCAGTTCTTCTCCGGCGTACCGGTGGACTTCGCCATCGGGAGCGGCGAGAGCACCGACATCCTGGGCGTCTATCAGACGACGCCCCGCGACAGCTCCGAGCTTCGCTACAACTTCGGCTTCGTCGAGGTGGCCGGCGCCTCCTGCGTCGTCCGCGTCACAGCTCGTGACGACGACGGCGCCAGCCTCGGGTCGAAGGACTACACCGTCGAGGCTCTGGAGCCGAAGCAGGTCAACCTCGCCGACCTCATCGCAAGCCCCAACGCCACCAACGTCCGGCTCCGGATTGAGGTCGTGTCCGGCTCGGGGAGGGTGGTGGCCTTCGGTACCGGCATCGCCAACCGCTCCAACGACTCCTCGGTGTTCGAGATGGCCTACGCCGACGGCCTTCTCGCCTCCAACTCCAGCGGCGGAGGCGGGGACATCACGTCGGTCACGGCCGGCGCGGGTCTGTCGGGCGGGGGGAGCTCGGGTGCGGTCACGCTCTCCATTGCCGACGGAGGTGTCACCTCGGCCAAGATTGCCTCGGGCGCCGTGACCACCGGCAAGCTCTCCCCGGCCGGCTCCGCGGCGGGTCAAATCCTGACCTCCAACGGTTCCAGCGTCGCCTGGCAGGATGCGCCTGCCGGTGGCGGCGGCGACATTACCTCGATCGCCGCCGGCGAGGGGCTCGCCGGCGGGGGCACCTCGGGCGCCGTCACGCTCTCCATTGCCGGCGGCGGCGTAACGACCAACAAGATCGCCTTGAGGGCCGTAACCGCCGCCAACCTCTCGACCTTCGGCTCCAGCTCTGGCCAGGTGCTCGCCTCCAACGGCAGCGTCGTCACCTGGTGGGACCCGCCGGGGCTGACGCTTCCGTACTCGGGCTCCGGCTCCACCGGGAGCAGTACGCCGCTCTTCGACCTCGCCAACTCCGGCGCGGGACACGGTCTGAAGGCCACCTCCAACACCGGGAACGGGGTCGTCGGCGTCAGCGGCTCCGCCACGGGTGTCTACGGCTCAAGCACCAGCGGCGCGGGCGTCTTGGGCTTCAGCGGATCGAACAACGGCGTCAACGCATTCACGACCTCCGGCAGGGGGCTCTGGGCCAAGTCGTTCTCGGGTCCCGGTATCGTTGCCGAGAGCGTCAACGGCAACGGCATCTACGCCAGCACATCTTCCGGCACCGCGTACGCCGGCTATTTCCAGGGAAACGTCCACGTCAACGGCACCCTGTCGAAGAACGCCGGCTCCTTCAAGATCGACCACCCGCTGGATCCGGACCACGAGTACCTCTCCCACTCCTTCGTCGAGTCGCCGGACATGATGAACGTCTACAACGGCAACGTGCTCCTTGACGAGGACGGTACGGCCTGGGTGGAGCTGCCCCGCTACTTCGAGGCGCTCAACCGCGACTTCCGCTACCAGCTCACGTGCATCGGCGGCTTTGCCCCGGTGTACATCGCCTCCAAGATCGCCGGCAACCGGTTCCGGATCGCCGGCGGATCACCGGGCATGGAGGTCTCCTGGCAGGTCACCGGGATCCGCCACGACGCCTTCGCCGAGGCCCACCGCATCCCGGTGGAGCAGGAAAAACCCGAGGCCGAGCAGGGGACCTACCTGCACCCGGAGCTGTTCGGTCAGCCGGAAGAGCTCGGCGTCGAGTGGGCGCACGAACCCGGGCAGATCCGGGAGCAGGGTTCCGGCGCCCTCTCCGGGCGTTGATCGCGTGACAACACGAGCACGGGGAAGAGGATATAGAACGAGAGAGCAGGGCACGCAGCCACCTGGCACGGGTTTCATTCATCAGAAGACGAAACGGAGGCACAGAATGACGATGTGCTTTCGCCGTTGCGCGCGCAGTGTGATCAACGTGTACCCGGCGGGTGGTGGCGCCGTGGCCGGAGGAGCAGCACAGGCGGAGGCGCCGGCTGCCACATGGGGATTCTGTGGGGGCGAAGATGAGCAGATCGGGAATGTCCTTCCCGCTGGTCCGGCATTCGTTGATCCGCGCGGCACGCTGCACGGCGGGCTTGCCGTCGGGCTGCTGGCCCACCGGGAGCGTGCCAGACCGGTCCTCCACTTCTTTGTGATCCGTGCCTGGCTCGAGCTGGGCGGTCGGTGGGAGCTCGCCGCCGATGCCGCCGGCCCGGCCCGGTTCGAGAGCCTCGAAGCCCACGCCCGGGCGGCGGAGCTGAGGTCGTTGCCGCCCCCGGGACCGGAGGTGAAGCCCGCCCGTGGCTGCCGGTGGGAAGGGACCGGCCCTCAGGGAGCGGCGTCCAGGGCCCGGGTCAAATCCTCCCGCACGTCGTCCACGGCCTCGATGCCCACCGACAGGCGAAGCAGGCCGTCCCCGATCCCCAGGCGCGCGCGTTCCGCCGGAGGGACGGAGGCATGGGTCATGGTGGCCGGGTGGCAGACGAGGGACTCCACACCCCCGAGGGACTCGGCAAGCACGAAAAGGCGCACGGCATTGCAGAACCGGCGCGCCCGGTCCAGGCTTCGCAGATCGAAGGAGACCATGGCCCCGAAGCCGTCCTGCTGGCGTTTCGCCAGGGCGATCTGGGGATGGTCGGGGAGGCCCGGATAGAAGACCCGTTCAACGTCCTCCCGTTGGGAAAGAAGCTCCGCCAGGGCACGACCGTTGGTCTCGTGGACCGCCATGCGGACGGCCAGGGTGCGCAGCCCCCTCACGACGAGGTGGGCATCGAAGGGTCCCATGATGGCGCCGGCGTTGTTCTGGACCGTGTGCAGGCGCTCGCCGAGCTCCGAGCTCCGCGCAACCACCACGCCGCCGATGCCGTCCGAGTGGCCGTTGAGGTACTTCGTGGTGGAGTGGACGACGAGGTCGGCCCCCAGCTCCAGGGGCCTCTGGAAGACCGGCGTCAGGAAGGTGTTGTCCACCGCCAGGAGCACTCCGCGCTCCCGGGCCACGGAGGCCGCCGCACCGATGGCATCAGGGGGTTGGTCGGCGTCTCGATGAGGATCAGGCGGGTCCGCCGTGTGCAGGCGGCGGCGAGCTCCTCGATCCGTGAGGTGTCCGCAAAGGTCGTCGAGATGCCATGCCACGCCGTCAGGGTGGACAGCAGGCGGTACGTGCCCCCGTAGAGGTTGTCCGAGGCGACGATATGGTCGCCACGTTGGAGGAGCTCCGTCACCGCGCCGATGGCCGCGAGCCCCGAGGCGAAGGCGGCGGCATCGGCGCCACCCTCCAGCTCCGCCATGGATCGGCCGGCGGGCCGCGACGGGTTGCAGACACGGCACCGGCGGATCACAGCGATCCCGCAAGGAGACCAGCTTCTCAGAACCCGCTCGGAGACTCTCAGCAGTCTCCGCGGCGATCACGGCTGGGGCTATTCCTCCCGGATCGATCCAGCGGCGTCTTGCAGGGCCAGCAGGAATTCGCGATGGGCCTTCTCCAAGGCGGCAAGCGCGTGCCTGTTGCTTTCCATGGCGCGGGCGGCATCTTCAAGGAGCTCCCTGTCCCCGTCGAGCGCCCTGGCGGTCACGTGGAAGCAGCTGGCCAGTTGCTTCAACAGCTCGGGGTACCGTTCAATCCCTCCCCGACCATACGTCCTGATAAACGCCTGCGAGGTCTCGACGACAAGGTCCGAGCAGCCCAGCCGCCGCAGGGCGGGCCTGCTCCGATAGAGCGCCTCCTGCCATCGGACCATCTGGAGGATGTCCGCCGTATCTCCCCCCGTTTTCTGCAGCATGGTCGCAAGGGCATCGAGGCGACTCAGCAGCATGGCGTGTTCTGACGCCGCCTGTTCCGGCCTGTTCGCCGAGGTCGCTTCACCGAGGGCCTCAAACGTCTCCATGACGCCGAAGGGATCCTCCCGGGGACCCATGCGGCTCAGAGAGTCGAGGATGGCGCGCATCGACCTTCGGTGGCGCTTCAGGAAGCCGCGATATGCGGACCAAGGGATCTCCCTTCCTTGCAGCATCCTGTGGGCGGCACGTGCTTCGCGCAGCCCGGCCTTCACATCGAACGCCGCAGCCAGACGGTTGAACACCTGAACGTGGCTCCGCAGGTTCTCCTGAATGGCCTTGCCGAGCGGGACCGCCTGTGCGAGGACGGTGAAGCCGTTCACCGGCTTTCCCCTGTCCAGCTCGAAGACGTTGATGGGGACCGGGGTGCCCCTGTCGATCTGGTGCCGGATCGCAACCCAGCGGTTCTCCCCCGGCTGCATGTGCTCCAACGTCACCGTGCTCCCAGAACGAAGATCCCACGCCTCGCCGCCGACAAGCTCGATTCGCGCCTTGCGGAACCGATCGATGTCGGGGAACTCGAAGCGCAGGACAACGTCCCGCGGAAAGAGCGCGGAGTTGTGGATCAGCGCGAAGGCGAGCCCGGCGAAATGAAATGGGTTGTTGCTGACCAGCAGGTTGCGCTGCGCCTTGTTGTTGTCGTCGCTCACCAGATAGTCGTCCGGCCCGGGGGTGCGGCCGAGAAGGGAAGGTGTCGCATAGGGATCATCGGCGGAGGAAATCTGCACGGCGAGACATGCGTGAACGGATGATGTGGCGTTCTGGTGCCAGTGGTAGCCGGAAGACAACGTCTTCTCCAGCTCTCCGGTGGCGAAGCTCAGAACGGGATCCGCACCACTGCCCGCATCCACGAAGCTGCTTCCGGTTCCGAACGGAGAGACGAAGAAGTGGGCTGTTACCGAGGCAGCGGATCCAGCTGCATTCCGACGAACGCGAACAAAGGCGTAGTTGTCGCCCAGCGCGCCGGCGCCTGCCTGCATGTTGTCGGTGGCATACCAGCCGCTCGCATTCGGCGAGCCCGGGCTGTTCGTGGCACGGTTCCACACGTCGCTGGAATAGGCCCAGTTGGGACCGGAGGAGGGCTCCGTGCCATGGTCGTAGGTCGAGGGGGAGGTGTTCCAATCGGACACATAGAAGTCCTTGTCGGCGGCGAGGCCCGCTGCAATGGAAACGCAGTTGCCAACCGGGCTGACGCAGGAGTCGTTGGCGGTGGCTGCCTGGACCCGATAGTGGTATGTCTGGCCATGCAGCACAGCAGAATCCGTGTAGGTCAGGGTTGGGGCCGCCACCGTGGCGATCCTCGTGAACCCGGTGTTGCACCCCGTCTCGTTGCGGTACACGAAGTACCGTGTGGCCGAGGCGCCGCCGGACGTCCACGTCAACGTGATCTGATGGCTCGACGCAGTGGCGGCAAGTGTTGGTGTCGAAAGCGCCGGACAGGAGGTGTGGTTCTGGTTCGTCGGGTCGCTCGCAGCACCGCAGGCGATGCCGTGGCGATTCAACGCCGCAAAGATGGCCGCAGCGTGGGGCGTGCCGTTCGCGGTGCCGTCACCGTCATCGTCGATCGCTCGCATGACGGTGTAGAGACTGCCCGTACCGCATCCGCTGGAGACCTTCGTCGTCGTGCCCGTACAGGTGTACATGTCGGTGGAGCTGGGCATGCCGGCGTAGAAGAGCCGGTCGGCGAGCTGCCATGCGCTGGCAGAGCTCAGGCTGGTCGGTGCCGACGTGAGGTCCCGGTTCACGAAGTCCCACAGGGCTTGGGTGGCGATGCCCGACTCGCAGTGATCCTCCCAGCCGCAAGGGCCGACGTACGAGCCGCTCGAGCACTTCGTCGTACCCCACACCGTGCCCTTGTTTTGAGGGGTCCACGGGGTGGTATTGGTGTGTGCCGCAGAGTCAACGTCGCGAACCCCCGTGCAGGCCGTACACGGGTTCCCATTGCCGCTGCAGTTGAGGCCGGTGCTGGGCAGAGGCGTAATATTCAGGTAAAAGCCGTTCCCCACGCATGACTGGCGGGTCTGCAGGAGAGCCGTCCAGTCGGCGCGGGCCTCGACCGGCCGGTTGTCGGTTCCGGAGCCCGAGCCGTCGTTCGAGTCCATGCCATGGCCCCACTCGTGGAGAGACACGCCCGGCAGCTCGCCCGTGTTCGCGCACGTGTAAACGGTCGTGGATCCCCAGGGTGTGTAATCGCCACTTTCGAAGAAGTTCACATCCCCGACAGAGGGGCTCCAATAGGCGTTGCAGTGGCTGCTGATGTTCACGTTGTCGGTGAGCCGGCTCTTCAACCAGGTGTTGCTGGGCAGGTAGGTGCTACCCTTCTTCTTGATCTCGGTCACGTTCCAGTACTGCGTCCGGGCGGCGTGCGTGTTGCCGGCGCCGCCGAAGCCCGGCGTCGTGCAATTCGTGCCGGTGCCGGTGCCGAAATCGATGAGCCCCGCGCTGTTCGACGCCAGGGATATGGAGCCGCAAGCATCCGAGATGGCGACGCCGCCCGGTGTGCCGGAGGGCGGGCCGACCATGGTGGAGGTCCCGCTCATGGCGGAAAAGTGGCCTGAGGCGTCGGCATAGGCGCCCGGGGCCCAGTCGGCGAACGGGAACGCTGCGGACACCTCTGTCTGCGGGGCGTCCGTCTTGTACACGCCGCCCCTGATATCCCCGTAGATATTCGAGTCTCTGAAACGGAGAAGCTCACCGGTGTGAGCGTCAACCAGCCCCTCCCAGCTCCCGAGCACGCCGGGCCGCCGGAAGACGAGCTTGTAGACAAGGGCGTAGTCGATCCCCTTGCCAAAGGGGACCTCGAGGGCATCGGGATCGAGTCTCTTGGGGGTGATCGGCAGGATGAACAGGGTGCCTTCGTCGATCACCTCGTCCTTTTCGGACACACCACCCACGTACGCCCCCAGCACCTTCCAGGCCCTTCGAACCGAGATCGTGGGCCTGGGATCGAGCCGAATCTCCCCGATTCCTTGCATGCCGACCTGGATGAGGTTCCCGTTGTTGATGGTGAAGAACACCGAGCCACCCTCCACCGGCAGCTGGTGGTACACCCACTGGAACCTGAGGTGGAAGACGGAGTCTCCCACGGGAACCGACCCGGCCGGATCCAGGACCAGCTCTTCAGGGTTCACCTTGATGAGGCCTTCAGACCGCTTCAGGAATGCTCTGGCCAAGGACTCCATCGTGCTCAGCGGCATGCACGAGATCTGTTCACAATCCGCGTCGAAATCCCGCCATCGCAGGCTGTTGGCTGGGCCCGGAATGAACGGAATGGCGCCGCCGTCCAGGAGGTCTACCCGTCCAGTTCGCTCGTCCATCACCACGTGCCAGCTCGCGCCGTGGTCCGAGCGAAAACGGGCGAGCTCCTCACGATCCCAGACTTCCTTCGGGAGCTGATCAGCGTCGATGAGCGTCCGGGAGATTCGTAGCTCCGTCTTCGCAAACGTCAGCTCGTCAAGTGCAAAGCGGCGGTCCTTGAAACGCTGGGCCGATACCGGGGCGGCCAGAACGGTCAGCCCCAGCGCCAGGGCAACCGCCGCCAGCCCGGAGCTCCTGCGATGTGTGATCGGTGTCATTTGGTGTTCCTCCCTTTCCAGAACGATCCGGGCGGGCTGTCCACCACCCACCCTCCGTTTGCGACCGCGGTACCGCAGCGAACCAGCTCCGAGGCAACGTTCCGGCAAGTGAACATGTCCCACCGCCCTATCTCGGCCGCAGGCACGGGGACTGTGAGCAACATCCCATGCTGGCAACAGAACACCGCCGTTGACGCCACGGACACCACCGAGCTGTTGTTTTTCACGGCAAACATGATGGGGCCGCTTGAAACCCGGCGTCATCACCCATTTGGGTGAATTGGGTGAATGGTGAAGGCGGCCTGGCTCGGCGGCAGGCGCGGACCAACACCCCAAGCCGGGACCGTATCTTCGCGACCGGACAGCTCTCAGGCCATACCTGCCCCGGCCGTCTCGGTTCGCTCCTTCACCACGCTCCCACGCCGCCGCCCCGCGGGGCTGGCGGCGCCTCACCCTCGCATCTGGATCCGGTAGAGGGTGGAGGGGTGCACGCCGGCGAGGCGCGCGGCGGCCTTCATGTCCCCTCCGGCCAGGCGGAGCACCTGCTCCAGATACTGCCGCTGGAAGCGCCGCCTGGCCTCCTCGTAGGGGGTCAGGGCTCCGATGCCGTCGGATCCGGAGACGCCGGCTTCCGTGGCCTCCAGGATGCGCCTGGGGAGGTGGTGCTCCTGGAGCACCCGGCCCGGAGCAACGATGTACGCCGACTCGATGACGTTGGCAAGCTCACGAACGTTGCCCGGCCAGGCGTAGGAGCGGAGGCGTTCCAGGGCCGGCTGGGAGAGGGTCTTCTCCCCGAGCCCGTGTTTCTGAATGGCTTCCAGAAGGAAATGCGTCACCAGCAGGGGAAGATCCTCGATACGTTCCCGGAGCGCCGGGAGCCGGATCTGCAGTACGTTGATCCGGTAGTAGAGATCCTTTCGAAAACGGCCGTTCTGGACCTCCTCCTCCAGGTTCCTGTTGGTGGCGCAGAGGACGCGGACCTTGGTCTCGATGGGCGCCGTACCTCCCAGCCGCGTCACCTTCCCCGACTCCAGCACCCTGAGCAACTTCACCTGAAAGGCCGGGCTGGTCTCGCAGATCTCGTCCAGGAGGAGCGTGCCGCCGTGGGCCGCCTCGAAGTACCCCTTGACCCGGCGTTCCGCCCCCGTGAAGGCCCCACGCTCGTGACCGAACAGCGCACTCTCCAGCAAGGGCTCGGGAAGGGCCCCGCAGTTGACCGCCAGGAACGGACCCCTTCGTCTCGAGCTCCTGCTGTGAATGGCCCGGGCCACCAGCTCCTTTCCCGTGCCGGTCTCGCCCAGGATCAGCGCCGTGGCGTCCACCCTCGCCGCCCGCTCGATCAGCCAGAAAACCGGCTCCATGCTCTCGCTCTCGCCCACGATTTCGGGAGCTCCGGGATGCTCGGTATCGACCCCCTCCGTGAGAATGATGAACAGCTGACCGGGAACGAGGGGGTACCCCCACACTCGAAACCGCAGCATCTTGCGAAGAAACTGGGGCTCGTAGCGGCCGATCTCCGTGCGGAAGGTCGATCCATCCGCCAGCAGCCGCTCCAACGGCTCCATCAAGCCATACTTCCTCAAGACGTTGCCGAAGACCTCGGCGACGGAACGTCCCTCCACCTCGTCGCGAGAGATGCCGGAGTTGATCTCTTGCTGATCGTTGATCGCCAGTATCACGCCGCGGTAGTCGAGGAGAAAGACGCCGAGCGGCAAGCTCTCGAAGAGACGCTGCTGTACGATTTGCAATGCTGCAGCTCGGTTGCGTTCCTGCAACGTGCTCATTCTTCAGAGTCTATCACAACGACCCCCGGCAGCCTTTGCATGTTTGCAACGCCCGGCGCTTTCGGCGCCATACCCCCGAAGCGGACACAACCCTTGCAACATGTTGCAACGAGGCCAGATCCACCGCGCCGGGTCCACGGCCACGGCCCCTGGTACGTTCCTTGCGTGCCCTCAGCATGGTGGAGCATCCTGCAGATCCCGCGCCTCGCGGAACGAGGAATCTACCGGGTCGGTTCTTGGCCGCGGACGAAGCGGGGAGAGCCATCCCGAAGGGAGGAGAGTCTGATGCCGAAGTTTGAGAGCACCCAACAGCTGTACGCCACCTTGGGAACGACGTGGAGAACGGCCTTCGAGCAGGAGGCCATTGCCACGAAGTTCAAGTCCCTCGGGATCTACGTTCATTTCGTCATCCACGAGCCCGAGGGGGAGCTGTGGCTCATGCCCGACGCCACGGTCCACGAAGGGGCCTGGGATGGGGCTCCCGACCGCCCCGTGATCCGCATGGAGATGAAGGGAGATATCGCCCACCGTTTCTGGATGGACAGGCTCAACGTGCCCATGGCCACCGCCAAGGGCGACATCAAGGCCAAGGGGCCGGTCTCCAAGATCTTCAGCCTGCTGCCCGTCATCAAGCCCGCGAAGAAGTTCTTCCCCGACATCGCCAAGGCCAACGGCGTGAGCCTCGAGATCTAGGAGACGCCATGTACATGGAACTGACGCCCGACCTCAGCGGCGAGCACGAACAGATCAAGGAAACGGTACACGCCTTCGCCAAGGAAGTGCTGCGGCCCGCGGCCAGAACCCTGGACTCGATCCCCGCCGAGCAGGTGGCGGACCACCCGGGCTTCCGGAACGCCCTTCGCCAGGCGTACGAGATGAACCTGCACACGATCCTCGTCCCGGAGGGCTTCGGCGGCATGGGACTGGATCCCCTGGGCACTCACATCGTGCTCGAAGAGCTGGCCTGGGGCTCGGCGGGTTTCGCCATCTCCATCGCCGTCTCCCAGTTCCCGGCCTTCGGGGCCTGCCTCCTGGCCACCGACAACGAGGAGCTCATCGCCGAGTTCACGACGCCCTTCGTTGAGAACCGGGACGGCTCCCTCATCGGATGCTGGGCCATCACCGAGCCGGATCACGGCTCCGACTGGCTGACCTTTGGGGGTATGGAGGGTGATCCCGGCGAAGGTATCGTTCCGAATCTCCGGGCCAAGAAGGTAGATGGCGGTTGGGTTCTCAACGGTCAGAAGGCCGCCTGGATCTCGAACGGTCCCGTGGCGCACCACGCCTACCTCTTCCTGAACCTCGATCCCCTCAAGGGCATGCGGGGCTCCGGTATCGCCCTGGTCGATCTCGGATCCCCCGGTGTCAGCCGTGGCAAGGCCTGGGAGAAGCTTGGCCAGCGAGCCCTCCCTCAGGGCGAGCTCTACTTCGACGATGTCTTCGTTCCCGACGAGAATCTCATTGCCAATCCCGAGCTCTACCCCTTCGCCATCGACGCCACCCTCTCCATTGCCAACACGGCCATGAGCGCCCTGTTCACGGGCGTGGCCCAGGCCGCGTTCGACGAGGCCTTCCGGCATGCCAAGGAGAGGGTCCAGGGTGGACGAGCCCTCATCGAGCACTCGACCGTACAGGTCAGTCTTTTCGAGATGTTCAAGACCGTGGAAGCCGCCAGGGCGCTGTCCCGGAGGGTGATGGTCTACAACTACCAGACCATCACCCCAAGCCTCAAACATGCCGTGGCCGCCAAGGTTTTCTGCACCGACGCGGCAGTGAAGGTCGCTCACATGGCGATTCAGGTCTTCGGCGGCATGGGCGTGAGCAAGGAGTCCGACATCGAGATGATTTTCAGGGATGCCCGGATGGCCCAGATCGAGGACGGCGTCAACGAGGCGCTGGCGATCAACGCGGGACACTCCCTGCAGTTCATGGAAGGAGAGTAGTCCGTGCCGCTCCCAAGACGGTTTTTCGAGCTGGCGAGAGCCCGCCCCGACGAGACCTTCCTCTGGGTGGAGGGCCACGAAATGACGCGCGGTGCGCTGGCAACCGCCGCACTGAAGGTCGCCGGGTTCCTCGAGAGCCTTCCAATCGCTGCCGGTACCCGGATCGGGGTCATGCTGATGAACCGCCCCGAGTTTCTTGCCGTGTGGTTCGGCACCAACGCCGCCGGCATGCCGCTGGTGCCCTACAACGCCGCGCTCCGGGGAGACGATCTGGAATACCAGCTGCGCCACTCGAGGACGCGGCTCCTCTTCGTGGAAGCCGCCCTTTTCCCCGACGTGATTGCGATCCTGGAAAAGATCGAGGACCTCACCGTCGTGGTGGTGGGCGGCGGGGCTCCATCGGGTACGATCCCGTGGGAGTTCGTCACCTCATTCGATCCCGGCACCATCAGCGAGGAGCTCCGGGACGGTGAGATCATGGAGATCGTGTACACCTCCGGCACCACTAGCCGCCCCAAGGGCGTCGTCTGGCGGTTCGGGCTCATGTCCCTGATCGCAGAAACCCTCACACGCCACCTGGCGTTGAGCTCCGAGGACCGCCTCATGGTGGTCTTGCCCCTCTTCCACGGCAACGCCCAGCTGAGCACCGCCATGACCATCATGTGCGAGGGCTCCATGCTCCTGGTGCCACGGTTCACCGTGTCCCGCTTCTGGGAGCTGGCTCGTCAGGGTGGGGCCACGGAGGTCAATCTCCTCGGACCCCTGCTCACCATGCTCCACAACCAGCCTCCCGCCGCGAACGATGACGACAACCCAATCCGCGTGGCGTTCTCCGCAGCGACTCCCGCGCCGATCCACGAGGCCTTCGAGCGGCGCTTCGGCCTGACCGTCGTGGAAGGGTATGGGCTGACGGAAACCGGCATCAACACGGCCAACCCGCTGGACCCGGCGCGGCGCAAGGTGGGCAGCATCGGGCTGGCCCTGCCGCACAACGAGGTGGCGATCCTCGGCGACGATCTTGCGGAGCTTCCGCCGGGCCGGCCGGGGGAGATCTGCGTCCGGCCGGCGGCCATGACCGACGACCTGATGCAGCGCATCGAGTACGTGGACGATCCGGAGGCTACCGCGACACTCTGGCGAGGCGGCTGGCTCCACACGGGCGACGAGGGCGTCATGGACGAGGAAGGGTTCTTCACCTTCCTCGACCGGAAGAAGGATGTCATCCGCCGGCGCGGTGAGAACATCGCCTCCCAGCAGGTGGAGCATGCCCTCCTCAGCCATCCCAAGGTCGGACAGGCCGCGGTGGTGGGCATCCCGTCGGATCTTGGAGAAGAAGAGGTTCTGGCCCTGATCGTTGCCCTCGAGCCCGTCACGCCCGAGGAGCTCGCCGCCTACTGTCTGGAACGGCTGGCCGCCTTCAAGGTACCCGAGTGGTACAACTTCGTCGAAGAGCTGCCGACGACCCCGACGGGTCGCGTCAAGAAGGCACTCCTGAAGGCCCGGGGCGATCTGGCCGACGAGGCCATCAAGATCAACGTCGCAACAATTGCGAGGACAACACCATGAGAGAAAAGATCTACGAGTTCGAGCGGTACCACCGTCCCAAGAACCACACCCTGGAGGTCGCGAGGCTCGCCGCCAACGCCGCGTTGACGGCGCCCAAATCCGGAGGCGTTGATCAGGTCGAATGTGAAATCCTCACCGAGGACGAGCTCCTCTCCCTGGCCGATACCATGGAGCGGGAGGCCCACGCGTTCCCCGAGCCCACCAGGCGCCGCTTCCTCTACGAGGCCGTCATGGTCAGAGAGTCCGACGCCTGCCTCGTGATCGGCAACTACCGCGCCGCGGGCACGCCGCTGGACGCGGGCTGCGGCTTCTGCGCCGGCCGGATGGACTGCTCCTTCGTCTACAACGCTCGAAAAACCGAGCACGGCCAGATCGACCTGACCGCCGTGACGCCCGAGGAGAGGGAAAAGGTTCCCTTCAACGGCCCCATGTGCGTGGTGCGGGATCTGGACCTGGGGATCGCCGTCGGCTCGGCCCTTCTGATCACACAACGGCTCCTCGTCGACGCCATGCCCTTGTACACCGTGTCCGTGGCCGCCCAGCGGGAAGGGATCCTCCCCCGTTCGTGGATGAAGGTCGCCATCCTCATGGCCTCCCGGCAGAAGAGCCCCTACGTGGACATCCTGCCCGACTACCACCTCCACAACCTGGCCACCATGGAGGACGACCTTCGCAAGATGTTCGTCACACTCCGGATGGTCTACTGGTACGACTACAAGAGCTGGTATCCCAAGTGGGAGAAGACCCCCGTCGACGACACGGGGAAGGAGTGAGCCATGCCGATTCTCTCTGAGCGCGATTACGCCTTCGACCTGATCCTCCAGGCCGCCAAGGAGGGCGCAGCGGCCGCCCTGGGCGCGCCCCGCCTGACTCCCAATCTCGAGCTGGAAACCCGCATCGTTTACGGCGAGGAGATCGGTTTCATGGTCCGCCTGCTGGAAGTGTTCGCAGGACCCAAGGGGGCCTACTCCAAGTTCATTTACGGCGACTACCTGATGGGCAAGAAGTTCATGGAGGAAGGGACCCCCTACGCCATCCTGCTGATCGGCGCCAAGACCTCACCCTCCCCCCTCGCCTGGGACTGCGGCGCCTGCGGATTCCCGACCTGCACCAAGTTCAATCACTTCGTCCATGACAGCAAGTCGGCCGGCCTCTTCGGTTACGGTCCCGCGTGCAACTGGATGATGATGGATTTCGGCATCGCCCTTTCGCAGGCCTCGGCGGCCATCTACGCCAAGAACATCGATTCCCGCCAGCAGGGGTCCTACGGTGTCGCGGGCCTCCTTCTCGGGATGCTCCCGGGCATGGACGCCGTGATCGCCAACTCCGTCGGCCCCGTCAGCCATGGCGTTTTCCAGGAGTGGTACAACCGCCCGGACATGAAGGGCTCCTTCAGCATGGACGATGCCTACGACATGCTGATCTCCACTTTCGCCTTCCACTTCGGCGGGTTCTCCGGCGATGGCATCCCCATGATCAAGAACAC
>JAADFK010000126.1 GCA_013152925.1 Acidobacteriota bacterium | reverse complement strand
TGGCGGGGGAGCTGGCCCGTGCCGCGACGCTGCACGGGGAGGAGGGTTCGAACGATGCATGAGATGATCCATCTGAGCCAGTACATGATTATCATCCTGACGGCGCTGCTGGGCGCGTTCTACGCGGCCCTCCCGGACCTGACGCGGCCGGCGCTCTTTTTCGCCGTGACAGTGGATCCCGGGTTCCGCAGGACCCGGGCCGGTCGGGCGATCGTGAGGGGCTACCGGACCGTCGTCCTGGTGGTCACGGCCGCTGGCCTGCTCGTCGCCTGGCGGTTTGGGCGAGGATTCCAGGGAACGGCTGGAGTGGGGGTGATGGTCGGCGTCCTTGCCGTCGCAACGGGAGCCTTTCTGTGGGGCCGGAGCCGGGCTCTGCCCCACGCCGTGGCGATGCCTTCGGTGCGGCAGGCCGTCGTGGCGCCGCGAAGGGTCTCCCTGCCGGGCGGGCCGCTGGCCCAGGCGGGGCCGTTCCTCCTCATGCTGGCCACGGGCGGATGGCTGGCCGCGAGCTGGGAGCGGATTCCAGCCAGGTTCCCCGTGCACTGGAACGCCAGCGGCGTTGCCGATGCCTTCGCCTCCAGGAGCCCTGCCACCGTGTTCGGACCGCTGCTGACCAACCTGCTGATGTGCTTCGTGCTCCTGTGCCTGGCCGTGGCGATCAGTCTGAGCAGCCGCAGGATCGCCGTCTCGGGCGAGCAAGCGGCAAGCGAGGGCCGCTTCCGGCGGCTGGTGCTGCTGATCCTGCTCGGCGCCGAGTACCTGGTGGCCCTGATGGCGTCCCTGGTGGCCGCCCTGCCCATTCTGGGGCCCCGGGCCGAGAGGTGGACCGTGCCGGCTGTTGCCAGTTTGACGTTGGCCTTCCTGGCGGTGGCGATCTTCGCCATGGTCCGGACCGGCCAGGGGGGAAGCCGTGCCGGGGGTGGGGAACCGGCACAGGCCGCCGGAGCGGCCGCCGGGGATGGGACGGAGGACCGCTACTGGAAGCTGGGGCTGCTCTACGTCAACCCCGAGGATCCGGCCATCTTCGTGGAGAAGCGCTTCGGGTTCGGATACACCCTCAACTTCGGCAATGCCAGGGCCTGGCTGATCCTCGCTCTCGTGCTGGCCCCGGTCGCCATCGTCATGGCCCTGGCGATGCTGGTGCGCTGAACGGCGCCCGCACGAGCGGCCTGGGCGCTGGGTCTCACCGGGAGCGCCGCGGGAGCATCGCAGGGGCGCGTGGTGACCGGCCCGGAACCGGCCACGGCAGGGACGGTCCGGATGGCCGGGAGGGCGGGCTGCCGGCGGGTTGGACCGGCCGGCGGCGCCTGGAATGAGACACGATCCGCAAACGTTGCTTCGGGTGACGAGAACGCATCCCGGATGGCTCGTGGCGGCTCCATGGTTGGAGCGGACGCGGCGGCGGCCCGGCGGAGGTCCGCCCTCGCCGGCTGTCCGGGGGGATGGAGGGTTCGATGCCACGAACGACGGTCTTGAGGGCTTCCATCGAGCGCCTGGAGATCCTGGCGCCGGACGGTAGCGTGGACGGGGAGTTGATGCCCGCTCTGACGGACGAAGAGATGACCGGCATGTACCGCGACATGGTGCGCATGCGGGCCTACGATGCCAAGGCCGTCAAGCTTCAGCGGCAGGGCCGCATGGGCACGTGGGCCTCGCTGAAGGGCCAGGAAGCCGCCCAGGCGGCATTCGCCGTGGCCATGGCGCCCGAGGACTGGCTGGTTCCGGCCATCCGCGAGCAGGGACTGGCGCTGGCGCGGGGCGTGCCCGGCCACGTGCTCTACGCCTACTGGGCTGGGGACGAGCGGGGCAGCTTCTTCCCGGAGGATGTTCGCGTCTTTCCCACGGCCGTCCCCATCGGCAGCCAGTTGATCCACGGCGCCGGCATCGGCATGTCCATGAGGCTCCAGGGACAGGACGCCGTGGCCGTCACCTTCGGCGGCGACGGCTCCACCTCGGAGGGCGACTTCCACGAGGCGCTCAACTTCGCCGGCGTCTTCAAGGCGCAGACGGTCTTCGTCATCCAGAACAACCAGTGGGCTATTTCCGTGCCCAGAGTTTCCCAGTCGGCGGCCGAGACCCTGGCCCAGAAGGCCATCGCCTACGGGATTCCCGGGATTCAGGTGGATGGCAACGATGTCTTCGCCGTGTACGTGGCGGCACGGGAGGCACTGGATCGGGCGCGGCGGGGCGAGGGGCCGACCCTGATCGAGTCGGTGACCTACCGGCTGGGCGACCACACCACGGCCGACGACGCCGGCCGCTACCGCGATCCCGAGGAAGTGGCCGCCTGGGAGACCCGGGACCCGATCCTCCGGCTACGCCGGTACCTGGAGTCCCGCGGCCTGTGGGACGAGCCGCGGGAGGCCGCGCTGGCCGGCGAGGTGGGGCGCTGGGTGGAGGCACAAGTCGAGGCGCTGGAGGCCATGCCGGCGCCGGATCCAGGGGACATCTTCCGCTTCATGTACGCCGAGATGCCGCCGCACCTGGCCGGGCAGATGCACGAGCTGATGGAGGAGGTCGGATCATGAGCACAAGGCTCGCCGAACGGCCGGAGGGCGGAGCGAGCGCAGCACACCCCGTCACGCCCGGCGAGGGGAAGACGGAGCGGCTGACCATCGTCCGCGCCGTTCGGGACACGCTGGCCCAGGAGATGGAGCTCGATCCGCGGGTCCTCGTCATGGGCGAGGATGTGGGCGTCAACGGCGGCGTCTTTCGCGCCACCGAGGGCCTGCTGGAACGCTTCGGCCCCGAGCGGGTCCTGGACACGCCGCTGGCCGAGGACGGCATCGTTGGCACCGCCGTGGCCATGGCCATGACCGGCCTGAGGCCCGTGGTGGAGATCCAGTTCATGGGCTTCGTCTACCCGGCCGTCAACCAGATCCTGGCCCACGCGGCGCGCATCCGGAACCGCACCCGGGGCCGGTACCACGTGCCCATGGTGCTGCGCATGCCCTACGGCGGCGGCATCCACGCTCCGGAGAGCCATTCGGAGAGCTACGAGGCCATGTTCCTCAACGCGCCGGGGATCAAGGTGGTGGTGCCGTCCACGCCCCGCGACACCAAGGGCCTGCTGGCCACGGCCATCCGCGACGAGGACCCCGTGCTCTTCCTGGAGCCCAAGCGGGTCTACCGCGCCTTCCGGGAGGACGTCCCCGTGGATCCGTACACGATCCCGCTGGGCGAGGCGGCCATCCCCCGGCCGGGTGAGGACGTTACGCTGATCGCCTGGGGCGCCATGGTCCGGGTCTGCCTGGACGCGGCCAAGGTGTTGGAGCGGGAGGGCGTCTCCGCCGAGGTGGTGGACCTGAGAACCCTGAACCCGCTTGATCGCGAGACGATGCTCGGGAGCGTCCGGAAGACGGGCCGGGCCGTGGTCGTCCACGAGGCGCCCAGGACGGCGGGCTTCGGCGCCGAGCTGGTGGCCCAGATCAACGAGCATGCCCTCCTGCACCTGGAAGCGCCCGTGCAGCGGGTGACGGGCTTCGACACGGTGTTTCCCTACGCCAGGCTGGAGAAGCTCTACCTGCCGAGCCGCGAGCGGGTGGTCCAGGCGGTGCGGAGAACGTTGGAGTTCTGAGAGCAAAGTGTGAGGCGCTCAGGGGGAAAGAGGATAGAGGATAGAGGATAGACGAAAGAAAGAGGATGGAGGGCGGACCGAGACAGGGTTCGTCAATGGCCGCGGGGCGAGTAAGGAGATCGAGATGGCGTTCGTGTTCAGCTTTCCGGATGTGGGCGAGGGGATCGAGGAGGGGCGGATCGTCGAGTGGCTCGTGGCCGAGGGCCAGGAGGTTGCCGTGGACCAGCCCCTGGTCAAGGTGGAGACCGACAAGGCCGTTGTGGAGCTTCCCTCCCCGAAGGCCGGGACGGTGATCAAGCTGCACCACGAGGCCGGCGCCGAGATCCGCGTGGGCGATCCTCTGGTGACCATCGCCGAGGCCGGTGAGGGACCCGCCGGGGACGCGGAAGATATTGCGGTTGCCGGGGCGTCCTCCGGCGTTGCGGCAGAGACGGCAACCGGGGCCGATGTGTTCGTCGAGGACGGTGGCTCGGCGGTGCGGGTCCCGGCATCCGCCCGGGCCCCGGAAGGAGCTCCGGAGGGCATCCCGGCGCCGGCCGCGGCCCCCCCCTCGCCCCCCCGCCGGCCCCTGGCCACGCCGAAGACGAGGGCCCTGGCCCGCGAGCTCGGCGTCGATCTGTCCAGCGTCCGTGGCACGGGTCCCG
>JAADFK010000125.1 GCA_013152925.1 Acidobacteriota bacterium | reverse complement strand
ATGTGGGACCACATGAACGGCGTGTCGTTCCAGGAGGGAAACCGTGTGCGGCTGGCCCACCTGGCGCCGGGCCGGTACCGTGTCTGCGCCAACCCCGGTAGCGCGATACGGATGTCACCCCGGGGGCTTTCCTGCCGCGACGTGTTCGTCACGCCGGGCTCTGAGGAGACGGTGAACTTCGACGACTCAAAAGAGAAAGAATAGGCCGGCGTACCGGCCTCACAGCTCGGACTCCTCCCGGAGCTCGCGGCGCATCAGCTGCTCCAGGGCCTCCCCCGGCGACGCCTTCCCCGCCAGTATCCTCGCCACCGCATCCGAGATGGGCAGCTCGACGCCGATCCCCGAGGCCAGCCGCGTGGCCGCTGGCGCCGTCCGGACCCCCTCGGCGACCTCCCGCATGGACCCGAGGATCGCCTGGAGGCTCTCCCCCTCCCCCAGCCGCTTGCCGACGGAGCGGTTTCGCGACAGGGCTCCGGTGCAGGTCAACACGAGATCGCCCATTCCCGCCAGGCCGCGGAAGGTGTCGGCTTCGGCGCCCAGGGCCACGCCGAGGCGCGTGATCTCGTGCAGGCCACGGGTCATCAGCGCGGCCTGGGTGTTGGCACCCAGCCCCAGCCCGTCGACGATGCCGGCGGCGATGGCGATCACGTTCTTCAAGGCCCCTGCGAGCTCCACACCGACGAGGTCCCGGCCGGCGTAACACCGAAGGTATCCGTCGGAAAACTCCCTCTGAAGCCGAACGGCGACGGAGATCTCCGGGCATGCCAGGACCGCAGCCGAGGGGAATCCCAGGACAACCTCCCGGGCGAAGGTCGGACCGGAGAGCGCGCAGAAACGGCTCGGCGGGAGGTTGAGGACCTCCCATGCCAGCTCGTCCATGCGGCGAAGCGTGTGGGTCTCGATACCCTTGGACGCCGAGACGATGACCACGTTCTGCCGCAGGGAGCCCGTCAACCCCTCGAGCACCTTCCGGGAAAACTGTACCGGCACCACCCAGATCCAGATATCGGAGTGCGCGGCCACCTCTTCCAGGTCGGCAGACGCCCGGAGGCCGGGATCGAGCTCGAGGTCGCTGAGAAAGAGGGCGTTGTGGTGTCTCTCGTTGATCTCACGGACCACCTCCTCTTCCCGGGCCCACGCCAGGACCTCGTGGCCGTGGCGTGCCATGTGGTGGGCCAGGGCCGTACCCCACGAGCCGGAGCCGAACACGCTGATGTTCATGAATGTCCTCCGTCCTTGTTTCTTGGTTCTTCATCGCCCAGTCTGGGCTCGGTTCCCTCGGCCAGCCGCCGGATGTTGCGATGATGCCGCAGGATCACCAGCATGGCCAACGCCGTTGTGGCCAAAACCGTCGGTTCGGGGTTGGATCCGATGAAGGCCGTCCAGATGGGAAGGGACGCGGCGGCCATCACCGAGGCCAGGGAGACGGTGCGGCGTGCGGCAAGCACCACGATCCAGACCCCGGCCGCCAGGGCCAACGGCACCGGGACGACGGGCAGAAACGCCCCGAAACCGGTGGCGATGCCCTTGCCCCCGCGAAACCGCAGCCACAACGGGAAGCAGTGACCCATCACGGCCGCCACCGCAGCAGCCCCCACCCAGCGCGCCGCCGGGTCGTAGGCCTGCATCAGGAGCACGGGCGCCGAGCCCTTGGCCACGTCGAGGACGAGCACGAGCAAGCCGGCCGGCCAGCCGGCGGCACGGGTGGCATTGGTCGCCCCGATGTTGCCAGATCCCACCTTCCGGATGTCCTCCCCCTTCAGGAGCCGCACGATGACCATGGCGAAGGGAACCGATCCCACCAGGTAAGCCAGGGCGATGATGGCGTACTCCACCTTCAACCTTCCATGCCGCCCAGGGGCAGCGTCCTCAGCGGGTTGTAGATGGCGCCCCCTGGCTCCAGGCGGCTCTCGAAGAGGATGACCTCGTTACACCGAAACGCGGGAGCCGCGTATCCCCTACCCCACTCCAGCCAGCTCTCGACGCTTCCAGGACCCCACGGCCGCCGCAGCCTGGCCAGGGTCAGGTGGAGCGCAAAGGGGCGCCGCTCGCGTTCCCAGCCCGCCGCCACCGCCACCGCATCGATCTCGGACGCAACCCCGGCGGCCCCAGGCGCCTCGCCCCCGACCCAGGCCACCCGCGGACGCTGCGGGCCTGGGAAGAAGCCGGAGCCGGACAACCGGACCTCCACGGGCGCCAGTGGCTCGAGCCGGGGCGCCAGCGTGTTCGCCAGCGCCTCCAGGTCGCCCGGCGCGGACTCGCCAAGGAATTTCAGCGTCAGGTGCAGCCCCTCCGGGCGGACCCACCGGGCGGGCTCCAGGCGTGGCCGCAGGTCCTCCAGCTCCACGGCGAGCCGCTCCTTGATGCTCCGGGGAATCTCCAGCGCGAGAAATGCCCGGATACCATCGCCCCCGGAAGGGCACCGGCTCCTCTGCTGCCGCCTCATGGCGCGACGGCCCCCGAGATGCAACGCCGCAGCAGATCCAGCGAGGCGTTGGCGCTCCACCCACGAACGATCTGGCGCGTCCCGGGAAAGACCCGCTCCCTCGCCACGACGCCGCAGGGACCCGCCACGGCCCAGTGCACCAGGCCCACGGGTTTCTCCTTCGTACCCCCGCCGGGCCCGGCGATCCCCGTGATCCCCAGACCCCAGTCCGATCCACAACGCCGCGCCACACCCTCGGCCATGGCGCGGGCCACCTCGGCCGACACGGCACCGTGCCGAACGAGGAGCTCATGGGCAACGCCAAGGAGCTCCTCCTTGATCTCGTTGGAGTAGGCGACGACGCCCCCCACCAGGACCCGGGAAGCCCCGGCGACATCCGTCAGGCGCGCGGCCACGAGCCCGCCCGTGCACGACTCCGCCACGGCCAGGGCCTCTTCGCGCCGGCGGAGCATCTCCAGGACGATCTCCTCGAGCCCCGAGGCATCGACGCCGGCGAGATCCTGCCCGAGCACCTCCCGGAAGGCCATCTCCATCCTGGAGAGCCTCGCTTCTGCCTCCTCCGGGACCCCGGCGGCGCTGAGGATCAGCCGGACGATACCCATGGAGGCCAGGATCGTGATGTTCTCCCGGCCGAAACGATCGTAGAGGTGGCGGACCCTCGACTCCACCTCCGACTCGATCACACCGGAGAGGATCAACGTGCGGGAGAGCCGCTGCCGTCCGGCGTTGCGTTCCTCGAGCAACGGCAGCACGTACCGCTCGAGCATGGCCTCCATCTCCCACGGAACGCCGGGCAGCAGGGCGATGATGCTGCCGTCGCGCTCCACCAGGATCCCGGGGGCGGTTCCCCTCGGGTTCGGGAGGACCTCGGCCCCGGGGAGAACCCGGGCCATGGAGAGGCAGGCCTGTGGCATGGTCCGGCCGAACTGGGCATACCGTTCCCGGATCCACCCTTCGACCTCGGCCTCTTGAACCAAGCGAACACCCAGCGCCCTGGCAAGGGCCTCCCGCGTCACGTCGTCCGCCGTCGGCCCCAGGCCACCGGTAACGACCAGGAGGTCCACAAGCCCCAACAGCCCGCTGATGGTCCCGGCAATGCGCTCCAGGTCGTCGCCGACTACCCGCTTTTCCACAACCTGGACACCGTACCGGCCGACCTCTTCCGCCACCTTCAGGGAGTTGGTGTCCACGCGCCCAGCCCCAAGCAGCTCCGAGCCCACCGCCACGCACGCCGCTGTTTCCACCGTCCTGCCCATCTCCGCTCCTTCCGGCGTATGATACGCCAACCGGTGGATTCATCCCCTGGGAATACCCGTCTCCTCCGGTCTGTTGGACGCGCCGGGTACGAATGGAGGACTGCCACATGTCATCTTCACGTTTCCACACACTCCTCGCCATTGCGATCTTGGTCCTGGGAGCCTCGCTGACGGCACAGGCCACCCCGACCACCATCACCGTCCGTGTCATGGCGATGAACGGCAAGTTCCTCGGCACCACCATGGGGGGCGCCCGGGTCATCCTCCGCGATGCGGACACCGGCCGCCTCCTGGCCTCCGGATTGACCTCGGGCAGCACCGGCGACACCGAGCACATCATGAAGACGCCGCACCAACGCACCTTCACCTATTCCACCGAGGGCTCGGCGGCTTTCACCGCAGTCATCGATATCGACCGGCCCACGCGCGTCGAGGTCACGGCCACCGGCCCAATGGCCAACCGCGGCGCGGCCAACACGGTCAGCTCCACCCAGTGGGTTCTCCCCGGCAAGGATGTCACCGGTGGGGACGGCTGGCTGCTGGAGCTCCGCGGCTTTTCCGTGCAGGTGATGGCCCCGGCGACTCACATCAAGCT
>JAADFK010000124.1 GCA_013152925.1 Acidobacteriota bacterium | reverse complement strand
ATGCCCAAAACCCAAAGTCGCGAAAACCCACGAGACCACCCTTCCAGGGCCATCCACCACCGAACATTTTCGGCAATTGCCAACACCGTTGTTTTTCCTTTTTTGAATCGGGAGTTTTCTTGGAATGAGGTTAAAGACAGTGTCCCCTATTTTTCTCTTGGTATTTTTCTCTTGGGGGGGTGGGAGTTATCTCCTTTCGGGCCGGTTGAGCAGCCTGCCGTAGGCCCTGAGCGTGCCCTCGACCATGGCGTCGGCGGTGAAGCGCTCCCGGGCCACCTGCAGCGCCCGCTCTGCAATCCGTTGTCGCAGACCGGTATTGCCCATCACTTCAAGAATCCGGGCTGCCAGGCTCTCCGGCGATCGGGGTTCCGCGAGCAATCCGGTGACACCGTTTTCAATCAGCTCCGGCAAGCCACCGGCGCTCGTGGCCACCACGGGAACGCCGGCCAGCATGGCGTCAACAACGGAAGTGCCCAACCCTTCGAGCCTGGAGGGCATGATAAAGAGATCCAGCGCCCCAAGAATCCGCGGAACGTCGTTCCGGTACCCGAGGAACCGCACTGCTCCGGCGAGGCCCAGCTCTGCCGTCTGGGTCTCCAGCTCTTCCCGCAGCTCCCCATCGCCAGCGAGCAGTAGCACCGCGTTCGGAAAAGCACCCAGCACCCGGGGCATGGCGTCCAGCAGGTAGCGGTGGCCCTTGTGATCCGTCAGGGCGGCCACGACACCGAGCACGGGCGCCTCCTGCGGAATGTCCAGCGCCTCCCGCAGCTCCCGGCGGCTCTCCGGGGGCACCACGGGAGGCTCCACTCCCGAGTGGACAATCCGAATCCTCTCCGGGGGAATCCCGGCGCCAAGGAGCTCCTGCTCCACGGCACGTGAGATGGCGATGTAGCCGTCCGCTCCCCGCCGGTACTTCACGCGGTTGAGGAGATCACGCCCCGGCGGGAAGTCCACCCGCCGCGTGACCACGAAGAGCGGCCGATCCCGTCCCAGCAGGATGCGCGCCATCATCCCCACGTTGTGGGAGCGGCTGGAGTGCAACCCGACCACCGCCGGACGGCGCCTCCGCACGGTATCCACCAGTACCCGGACGGCCCGAGGATCGAGCCCGCCGGACACCGGTGTCTCGACCACCTCCACCCCGGCTTCCGCGGCACGGCGGGTGAGCTCGCTCCTCCTTCGGCCCACCAGTGCCACCGGGTGCCCCCGGCGCGCCAACCCGGCACAAAGGAGAAAGACCTGCCGCTGCCCGCCGCGCCAGCCGGGCTCCAGGTCCACGTGCACGGTGGGCAGCGGCTCAGTCATTCCCATCGCCGAGCACCCGGGCCATGGCCTCGCAGACCGTGGTGATCACCTTGACCCGGGCGAAACGCTTGTCGTTGCCCTCCACCAGCACCCAGGGTGCCTTCTTCGTGCTGGTCTGCTCCACCATGTCGTTGACCGCAGCGGCGTAGTCATCCCACCGTTCCCGGTTCCGCCAGTCCTCCTCCGTCAGCTTCCATCGCTTGTACGGCGTTTTCTCCCTGGCCTGGAAACGGGCAAGCTGCTCCTCCTTGGTGATGTGCAGCCAGAACTTGCGCAGCACCGTCCCGTGCTCGATCAGCTGCTCCTCGAAGTCGTTGATCTCCGCGTAGGCCCGGCGCCACTCCTCCTCCGACGCGAAGCCCTCGACCCGCTCCACCAGGACACGCCCGTACCAGCTGCGGTCGAAGATGGTGAACCGCCCGGCCCTGGACAGGTGCCGCCAGAACCGCCACAGGTAGTGGTGGGCCTGCTCCTCGTCCGTTGGCGCCGCAATGGGGATGACCTGCACGTGCCGGGCGTCCAGGGCGGCCGTCAGCCGGCGGATGGCCCCGCCCTTGCCAGCAGCGTCCGGTCCCTCGAAGACCAGCACCGTGGAGATCCCGCGCTCCAGTGCCTTCCGGTGCAGCAGGTTGAGCTCCGCCTGGGCCCTGGCCAGCTCCTCCCTGTACCTGGGTTTCTCCAGGGAGAGGCCCATGTCCAGGCTGTCCAGCACGGTGACCGTCTCCAGCACCGTTCCGACCGTGTCCGTGCGATCCTCGGCGTCCCCCCCCTCCGTGTTCTTCCCGGCTTTCTCCAGGCTCGCCAGCTGCCGCCGCGCCCTGGCGTCCTCCAACGCCCGGCGCACGGCATCCCGCACGGCGATACCGACCGTCAGGCTCCGGTAGTGGTGATCCTCCCCCTCCACGATGGTCCACGGGGCCACTCCGGTGGAGGTCTTCATGATGGTGCGCTCGGCCGCCTCGATGAAGCGGTCGTAGAGCTTCCAGTGCTCCCAATCCCTCTTGGTCACCCGCCAGCTCTGGAGCGGATCCTTCTCCAGGCTCTTGAATCGCCGTTTCTGGGCCTTCTTGCTCAGGTGCATCCAGAACTTGAGGATGACGGCACTGTCGGCCGACAGAGCATTCTCGAAGGCGACGATCCGCTCCAGGCGTTGCTCCAGCTCCGCCCCGCCGATCTTCCGAAACACCCTGTCCAGCACCGGCCGCGAGTACCACGAGCTGAGGAACATGCCGATCCGGCCTCGCGGCGGCAGGTCACGCCAGTAGCGCCAGAACTCCGGCCGCTCCCGCTCTTCGTCCGACGGCTCCCCGTAGGCCCGGGTGACGATCCACCGCGGGTCCATCCACGCGTTGAGGAGGTTGACCGTCTCCCCCTTGCCCGCCCCGTCCACACCGGCGAACACCAGAATCACGGGAAAGCTGCCGTCCTCCCGGAGCTCCTGCTGGATCTGGAGCAGCTCCTGTCGCAACACGGGCTCCTGCCGCTCGAAATCCCGCTTGGAGACCTTCCGTCCCAGCTCCGCCGTTCTGAACATCGCTCCTCCGGCCCGGTTCCGTCTGTGACATGAACCCTCCTCAGTCTACAACGCCGCGGCCCATGGCCGCCGCGCATCGGCCCCGCGATCCCGAGCCATCACACGAGCTGGCGACCCTTGAGCTGGCCATCCTGAGCGGGCGCACCGGCAGCCGGTCTGTCAGGACCCCGGCTCCGACACCATCGAGGCAACGGACTCCCCCGTCGCCCCCGATGCAACACAACGGCGGCCCGTGCGTACAGGGAGATGTGTGCCAATCCTCCGGCCGTGCCGCGCTGGCCGCCGGGATACCGCGGAAGGAGACCGCCATGTTTCGCAAGACCGTTCTTTTCGCCCTCGCCCTGACCATGCTCTCGGGGCTGGCCTCGGCCATGACCCTGGACGAGATCGTCGCCAAGGCCGTGGAGGCCCGCGGCGGCCGGGATGCCCTGCTGGCCGTCAAGACCGTCAAGATCACCGGCAAGGTCCACATGCCCAACGGCATGGAAGCTCCGCTGGTCTGGGAGTGGAAACGCCCCAACAAGCTCCGCTCGGAGGTCACGATCCAGGGCATGAAGCTGGTCCAGGCCTTCGACGGCACGACAGCCTGGATGATCATGCCCTTCCGCGGCAACACCGATCCCCAGGAGATGCCCAAGGAACAGGCCCAGCGCATGGAGGAGCAGGCCGACTTCGACGGTCCCTTCCTGGACGGCGCCACGAAGGGCTACAAGCTCGAGCTGATCGGCAAGGTCGACGAGGAGGGTACGGAGGCCTACAAGATCAAGGTCACCAACAAGTTCGGCGATGTCACCTATTACTACCTGGACACCGACTACTTCCTGCCGTTCAAGGAAGAGGGAAAGCGGACGATCCGCGGCCAGGAAATCGAGTTCGAGTCCTCCATCGGCGACTACAAGAAGGTCGGCGGTCTGCTGATCCCCTTCTCCACCGAGAGCAAGGCCAAGGGCTCCCAGCAAGGCCAGTCCGTCACTTTCGACAAGGTGGTGCTCAACGTGAACCTGGACGACAGCCTCTTCGCCAAGCCGGCGCCCAAGCCAACGCCCGCTCCGGCCACGGCAGAGGGAAAGTGATGGAATGGAAAGAGCTCAGGAGGGAAGGGTAGCGAGTGAGGAGAGCGGACATCGTGGCGCCAGCGTTCTCGAGCTCGGAGCCCTCCGCACACCCACCCGCTGCCAGGCAGCCGTATTCGGAAGGAGTCGTCCATGATTGGCAAGCGAGCTTCAGGCGGCCTCATCGTTCTGGCCGCCCTCTCCCTGACCACCCCGGCCGCATCGGCGGACAGCGGCGTCAGGATCACCCCGAACACCTTCGGCGCCATCCGGGCCCGCGCCATCGGGCCTGCCATCATGAGCGGCCGGGTGGCCGCCGTGGCCGCCGTCCCCGGAAACCAGCTGACCCTCTGGGTCGGCGCCGCCAGCGGTGGGGTCTGGAAGTCCGTCAACGGTGGCTTGACCTTCAAGCCGGTCTTCGACGAGCATACCCAGTCCATCGGCGCCCTCGCCATCGACCCCCGCAATCCCAAGATCGTCTGGGTCGGAACGGGCGAGAGCTGGGTCCGCAACAGCGTCAGCGTCGGCGACGGGGTCTACCGGACGAATGATGGTGGTGAAACCTGGGAACACGTGGGCCTCGAGGACACGGAGCACATCGCCCGCATCGTCGCCAGCCCGGTGGATAGCGACACGGCCTGGGTCTGCGCCACCGGTCACCTGTGGAACTCCAATGAGCAGCGCGGCGTCTTCAAGACCACCGATGGCGGCAAGACCTGGAAGAAGGTGCTCTACGTGGACGAGAACACGGGCTGCTCCGACCTGGCGGCCGACCCCCAGGAGCCCGGGATCCTCTACGCCGGCATGTGGCAGTTCCGACGGAGCCCCTCCTTCTTCACGTCGGGCGGGCCGGGCAGCGGTCTGTACCGCTCCACGGACGGCGGCGAGACCTGGAAGCGCCTGACGGACGGCCTCCCCAAGGGCGAGCTGGGGCGGATCGCCGTGGCCGTGGCGCCATCCCGCCCCAGCACCGTCTACGCAGTGGTCGAATCCAAGGACACGGCCCTCTATCGCTCGGACGATCTCGGCGAGCGCTGGGAGAAGCGGAGCACCTCGGCCATTGTCCAGGACCGTCCCTTCTACTTCGCCGGCCTGGCGGTGGACCCCAACGACTTCAACACCGTGTACAAGGCCAGCTGGAGCCTGGGCGTCTCCGAGGACGGCGGCAGGACATTCACGGGGACCGGCGGGAGCGTCCACTCCGACGTTCACGCCATCTGGATCGACCCGACCGACAGCCACCGGATCTTCATCGGCACGGACGGCGGGGCCTACCTTTCCACGGACCGTGGCAACCGCTGGCTGCACATGCGCAACCTGCCCATATCCCAGCCCTACCACGTCAGCGTGGACAACGCCGTTCCCTACCGGGTGTACACCGGCCTCCAGGACAACGGATCGTGGATGGCCCCTTCTCGCGCCGACGGCGGCATCGGCCCCTGCGACTGGAAGATGGTGGGCTTCGGCGACGGCTTCTGGGCTTTCGCAGACCCCTCCGACGGCAACGTCATCTACGCCGAGTACCAGGGTGGCAACATCCTCCGCGTGGCCCGCGACACGGGAGAGGCCAAAGAGATCAAGCCCTACGCGCGGGAGGGCGAGACCAAGCTGCGTTTCAACTGGAACACCCCCGTCGCCTTCAGCCCCAACCACCCGGGGACCCTCTACATCGGCGCCCAGTACCTCTTCCGCTCCCGGGACCGCGGCGACTCCTGGGAAAGGATCTCGCCCGACCTGACGACCAATGACCCGGCGCGCCAGCGCCAGGAGGAAGCCGGCGGGCTGACCATCGACAACTCAACCGCCGAGAACAACACCACAATCTTCACGATCTCCGAGTCGCCGCTGGACGACCAGCTCATCTGGGCCGGCACCGACGACGGCAACCTTCAGCTCACCGAGGACGGTGGCATCCACTGGAGAAACGTCGCTCCCAACGTCCCCGGCCTCGACGGGCGCACCTGGGTCTCCAGCGTCCAGGCCAGCATCCACGACCGGAAGACCGCCTACGTCAGCTTCGACGGCCACCGCCACGGCGATATGGCACCCCACGTCTACCGGACCACCGACCTGGGCGCCACCTGGGAGCCTCTGGCCCCCAACGGGCTCGAAGGTTACGTCCACGTGATCAAGGAGGACCCCAAGCGCTCCAGCCTGCTCTTCGCCGGCACCGAGCACGGTCTGTACATCAGCCTGGACGGAGGAGCGCACTGGGTTCGTTTCAAGGGCAACCTGCCCCCGGTCCCCGTGCGGGACATGACTATCCAGGAGCGTGAGGGTGACCTCGTCCTCGCCACCCACGGGCGGGGGATCTACATCATCGACGACCTGACGCCCATCCGGGCCCTGACGCCCGAGACCATCGACTCGCCGGTGGCCCTCCTGCCCGCCCGGCCCGCCGAGATGCCCATCGCGGGGGTCTCGTGGCCCTTCACCGGCGACGACGAGTTCGTGGGCGACAACCCCCGCGAGGAGGCCGTCATCACCTACTGGCTCAAGAGGCGTCACCTCTTCGGCGATCTCAAGGTGGAGATCTACGGACAGGACGGCACGCTGATTACAACGATCCCCGGCAGCAAGCGGGTCGGGATCAACCGGGTCGCCTGGTCCATGCGTCTCCCGCCACCCAAAGTGCCGCCGGCCACGAGTCTGGTGCCGGCCATGCGGGGGCCCCGCATCCTTGAAGGCACCTACAAGGTCAAGCTGATCAAGGGCAAGCGGAACGTCGAAGGTACGGTCAAGCTCGTGGCCGACCCGCGGTCGCCCCACTCTGCCGAGGACCGGGCCGTGCAGCAGAAGACGGCCCTGGACCTCTATCACGACCTGGGCCGTCTGACCTACCTGATCGACGCCATCTCCGACGCCCGGGACCAGGCAGCGGCGCGAAGCGGAACGGCCCGTCCCAAGCGGCTACGCCGGCGGCTCAACACCGCCAGGGACCACCTGGAGAACCTCCGCAGGGAGCTTGTGGCCACGAAGAAGGGTGCCATCACCGGCGAGGAGAAGCTCCGGGAGAAGCTCGGCGAGCTCTACGGCGCCGTCAATCGCTACGATGGCCGGCCCACCAAGTCCCAGCTCCAGCGCAAGACCATTCTTGAAGGCCAGCTCGAGACGGCCGAGCGGCGTTTCGAGACCTTCGCCGGTGGAGAGCTGAGCGCCCTGAGCGCCTCCCTGAAGAAGGCTGGGCTCGAACCCATCACCGTCCTTTCACAGGAGACGTGGAATAAGCGCCAGGAGGCTCGTGGTGGTGGTGGTGCCGAACCTCTGGCGAGCCCCGGCGCACTCCCCCTGGTGGTTTTCTGACGACCCCGTCGACAAATCCTCCTCCCGGCGCCGGCCCCGCCGGCGCTGTATTCTTGCCCGCGGAGCACGAAACCCGTCCCTGCGCCTCGTTGTTAATTTGGTCCGGTCCCGGAAGAACCTGGCCCTTCGCGTGCCCTCCAGAGTCGTGCCCCGGAGCTCAGTAGGCTGCTCAACCCGCTCCACCCCGGCATGAGCGAGGTCCGCATCCTCCAGGAGTTGCCCGTCGCCCCGGATGCCAGGATTCTCGGGGGACACCCGCAGGACGCTCGAGCGGGCTGCTATGCTCCTGCCATGCTGGGCTGGCTCGCCACCGCCTTCGTCCTCGTACCGCTTGCGGAGCTGTACATCCTGCTCCGCATCGGGCAAGCTGCGGGCTTCCTGCCGACCCTGGGGATCGTCATCGGAACGGGCGTCCTCGGCGCCTGGCTGGCGCGCCACGAGGGGTTGCGGACGGCGCGGGCCATCCGCGAGGAGCTGGACGCCGGCCACGTGCCGGCGGACCGGCTGATGGACGCCGCCCTGATCTTCGCCGCCGGCCTCCTCCTGCTGACCCCCGGGATCCTGACCGACATCACCGGGTTTCTGCTCCTGGCGCCGCCGGTTCGGACGCTGATCCGCCGCCGGATCAAGGAAGCGCTCCGGAAGCGGTTCGCGGGACCCGGGCCCCAGCGCCCCGGAGCCGGTGGCGCACCGCCCGGTGTGATCGACGATGTGATCGACGTGGAGTGGACACAAGCCGACGACGGGAACGGGAACGACGTGCTGCCACCCTGACGGCGATCAGCCGAGAGCGGTCAGCTCAGCTCCCAGCGGGGCGGATCGCCGAAGGAGCCGGCGCGCCCCAGGACCTCCAGGCGATCGAGGTGGGCGGAGGCTTCACCGCAGGCGAACCATTTCTGGGCCACGGGGAAGGCGGCGAAGTCCTCGGCCACGATTTCCCAGCTCATCCGGGCGGCCACCTGGCAGACCGTTTGCGGCCCGTCCTTAAGGATCCGGAGAACCTCCTCGAGCCGCCGGGCATGGTGGGCCTGCAGCTCGGCGATCCTGCCATTGACGTCGCCGATGGCGCCGCGATGACCCGGCAGCGCACGGGCGGCACCGAGCCCGGCGGTCCTCTCCAGGCTCCGGAGGTAGTCGCCCAGTGAGTCCCGGACACCCATCCAGCTCGTGATGTTGGGCGTGATATCGCCGAGGATATGGTCTCCGGAGATCAGGAGACGGCGGCTCGCCTCCCAGAGGCAGAGGTGCCCGGGCGTGTGACCCGGCGTGTGGATCACACGGAACCGGTACCCGCCCGCCTCCACATGATCGCCGTCATCCACCGGCGTCATCGTGGGATAGCTCGTCGGGCTGTACCGGAGACCCGGGTGGCGGGATGCCGCCCCCTGAACCTCCTCGCCGGCGAGACCGAACATCCGGCCACGCTCCGCCAGGACCTCAAGGAACCGCTCCCGGCTGACGAAGTGCTCCAGAAGCTCGATCTCGATCCGCCCCATCATCACCGTCGCCCCCGGCCCCGCCAACGCCGTCACAAGGCCCGAGTGGTCCGCATGGATGTGGGTGATGAAGAAGCGGGCCCGCCCGGGATCGACGCCGAGCTCCGCAAACCCGGCCCGCAGCACGGTCTCGCACTCGGGACGAAGCATCCCCGTGTCCACGACGAGCCCGCCGTCCCCCGTGGGGATGACGTAGCTGTTGATGGACCGGAGGGGTGATTGCGGCAGGGGCACTTCGATCCTGAAGAGTCCGGGAAGGAGCTCCGTTGGAGAAACCTGCGCGACACCGTGCGTCCCCATGACACGTGAATCTAGCACGTTCCCGTCCCGGCGCGTGAACAGAAACGGCGCGTTCGGGGAGACGCCGCGCCGGCTCAGCCCTCGGCCATGATCCTGGAGGAGATCGCTGTCGCCAGCGGACGGGGCGTCAACCGTACGGAGAAGGCCAGGATGCGGCTGACCAGCCCATGGATGGCCACGGTCGTACCACGCATCATGGCCTGGTATCCGTACCGGGCCACCTCCGCCGAGCTGGGAAGCTTCCTGCCCTTGACCATCCGGACGTTCTCCATGTGCGCCCGTTCCTGGAAACCGGACGCTGTCACCCCGGGACACAGGGCCGTCACCGTCACCCCCGTCCCTTTGAGCTCGTGGGCCAGGGCTTCCGAGAAGTGCAGGACGTAGGCCTTGGTGGCGAAATAGACCGCCATCCCGGGCCCGGGTTGGAACGCGGCGGTGGAGGCCACGTTGAGGATGCGGCCCCTCCCCCGTTCGACCATGCCGGGGAGCAGCCACTTGCTCAGCTCCGTCAGGGCCCGCACGTTGACGTCGATGGAGCAAAGCTCGGTGGCCAGATCGGAGGTGAGAAGCGGACCGTAGCTTCCCAGGCCGGCGTTGTTGACCAGGACATCGACGATCAACCTCCTGGCCTCGACCTCCGAAACCAGGCGGGACGGACCCCGGGGGTCCGAGAGGTCCGCGGGAATCACCTCGACGGAGGCTCCGTGGACCTCGGCAAGCTCCGATGCCAGCTCGTTCAGGCGCGTTTCGTTCCGCGCCGTCACCACGAGGCTCCAGCCATCGGCCGCCATGACCCGGGCCAGCTCCAAGCCGATACCGCTGGAAGCCCCCGTGATCAGGGCCCATCCGCGCCGGGGCCACCTTCGCCTACCGGTGTCCTTCATCTCAGCCCCTCCCCCGGCGGGCGGCTCGTCCGCCCGCTGGTTTTCCGAGGATGTCCACCACGGCCCGGCCGCCCGTGCGGATCCGGCGCATGGTGGCCCCTCAATGTTACTTTGCCGCGGGATCCATCGGGTAACATGATGACCGTGGAGCCTGACCGGAAACCGTCACGGCTCGAGGCCAGCGAGAAGGAGGCACCCATGAGCGACATCGTGACCTGCCCGTCCTGTGGAGCCCCGAACCGCATCACGGCGCCACCCGTCGGCAAGGCACCCGCCTGCGGCAAGTGCGGCGCCGCGTTGCCCTGGATCGTCACGGCCTCCGATGCCGACTTCACCGCCCAGGTCTCCGGACCCATTCCGGTGCTGGTGGACTTCTGGGCGCCCTGGTGCGCGCCCTGCCGCATGGTGGCGCCCGTCCTGGAAACCATCGCTGCCGACAAGGCCGGCCGGATCAAGATCGTCAAGCTCAACGTGGACGAGAACCCCATGGCCGCCGGCGCGCACCGCGTCCAGAGCATCCCGACGCTGATCCTCTTCAAGAACGGACAACCCGTGGAACGCCTGGTGGGAGCGTTGCCCAGGGAGTCCCTCCTGGCCCGCCTCGAACCACACCTGGGCTGACGGAACCCACGCAACGGCTCCCGGAAGGTCCGGGAACGAGGCCGGGGCCGCAAGAAAAGCAGAACCCCGGCCGTCCGGCCATCCCGGCGAGAGCGACGGCGCTCCGGACCGCGAGAGGGCGTCCCCGCGCGATCCCCTTCCGTACACGGGAGGTCTTGGGATTGTCTCTCTCGCCCAGGAGATCCCTCCACTTCGCGGTGCGTCGCACCGCTCCGGTCGGGATGACAGGATGGAACGAGCGCGTCGCACCGCTCCGGTCGAGATGACAGGATGGAATGGACGACCCCCACCGCGCAGGCCGGGACGACGAAGAGGCGACGGGGACCCTCCGGCCGGGATGATACCCCTATCTGTCATCCCGACCGAGCGAGCGTAGCGAGCGAGTGGAGGGATCTCCCCCGCGATCGTACGATTATCGGAGAAGGGAAAACCACGCGCCCGAGGCGGTGGGGCCGGGCGGGAGGCGCCGGTAAGCCGACGGGCGCTGGCGCTCGGAGTCGACCCGGGGGCTCACGCCGCCGCGCCCCACGGCGTGGCCGGGCGCGGGCCAACGATGGCTCACCCACCCGAGCAGAGCGCGGTCGTGCCACAGGCGCCACCGGGTGCCGGGGACCGTTTCCGTCGCCGGTGTGTCTAAACTGGTGTCATGGCATTCTCGAGCTTCACATCGTCTCGTTCCCGGCGCCTGCTCCCTCTCCTCCTCGCGCCGGCCGTCTTCCTCCTCGTGTTCGGCTCGGCGGGGCACATTCCCTCCGGCACAGCGCCCCCCCCACAGAAGATGGTTCCGGGGGACAATGCTCCGGTGAGCTGGCACCGCGTCGACCAACTGGTCCGGGATCAGAAGCTCCGGGCGGCATCGGAGCTGGTGGAGAGCTACCTGGACCGTGCTCGGCAGGAGGGTGACACGGAGACCTGGACCCGTGCCATGGTCGAGGAGGCCAGGCTCAAGACAGCCCTCCACGGCTACGAGGACGCCGTCCGCTTCCTGCAGAAGACGCCATGGCCGGGCGATGCCTTCTCCCGGACCATCCTCGACCTGGTCTACGCCAGGGCACTGACCGACTACATCAACGCCTACTCCTGGGAGATCCGCAGGCGGGAGCGGCTCGAGAACCCGTCCAGGGCCGACCTCAAGCGCTGGGACCTGGAAAGCCTCGTCGCCGAGGCCAACCGCGCCTTTTTCGACGCGTGGCAGCAGCGCGGCCAGTGGGACGGCCGGCCCATTGGAGACGCCTCACGTTACATCGTGCCCAACGACTATCCGCCCCGCATCCGCGGCACATTCCGCGACGCCGTCAGCTACCTCTGGACCGAGTTGCTGGCCAACTCCTCCCTGTGGAGCCCCGCCCAGTCCAACGGGGTCTACGCCCTCGATCTCGACGCCCTGTTGGCCGGAAGGCCGGGAACGACCCGGCTGGACGATCCGGCGGCCCATCCCCTGGTGAAGATCGCCGCCGTCCTCGGGGATCTCGAGCGGTGGCACGAGGCCGCCGGCCGCCACGAGGCCGCCCTGGAGGCCACGCTCGAACGGGTCCGGCGCCTCGACGCCGCCTTCACCCAGAGCCAGGACCAGCTCCACATCCGCCAGTACCTCGAGCGGCGGCTGGCACGGTTCGACCGGAGCTTCCCGTGGTGGTCCACGGGCCAGGCAGAGCTCGCCGAGCTGATCCGCCGGGAACCGGCACCCGATGCCCTCGTCCGCGCCCGGAAGGTGGCCCTGGCCGGCCGCAACCGCCACCCGGAAAGTCCCGGAGGGAAACGCTGCGCCGCCATCGTCGCCTCCATCGAGGCGCCGGCCTGCACCGTGAGCTGCATGGCGAGCGACGGCGCCGGAAAACGCTCCATACAGATCACCCACCGCAACCTCGGGCGGCTCCACTTCCGGGCGTGGTGGTACGACCTCGAAGCCAGGACCGGCACGGCCCGGGAGGCCAACCTCCTGATGAGCTCCCGGGATGCCGATGCCCTGATCCACGGACGGCCGGCCGACGTCTCCTGGAGCGTGGACCTCCCACCGACCCCCGACTACCGGAGCCACGTCACCTACGCCGTCCCCCCGCTCCACCGGAAGGGCGCCTGGCTGATCCTGGCCTCCATGCGGGAGGACTTCTCCTGGGGGGCCAATCTCCTCCAGGCTCAGAGCTTCATTCTGAGCGACCTCGTGCTGGTGACCCGCACCCTGGGAACGCGCTACGAGATCACGGCCCGCTCCGGCGCGACGGGCGCGCCCGTCGCGGATGTCCGCCTGGCGCTGTACCGCTTCGACTGGCGGAAGGGGTATCGGCTCGTCCAGCGCCTGGAGAGCGCCGCCGACGGCCGCGCGAGTCTCGACGCCGGCGGCTGGAAACGCCAGGCCCACATTCTCGTGGCCCGCCACGGCGACGACCTCGCGGTGCTGACGAGCCCTCTCTACCCCCTCTCGGAATCCCGGCAACATCCGCGCGCCGCCGCTCTGCTCTATACCGACCGCAGCGTCTACCGGCCCGGCCAGACCCTCCACTGGAAGGTCGTCGCCTACGAGGGCAACGCCGACCGGACGAAGCTCACCACCCTCGAGGGCGCGGCACTGACGGTGGTTCTCAAGGACGCCAACGGCGAGGAGGTGGCCCGCCGCACCCTGAGCGCGGACGCCTTCGGCGCCGGAGCCGGCGAGTTCGAGATCCCCACCGGCCGGCTCCTCGGCCGATGGACGCTCTCCTGCTCCCTTGGCGGCTCGGCCTCCGTACGGGTGGAGGAGTACAAGCGCCCCACCTTCGAGGTCGAGATCCAGGACCCCGGCACACCGCTCCGCCTCAACCGCGCCGCGGCACTCCGGGGGCAGGCCCGCTACTACTTCGGCCTGCCCCTGGCGGAGGGCAGCTTCCGGTGGCGTGTCACCCGCGAGCCCGTCTACCCCCGGTGGTGGTCCTGGTGGTGGCCCATCCCGCAAGGCCAGCCCCAGGTCATCGCCGCCGGCAGCGGGAAGCTGGACACCGAGGGCCGTCTCGAATGCCGCTTCACACCCGCCGCCGACGAGCGCGAGGCCTCGAAACCCGGCCTCACCTACCGCTACAAGCTGTCCGTGGACGTTACCGACGAGGGGGGCGAGACCCGCTCGGCCAGCAGGGTGTTCCGCCTGGGCTTCGTCGCCGTGGAGGCGCGGCTCGACGATCCGCCGGGCTTCCTCCGAGCGGGATCAGCCACAACGCTGACGATCCTCCGCAGCGACCTGGACGGCAAGCCGGCACCGGGCACGGGCCGGTGGGAGCTGAGGCGGCTCATGGAGCCAGAGCGCCCGGCGTTGCCCGCCGACCTGCCGGCGGGCTCGCCCGGCCGGCACGATGACGGCGCCTACCACACCCCGGGCGACGCCCTCCGCCCCCGATGGGAAGGCTCCTACGATCCGGGGGCCGTCCTGGCTCGCTGGAAGGCCGGAGAACGGGTGGGGGCCGGCAGCCTCGAGCATGCCGGAGGGGGCCGCGCCCGCCTGGAGCTCCCGGCCCTCGAGCCCGGCGCCTACCGGCTGATCTACACCACGAAGGATGCCTTCGGCGCCACCTTCACCCTCGGGAAGGACCTCGTGGCGGCCGGCCACGGCCCCCTTCCCGTGGAGCTCGCGGCCATCCTCGCAGTGGAGAGGCCATCCGTTCCCGTGGGCGGCACGGCGCGGGTTCTCGTGGGCAGCGCCCTGAGCCGCCAGGACCTCGTGCTGGAGATCTTCCAGGGTGGCCGGAGGATCGAACGCCGCACCCTGAGATCGGGCGCGGGTGACGCCGTCATGGAAATCCCCATCGGAGCGGAGGAGCGGGGCGGCCTGGGCCTGGCTCTGACCCTGCTCCGGGACCACCAGATGATCCGCCGGACCGCCCGGATCGCCGTTCCCTGGGACGACCGAGAGCTCAAGCTCGGCTTCACCACCTTCCGGGACCGGCTGCGGCCCGGAAGCAGGGAGACCTTCACCGTCGCGGTGAAGCGTCACGATGGCAAGCCGCTGGGAGCCGGCGCGGCCGAGCTTCTGGCCTATATGTACGACCGCAGCCTGGACATCTTCGCGCCCCACACGCCTCCCGACCCCCTGGCCCTCTACCCCGACCGGTCGAGCGTGGGGCCGGCGTCGAGCAACCTCGGCGCCTCCCAGTCCGTCTGGAGCCGGCACGCCCTGCCGCCGCTGCCCTCCTTCCCGCGTTTCCGCGGCGACCGGCTGATCTCCATCTCCGGCTACGGCATCGGCGGACCAGGACGCAGGGGCGGGCCCCCCGTGCTCATGGTGGAGGAGGGGGTCCGGGCCATGGCGATGCCCGCCCCGGGCGCTGCGAACAAGGCCAAGGCCGAAGTCTCCGACAAGCTGGCCGGGACGGCCCACGCGCCCTCCGCGCCGGCTCCGGCCGAAACCGCAGAGCTGAGGACCAACTTCGCCGAGACGGCCTTCTGGGAGCCCGGGCTCCTGCTGGGCGCCGGCGGCACGGCCTCCATCGTCTTCACGGTCCCGGACTCGGTCACCGAGTGGAACGTCTGGGTCCATGCCATCACGAAGGACCTGCGTTCGGGCTCCCTCCACCGGACCACCCGCAGCGTCAAGGAGCTGATGGTCCGGCCCTACCTGCCACGCTTTCTCCGGGAGGGCGACCGCGCGAGCCTCAAGGTCGCCGTCAACGATGCCGGCGAGGAGCCGCTGACCGGCACGGTCGACCTCGAGATCGTCGATCCCGAGACCGGCGAGGACCTCCGGTCCGCCTTCGGCCTCGACGCCACCTCCACCGAGAGCGTACCGTTCTCCGTGAAACCCGGTGGCGGTACCACCCTGTCGTTCTCCATCACCACGCCTCTCCGAATCGGCACCGTTGCCTTCCGCGTCACGGCCCGGGCCGGCGACTTCGCCGACGGTGAGCAACGGCCGCTGCCCGTGCTGCCGGGCCGGATGCACCTGGTACAGTCCCGTTTCGTCACCCTGCGCGGCGGCGAGCGCCGCACCCTGAGCTTCCCGGAGATGGCCCGCAGCGATGATCCCACGCGGATCGACGACCAGCTCGTGGTCACCGTGGACGCCCAGCTCTTCTACAGCGTGCTCAACGCCCTGCCCTACCTGATCGACTACCCCTACGAGTGTACCGAACAGACCCTCAACCGTTACCTCTCCACGGCCATCGTCACCAGCCTCTTCGACCGTTACCCCGCCGTGGCCGAGATGGCCCGGAGCATGGCGTCGCGGAAGACGAGGTACCCGGCGTGGGACGCCAACGATCCGAACCGCCGCATGGAGCTCGTGGAGACACCCTGGCTGGTGGCCTCACGGGGCGGCGGCGAGGCGGCCAGCGAGCTGATCCGCGTGCTCGACCCCAAGGTCGCCGCCGCGCAGAAACGGGCCTCCCTGGCCAAGCTCAAGAAGGCCCAGACCTCGGACGGGGGCTTCCCCTGGTTCCCGGGCGGTCCGCCCTCGCCCCACATGACGCTCTACATCCTCTCGGGCTTCGCCAGAGGCCTGGAGTTCGGGGTCCTGCCGCCCAGGGACGTTGTCGTCCGCGCCTGGCGCTACGTCCACCGTCATTACCTTGACGACATGGTTCGGGCCGACATGAAGAAGGACTGCTGCTGGGAGGGCATAACCTTCCTGAGCTACGTCCTCTCGAGCTACCCGGACGAGTCATGGACCGGGGGCATCTTCTCGGCGGAGGACCGGCGGCGCATGCTGGACTTCTCCTTCCGCCACTGGCGGGAGCACTCGCCCATGCTCAAGGGTTACCTGGCCCTGACACTCAAGCGCGCCGGCCGCGCCGCCGACGCCCGGCTCGTCTGGGACAGCGTCATGGACTCGGCGAAGACCGACCGCGATCTGGGGACCTACTGGGCCCCCGAGGACCGAAGCTGGCTCTGGTACAACGACACCACCGAGACACAGGCCTTTGCCCTCCGGGTCCTCGCCGAGCTCAGACCCGCCGACCCGCGCCGCGAGGGGCTCGTCCAGTGGCTGATGCTCCACAAGAAGCTCAACCACTGGAAGTCCACGCGGGCAACGGCCGAGGCCCTCTACGCCATGGCCTGGTACCTCAAGCAGGAGCATGCCCTGGCCGTCCGGGAGGAGGTCCGCGTCGCCGCCGGTCCCGTGGAGAAGACCTTCGTCTTCGAGCCCGATCGCTACACCGGGGCGGGGAACCGGCTGGTCATACCCGGACCCGAGATCGATCCGAAGACCATGTCCCGCGTCGAGGTGGCGAAGAAGGGCAAGGGGCTGGCCTTCGCCACGGCCACCTGGCACTTCTCCACCGAGAAGCTGCCCGAGGCCGGCGACGGCGACCTCTTCGCCGTCCACCGCAGCTACTTCCGCCGCATCAACGACGGCACGCGCTGGGTGCTCGAGCCACTCGAGGACGGCGCCCGGCTGGCCGTCGGCGACCAGGTCGAGGTGCAACTCTCCATCCGCGCCCGGCACGCCGCCGAGTACGTCCACCTGCGCGATCCACGGGGCGCGGGCTTCGAGCCCGAGAGCCTTCACTCCCGCTGGCGCTGGGACCTGGGCATCGCCTACTACGAGGAGGTTCGCGACTCCGGCACCGACTTCTTCTTCGAGCGGCTCCCAACCGGCGAGTACACCTTGAAGTACCGCCTGAGGGCCACCATGGCAGGTGTCTTCCGCGCCGCCCCCGCCACCCTCCAGTCCATGTACGCCCCCGAGTTCGCCGCCTATTCCGCCGGCACGAGGCTGGAGGTGCGTGGCAACTAGACGGAAGAGCCGTTACTCCGCGCTCGTGGTCACGGCCCGGAGGAAGACGGGATCGCCGGTGCGGTTATCGATGACCGAGGCATAGGCCAGGATGTCCTGGAGGCCGTCCGCGGAGGTGATCACGGCGTACCCGCCCGCCACGGGGGTCGCCGCCAGGTCCCGGAAGACACGGTCGAGCTGCCCCCAGCCGTGGGCCGCCAGGTCGAGCTGCCGGCTCCCGATCACCGCGCCGTCACCGGCGTGGAGCTCGACCGCCAGACGGACCGCCTGATCCGAAAGGTTGACCGCCCCGACGGCCGTCCGGAATCCCCACTGGTCCGAAAGCGAGCCGGAGAGACCCACCACACGCAGCTCCCCGACCGATCCGCCGCCGGGCACGGCCATGGCGGGCACCGCCTGGCCGAAGCTTCCCGACGCCCCCACGGCGTAGGTCCGGCTGCCCACGGCGAGCTGACCCTCCAGCACGGCCACCCGCACGGCGCCACCGCCCGAAGAACCGAAGACCGCCCCCACCACGTCGGCCAGCCGCTCCGCGTGGCCCGCCGCCAGCGTCCGCTCGGCACCCTCGACCACGGCGCCCGACGCCGGCAACAGCTCCAGCCGGTACCGTGCCGGCCCGTCGCCCGCTGCCACCAGGTCCAGGTCCGTCCGCCACAGGACGCCGCCGTAACCTGTGGTGTGGGCCGCCGCGGGCACCACCAGATCCGCGCCGGTGGCGGTCGCCGGCAAGACGGTCACCGCGTCGCCCGTGGCGTTGTCGATCACCGAGGCGTAGGCGACGAAATCGCCGTTCCCATCAAGCTCGGCCCAGGCCAGGGAGACCGGCGCCGCCCCGGCCTGCTCCAGCGCCAGGTCGATCTGCCGCCAGCCCCGGGCCGGCACCGTCCAGGTACGCTCCCCCAGGACCGAGCCGTCGGCGCCGTGGAACCGCACCGTCACGTCGAGCGGTGACGAGCCGGGGTTGAGCAGGCCGAGGTTGGTTCGGGTGGCGCCGTCCTGGGCCAGCCCGGCCAACACCACGCGCTGTCCGGCCTGCACCCAGCTCCCCGAGGGAACCAGTGGGACGTTCTGACCCCAGGTGCCGTCACCGTCGCCGGTGAAGGTCCGCGAGGCCGCGGTCACGGGGCCGTCGGCCGAGAGAACCGCACCACCGGAGGGCTCGTCCGAATCCAGCAGCCCGGGCAGGAGGTCCTGGAGCATCACGGCCTGGCCCGGCGTCAGCACCACCGAGACGGTGGCCACGCCGTCGCTGCCGCCCGCCGGGCCGAGCGGCCAGACGTTCACCCGCACGGCATCGTTTCCAGGGTTGTGGAGCACCAGGTCCGACCGCCAGAAGGTGCCGTTGCGGCCCTCCGTGTGGGCCATGGCGGGAAGCGCCATCTCAAACGCCGCCCCGTCGTCCAGTGTCTCGCCCGGGCAGCCCCGCACCAGCAACGAGCCGCCGCGTCCCGCCACGACCGTCCGGCCGTCGAGCACCGCGATGCCGCCGTACCACGGCGTGTCGGGCACCGTCTCGGAGCTCCACTCCACCCCGTCCGTGCTCGTCAACAGGAACCCCGCACCGGCCACCACGAACTTCGTGCCGTCCCAGGTGACACTGAAAAGCTCCCCGCTCGGGATGTTGTGGACCGCATTCCAGGTGAGCCCGTCGCCGGACCAGGCGAGGAAGCCTCCCCCGGCGATCCCCACGAAGCGGTTCCCGTTGCCGGCGAAAGCGAAGAAGCCGTTGAAGCCCCAGGTGCCCTTGCTGACGGTCCACTGCACGCCGTCCGGGCTCGTTGCCACGCTGCCGGTTCCCGCAGCGATGAAACGATCCCCGGCCCAGATCAGGCCCCGCGGTGGGAGTCCCCAGGGGCTCCCTGCCGGCGTCACGTCCTGCCAGCTCGATCCATCGGTGCTGAAGAACAGCTGTCGACCACCGGAGAGAACGAAGCCGGGGGCTCCGGCGGCCACCTCGCCAAGGACGATCCCCACGGGAAGGCTCCCGTCCGCCGGCGACCACGAGACGCCGTCATCGCTCATCATCACGTGGTCGGGACCGACGGCCACGTACCGTCCCTGCCGCCACGCCACATCCCGGAGCCCCTGGGGTCCGATCACGTGGCGTTGCCAGTGAACGCCGTCCGTGGAGATCGCGAGGCTCGTCCGGAAGTCCTCGAACGGCACGTCGGATTGCCGCATCAGCTGGGGAACCAGCGTCAGGAACCGTCCGGAAGCCGTCTGGAGCGCGTTGTGGCCCGCGGCGTAGACGGGAGCGCCCACTGGAGCCCATTCCACCCCGTCCCGGCTGACCGCAACACCCCGGTTCCCGCCAGAGCCGACGAGAACGCCGGGCCCCGCGGCCAGGCTCGTCACCGGAAACCCGTCCTCGGCGTTGCCGTAGGAGAGCACCTCCCACCGAAGTCCGTCGGGACTGTCCAACACGACGTTCGGACCCGCCGTCCAATCGTAATCGTTCACCACCTGACCAGCCGCAACGAAACGATTCCCCGACCAGACGATGGAGTCGAGATCGAACTGCCCTGGATCCGCCGGTGTCCATGACAAACCGTCGTCACTATACAGCACCAGCTTCCGGCCCACGGCCACCGTCCTGCTCCCGTTGCCGGCCACGGCAAACAGGGGTGCCGCTGCCGCGGAGACATCCCAGTGGACACCGTCCTCGCTGGTGGCGATCAGACCATCGCCCGAAAACAGATCCCGGCCCACGGCCACCCAGCGCATCCCGGTCCACACCATGCTTCCGACATCCATGGACCAGCTCCCCGAGGCCACCGAGCCATCGTGCCAGGTCGTTCCATCGTCGCTCCACAGGAACACCGAGTTTCCACCCGCAACCCAGAGGCCGTTCCCCCAGGCCACGGCGTGCAACGGGTCCCGAAGAGGCGGCTCGACGAGGTTCCAATGTTCTCCGGACGAGCTGATCGCAATGGCTCCCACCTCGGCACGGGCGTTGTACCCGCCTCGATCAGCCACCGCCACCGCCTGGTGTCCGTTCCAGGCGACCGCCGACCAGCTGATCCCGGCGTCACCGCCTGGAGGCAACCCGTACTGCGGAACCTGGCGCCACGATCGCCCGTCGGGGCTGAGGAAGAAGCCATCCCCAACGGCCACGAAACGGTCACCCGCCCACACCATCGCCCGGACTCCCTGGGCCGCTCCGGATGGGATCACCGTCCACGGTCCGCATTGTGCGCCCGCCTCCGCAGCCGCCACGACCAACAGGAAAACCAGCCCGACGCGCCGGAATACCATCCGCATGCTCACCTCCATGATTGTTCGATTCTACACCCGAAACCCCTTTTCCGGAACACTATTGGCCTGGCCGGCATTACACAGCACGTGCGACCGTATCAGAAAACGACACTACCGGTCGCGCCTCATCGGACAAAGGCGGGAGCCTTCGTGCCGCGGAAGCGACCACAGCGTTGCTCCCGCCACAGGAGGACGGCGCTTCCCCGTGGCCGTCTTCTGGGCCGCAGGAAAGCGAACGCCGGCTGCCGCCCCGAGCCGAGGCGGCGGACCGCCTCAACCCCACCATACCGCGAGAGAGCGTCCCCGCGCGATCCCCTCCCACACAAGGGAGCGATGGGATTGCTTCTCTCGCCCGGGAGATCCCTCCACTTCGCGGTGCTCCGCACCGCTCCGGTCGGGATGACAGGATGGAATGGACGCTCCGCACCGCTCCGGTCGGGATGACGGGATGAAATGGACGCCCCGCACCGCTCCGGTCGGGATGACACCCCTATCTGTCATCCCGACCGAGCGAGCGTAGCGAGCGAGTGGAGGGATCGCCTCACGACCGGCCAGCGGCCGGAGAACCCCGCCTCCCGCGGT
>JAADFK010000123.1 GCA_013152925.1 Acidobacteriota bacterium | reverse complement strand
GCTCTCGCCTCCCCAACCTCCTGGGATACCGAAATCGCCCAACTACGACCTCTTATGGCCAAATACCTCCCGTGAATTGCCAACACCGTTGAATTCTTCTAGATTCGATTTTCGCTCGTTTCTTCCAGTTGAAGATGGTCTGTCGTGACACTCCAAGCCTCTCAGCGATCCTGGCGATGGGAACACTCTCACGCAGCAGTTGCATCATCATGGACCTCGCAGTTGTTACAATGGTCACGGTGGCCTCCTCTTCGGCGCTGGGCGCCTTTTGTTGAGTCAGCCCGATCATCGCCGAGCCGGGGCCACCTTTGGTTTCCAATCACGAGATCCGCGACCCCTCCACGGCGGGGGGATGCCCCACGCTCTCCCACCGGCCATGGACCTCCTCCCCGGGGGGGCCAACCAAGACCGGCGGATGTGTCCGACGTATCACCGGTGTTGAGCGTCTGAACCACTCTTCTCACCACGTGCCTCGTCATCACCAGGGTCTGCCGAACGGTACTTTCAACACTTTCAACGAGCATGTGTTTCCTCCGTGTGACCGACGCCTCTCAGCCGCCGGTAGCACACGAATTGGCGCATGTTCTTCAACCTTCTCCCCGCACAGGCTCTTGTGAGGAGCCAAACGGTATTGCGGTTTCTCGCGTCAGACTGCGGTCTGGGGATCTTAGGGCGATGTCCAGGCCGGGAAGGAGCTGCAGGACCTTCCGTCGAATCAACCGGGTGGAGGTTGGATCCTTACGGGGCGCGGGTGGCGGGGAGGGTCTCCAAGGGGTGCCAACAGGCAGCACGGCGGGTGCCGTCCGGGGGGGAGAGATCGGGAGGCTCGGTGCAGCGGGGGTCCGCCTTGGGGCAGCGGGGCGCGAAGGCGCAGGATCCGTGCGGCCACGGCCCTCCATCACCCGGGGGCGCCAGGAGAACCGGCAGGGTGGCGCCGGGCGCGGCCACGAGCTGGCCTGAGAGGAGTAACGCGGTATACGGGTGAAGGGGCCGGGCCAACACCTCGCCGGCCGGTCCCGACTCGACGATCCTGCCCCGGTACATGACGGCCACCCGCGTGCACAGACGGCCGATGGTCTCCAGGTCGTGGGAGATCGTGATGGTTGTCAGGCCGAGACCGTGGCGGAGCTCGTCGAGAAGATCGAGAATCTGGCGCCGAAACGAGACGTCGAGGGCCGAGACCGGCTCATCCAGCAGCAGCAGGTCGGGCTTCGGCGCCAGGGCCCGTGCGATGGCGACCCGCTGCCGTTCACCGCCGGAGAGGGTGGCCGGGCGCCGGGCTTCGAAGGCCCGCGGAAGACCGACGGCATCCAGGAGTGCCCTCACCTGGCGATCCAGCCCTGAGCCCGAGGCCAGGCCGTGAGCCATGAGCGGCTCGGCGATGATGGTGCGGACGCTCAACCGGGGATCGAGCGAGGCATAGGCGTCCTGGAAAACCGCCTGGAAGCGGCGGCGGAGGGGGCGGAGGCTTCGTTCGGGCCGGCCGGTGATGACGGTGCCGTCGAAGCGGACCTCGCCGGTGTCCGGGGGATCGAGGGCCAGGAGGATTCGCAGCAGCGTGCTCTTGCCGCTGCCGGACTCGCCGACGATCCCCCAGCTCTCGCCCCATCGCACGCAAAGGTCGATACCGTCGAGGGCCGTGGTCCGCCGGCCGGCTCCAGTGACGCCGCGCCGTGCGTAACTCTTGCGCAGGCCGGTGGCCTCCATGGCCGGGCCGGTCACGGGGAGCGCCTCCGCGCGACGATGGGACAGCGAAGGCTTCGCCGGGGTCCCAAGGGGAGGAGGGGTGGGTGTGCCGTCAGGCAAGGTGCCTCCCGGAGCGGGCAGCGCGGAGCGAAGGAACACCCTGGCGGTTCGTCCGCCGGATCGGCCTTGGGTGCTTCTTCAGCCCCAGGTGCCGGCCCGTTGTCCGCGGTCGCCCGGAGCAGCAAGCGCGTGTAGGGGTGGGACGGGTCGGCGAGGATCATGTCCATGGGTCCGGTCTCGACGAGCTCGCCGGAGTACATGATCCAGCATCGCCGGGCGGTCACGGCGGCCACGGCCAGGTCGTGGGTGACGAGAAGAAGCGCCGTGAACCGCTCCCGCGAGAGCCGGAGGAGGAGATTGAGGAGGCCGTGCTGGGCCGTCGTGTCCAACCCCGTGGTCGGTTCGTCGGCGATGAGAAGGGAGGGCGCTCCGGCCAGGGCCACCGCCAGGGCCGCCCGCTGTGCCTGCCCGCCGGAGAGCTGGTGCGGGTACGCACGAGCCATCTCATCGGACGGTTGGAGATCGACCTCATCCAGCAGACGGAGGGCCTCCCGGCGCGCCGCCGCACGTTTCATGGACCGATGGGCCTGGATCGTCTCCCGGATCTGGTAGCCGATGGAGAGAACGGGGTTGAGCGCTGAGGAGGGCTCCTGGAACACCATGGCAAGGCGGCCGCCCCGGAGGCGGTGGACGGCGGCTGGCTCCAGATCGCGAAGGTCGGTCCCATCCACGCGAATGTTCCCGCCGGCGAACCGAACCGGTTCGGGTGTCAGCCCGAGAGCGGCCAGGACCGTCAGGCTCTTGCCGGAGCCCGACTCGCCCACCAGGGCGACCCGTTCCCCGGGATCGATCGAGAAGGAAACGCCGTCGACCAGGACGCGACGGGTGGTGCCCACTGGAACCTCCAGGCGCAGGTCCGAGACCTGGAGCAAGGGCGCAGGAACGGGATCAGCTGCCACCGTGCCGGTACAGTTTCGCCGAGCGGGCGCCGATGTCCAGGGCGTCGATCAGCCGTACGGACTGAGGAGGCCGGCGCCAGCAGTGAAGAACCCGGTCGGAGAGGTCCAGGACGCCGTTGCCGTCATCGGCATCGAGAACGATCCAGTGCTGGTCGATCTCCAGGAGATCCCCGGGACGGACCTTCGTACCCCATCTGAGGGAGTGCCCCCCTGACAAGAGACCTCGCGCCGTGATGCTCAACGTCCCCAGCTTCTTCAGGGAGAGCGGGTCCAGGGAGGCGGAGCCCGAGACGGCGGTGGCGGCGAAGGTCCAGGAGGAGACGGCGATCCGGCGCTCGGCGAGGCCGGCCATGTCGTGCCCCGTTGTCTGGACAAGGGCCTCGCCGGCGCTGATATTCCCGGGAGCAACCTCGAAGCCCGGCAGGAGGAAGAGCTGTCCCACGGAGGGATCGATCCCCTTGGGCGCCGCAAGGTCCCGGCTGATCACGGCGAGCCGGGGGCCGCCCAGGGCCTCGGCCCCCGGGGAGCTCAAGGCCTGGATCGGCCGGATATCCTCGTCGTTGGCGACCACCTCGACCCGGGCCTTGAAGCGCAGGGTTCCCGGCGGCGGATCCGGGGGTGGAGGGAGCTCACCGAGGAAGTCGTCGTTGTGGGCCTCCATGTCGCCCTGGACCAGAGGCTCGCGGCCCAGCTCGGGGGCCAGGAACGCCCTGTACGTCAGGCGTTGCGCCACGTTATCGGCGGTCAGCTCGCCGCCGAGGAAGCTGCATTCGATGGTGGACCAGTGGACGCGCAGGATCCGGTCGTCCTCGGGCCAGGACGAGGTGACCACATGATCTGTTTCCGTGCCCCTGAGAGCGAGCTCCGGCGCCGGGCTGATCCAGTACGTCCCCTTCCCACGCTGTTGCAGGCGGATGGCCACGGCCAGTTGAAATGTCTCACCGGGCGCCAGGTGCCGGCGTCCGTCTCGAAAGACGGGATCGGAGGCTGTCGCCGTGACCACCCGCACCTCGACGAGGACCGGCCGTCCCGCCTCACGGTACCGGTGGCCGAGTATGAAGGCGAGCACCACGAATACCAGGAAGGCGAGAACGAGCCACGGGCGGCGAGCATCGGCGTCCATGAGGCCATTCTAACCCGCCGGCGGGGCCGTGCGGGGCAGGGACGGCGGAGCGGTGGACTGGAGCGCCGGCGGCAGCTACATTCGTGATATGAGCTACGACGGGCCGGAACCCAAGGAGATCGAGCGCGGCGTCTGGGAGATCGAGCCCCACGGCTGCATGCACGTACCGGCCAGGGTGTTCGCCACGCGTCGCATGATGCCCTCGATCGTGCGGGACGACGCCCTGCGACAGGCCTGCAACGTTGCCTGTCTGCCGGGCATCGTTGGTCCCTCGCTGGCCATGCCGGATATCCACCAGGGATACGGCTTTCCCATCGGGGGCGTGGCGGCTTTCGATTCGCGGGATGGGATCGTCTCGCCCGGCGGCGTGGGCTACGACATCAACTGCGGCGTGCGCCTGATCCGGACGGATCTCGAGGCCGATGGGCTGGGGGATCGCCTCAGCCGGCTGGCCGAGGAGATCGCCCGCACCGTGCCCGCGGGATTGGGCTCTTCGGACGCCATCCGGAAGCTGGG
>JAADFK010000122.1 GCA_013152925.1 Acidobacteriota bacterium | reverse complement strand
TTGACGACGTCGCGTCTCCAGGGAGTACCTCGCTGAAACCTCGTTTCCCGATCCTTCACCCAGCCACCCCGGCATTTGCGAGATGAGCCACGCTTTTGGGGGAGGTCCGAGGAATGCCTCCGATCAGCGGACCAGCTTGAAGGTGCGGTTCCAGCGGGTCTTGGTCAGGAAGTGGAAGAAGACGTTGCCCAGTTGCTTGAGACGGTGGCCCAGACCGCGCCACTGCCAGTCGTTCCTCGGCGCCTCGTACGACCAGTAGATGATCACGGCCCGCCCCTTGAGGTAGCTTCGGGGAACGGGTCCCCAGAACCGGGAGTCCAGGGAGTTGTCCCGGTTGTCTCCCATGCAGAAGATGGTCCCGTCCGGAACCGTGAAGGGACCGAAGTTGTCCCGGAGCCTCAGGCTGGGCGGCACCATGGGAGAGTCGGGGTAGACGTTGGGATCTTTGTGGATCACGTAGGGTTCGTTCTGGAGCTTGCCGTTGAGGTAGAGCTTCTTCTCGTGGATCTCGATGACGTCGCCCGGCAGTCCGATGCACCGCTTGATGAAGTCGCGTCGCGGGTCCTCGGGAAACTTGAAGACCACAACATCGCCGCGGCGGGGCTCTCGTTGGGGGAAGAGCCTGTCGATGGGTGTGTTCCAGTGGGGGCTGTAGATGAACTTGTTGACCACCAGGTGATCCCCCACCAGCAGGTTGTTCTCCATGGAGCCCGATGGGATCTTGAAGTTCTCGAAGACGAAGGTCCGCACGAAGAGCGCCAGGATGACGGCCACCAGGATGGCCTCGTAGTACTCCCGCGTCACCGACTTCCTCATCATGAGCCCTCCACCTTGAGAACGGCCAGGAAGGCCTCCTGGGGCACCTCGATCCGTCCCACCTTCTTCATGCGCTTCTTGCCCGCCTTCTGCTTCTCGAGCAGTTTCTTCTTCCGGGTGATGTCACCGCCGTAGCACTTCGCCAGGACGTTCTTGCGCAGGGCCTTCACCACGGCCCTGGAGATGACGCGCTTGCCCACGGCCGCCTGGATGACCACTTCGTAAAGCTGCCGCGGGATGACCCTCTTCAAGGTCGAGACCACCGACTGTCCCCGCTCGTAGGCCTTCTCCTGGTGCACGATGATCGACAGGGCGTCCACGGGCTCGCCGTTGACCAGGATATCCAGCTTGACCAGGTCACCCGGCTCGTAGGCGGCAATCTGGTAGTCGAAGGAGGCGTAACCCCTGGAGACGGACTTCAGCTTGTCGTAAAAGTCCAGGACGACCTCGGCCAGGGGCAGCCTGTACTCGATCAGCACCCGCTGGGGACCGACGTATTCCAGACGTTTCTGGACACCGCGGCGCTCCTCACAGAGCTTGAGGATCGGGCCCACGGCCTCGTCCTTGGTCAGGATCGTCGCGTCGATCATCGGCTCGGCGATGCTGTCGATCTCACCGGGGCCTGGAAGATCCTTGGGGTTCTCGACCCAGACCGTCTCGCCGGCCGTTGTGATGACGCGGTAGCGCACCCCCGGCGCCGTGGTGATCAGGTCGAGGTTGAACTCCCGCTCCAGCCGCTGCTGGATGATCTCCATGTGGAGCAGGCCCAGGTAACCGCAGCGGAACCCGAATCCCAGCGCCTGGGAGGTGTCCGGCTCGAAGGTGAAGGAGGCGTCGTTGAGGCGCAGCTTGTCCAGGGCGTCCCGCAGATCGCCGTAGTCCGCCGAGTCCACCGGATAGAGTCCGGCGAAGACCACGGGCTTGATGTCCTGGAAGCCCTCCAGGGGCGCCACGGCGGGTTCCCGGTCCAGCGTGATGGTGTCGCCGACCCTGGTCTGATGCAGCTCCTTGATGGTGGCGAAAACGTAGCCCACCTGCCCGGCCTCCAAGGCGTCCAGGGGCTCGGGCTTCGGGCTGAAACGGCCGACCTCCTCCACGTCGAAGCTCGCCCCGGTCGCCATGAAACGAATCGCCTGCTTCGGCTTCACCCGGCCGTCCACCACGCGGACGAGACAGCAGACCCCGCGGTAGGAGTCGTACCACGCGTCGAAGAGGAGGGCCCTGAGCGGTGCCCCGGGGTCACCTGCCGGCGGCGGCACCTTCTCGACCAGCAGGTCGAGGAGCTCCCGGACGCCCTCGCCGGTCTTGGCCGACACCAGGAGGGCCTCTTCGGCCGGCAGGCCGATGACCTGTTCGATCTGCTCGGCGACGCGCTCGGGCTCCGCGGAAGGCAGGTCGATCTTGTTGATCACCGGGATGATCTCCAGGTCGTTCTCCAGGGCCAGGTAGGCGTTGGCCAGGGTTTGGGCCTCGACGCCCTGCGTGGCATCGACCACCAGAAGGGCGCCCTCACAGGCCGCCAGGGAACGGGAAACCTCGTACGAGAAGTCCACGTGGCCCGGCGTGTCGATCAGGTTGAGCCGGTACTCCTCCCCATCGACGGTCCACGGAAGGCTGACGGCGTGGGCCTTGATGGTGATGCCGCGTTCCCGCTCCAGGTCCATGTCGTCCAGCAGTTGCTCCTTCATGTCCCGGGCCGACACCGCCCCGGTCAGCTCCAGGATGCGGTCCGCCAACGTCGACTTGCCGTGGTCGATGTGGGCGATGATGGAGAAATTCCGAATCCTGTCGTTGTTCATTACACCTTCCGCATTCCCGGCGGCTGCCACTTCTCGCTCGGCCGGGCATCCAGCCGTCGGGGATCATCGACCTCGCCCCGGCCGAAGGCCAGCTGGCCGGCGTGGGCGATCATGGCCGCATTGTCCGTCGTCAGCTCCTTCGGCGGCAGCAGCACCTCGATCCCCAGGCGTCGTCCCGTCACTTCCAGGCGCTCCCGCAACAAGGTATTGGCCGCCACACCGCCCGAGGCGGTTATGGCGATGGGCCGATGCTCCCGCGCCAGCCGTTCCAAGGGTCCCAGGAGCTGGTCGACGACCGCCACCTCGAAGGACGCCACCAGATCATACACGGCCCTGGGCACCTCGTCCCCCCCGGCACCCTCCAGCCCGCGTTCCCGGATAGCCCGGATGGCCGCCGACTTGAGCCCCGAAAAAGAAAAATCGGCGGTGCTGTCCTTGAGGCGGGGCCGGGGCATGGGGACCACCCGGGGATCGCCCAGACGGGCCAGATGGTCCAAGGCCGGGCCGCCGGGATAGGGGATGCCGAGCACCCGGGCCACCTTGTCGAAGGTCTCCCCGGCGGCATCATCCCGCGTGCGGCCGAGCCGGAATGGCGGCCGTCCGTCACGGACCAGGTACCAGGCGGAATGTCCCCCCGACGCCACCAGCGAGAGCACCGTGCCCCCGGGGCGCCGCGCGGGCCGTCCGTCACGCGACAAGAAGGGTGAGGCCAGGTGACCCTCAAGGTGATCCACCGCCACCAGTGGAAGCTCCGTGGCCCAGGCCAGGGCTGCCGCGAACCGGAGGCCCACCAACAGAGCGCCCACCAGCCCGGGACCCGCGGTCACAGCCACGAGCTCCGGGGGCTCCTCGGCACCGTCGAGCACCGAGCGCGCCAGCATGGGCAGCGCCTTGAGGTGTTCCCGGGAGGCCAGCTCGGGGACAACGCCTCCGAAGGGCGCGTGGGACCTGGCCTGGCTGGACAGCAGGTTGATCTCCACCGCCCCCTCGCGGTCCAGGAGGGCCACCGAGCTCTCGTCGCAGGAGGTCTCGACGCCGAGGGTCCTCGGGAACATACGCTCAGGGCTCCCGGCCGGCCAGGGCCGCCAGGGGCTCGCCAAAGGGCGGACGGGCGACGCCACGCTCGGTGACGATGGCCGTAATCAGCTCGGGGGGCGTCCTGTCGAAGGCCGGGTTGAACACCGGTACCCCGGCCGGCGCCACCAGGACGCCCCGCACCCGCCGCACCTCCTCCCCGTCCCGTTCCTCGATGGGAATTCCGGCGGCCTCCGGAAGGCTCAGGTCAACCGTGGAGGTCGGCGCCACCACGAAGAAGGGCACATCGTGCCGCCGGGCAAGCACCGCCAGCGGATAGGTCCCCACCTTGTTGGCCGTCCCGCCGTCCGCCGCGATCCGATCCGCACCGACGATGACCGCGGCCACCGGCCGCGTGGAGAGCACCGTGGCCGCCGCCGAGTCGGCAATCAGCGTTACCGGCAGTCGGTCCTGCACGGCCTCCCAGGCCGTCAGCCGGGCGCCCTGAAGCACCGGCCGTGCCTCGCAGGACCAGAGCATCCCGAGCCGGCCGCGGGCCGCCAGCTCGCGCACCACGCCGAGCGCCGTACCGATGCCGGCCGTCGCCAGGGCGCCGGCGTTGCAGTGGGTCATCACCTCGACCGGGCCCTCACCGGGGATCAGGGCGGCGCCGTGCTGCGCCATGGCCCGGCAGGCCGCGGCGTCTTCGGCGGCGATGGCCGCCGCCTC
>JAADFK010000121.1 GCA_013152925.1 Acidobacteriota bacterium | reverse complement strand
CGCCCACGGCCGCCGCCGGCCGGGCCTCCGGCGGCCAGGCGCCTCGCCTCGGCCCGGATCTTGGCCGGATCGAGCTCGCCGAGCTTCGCCCGCACCCGGCGCGACATGGCCACCATGTTGGCGTCGGCCTCCTTGTAGACGTCGAGCATGACGGCCTCGACGCCGTCGACGCGCGTGATCATCTTGCGGTCGGCATGGCCCCAGCGTACCGTTCCGAGGTCGGAAAGCCGGACCTCCCGGTCACCGACGCGCCGGATGACCGTGTTGGCGATCTGCCCCAGGGTCCTGTACTCGTTGAGGGTGCGGACCATGTACTCGGTGCGGCCCTCCTTGAGGGTGCCGCCGGCCACGTTGACGTTCTCCTGGCGGAGCCTGTTCATGACATCCTGGATGGAGATGCCGGTCCGCTGCAGGGCGTTGGCGTCCAGGGAGACCTCGATCTGCTCCTCGAGGCCACCCCGGACCTGCACCGCGGCGACCCCCTTGATGGGCTCCAGGGCCCGCTTGACCTCGAGCTCGGCCACCCTGCGGAGCCGCCGCAGGCCGTCCTCTCCCTTGAAGCGGGCGTCCTTGCCGGCCAGGGAAAGCTCCATGACGGGGTCCAGAGAAGGGTCGAAACGCAGCACCAGGGGCCGGCCGGCATCGTCGGGGAGAAAGACCAGGTCCAGCTTCTCCAGGGTGTCCTGGATGGCCGTCTCCATCTTCGTGTCCCACGAGAACTCCAGGACGACGTCGGAGAGACCCGCGCGGCTGACGGAGGAGACGCGGCGGAGCCCTCCGATCACGCCGAGGGCCTCTTCGATGGGGCGGGTGACGTCGTTCTCCACCTCCTCGGGCGCGGCGCCGGGGTATTCCGTGCGCACCGTCAGGGTCGGGTAGTTGAGCTCGGGCATCAACGTGACGGGGAGCCGGCCGTAGGAGAAGAAGCCGAAGACCAGGGCGGCGATGACCACCATCAATACGGCCACGGGCCGCGACGTGACGAAGCTCGTGTGGCCTTCGGAGGGCGTCACGGGCGCTTCCTCCCTGCGGCGCCGCGGGAGGGACGGCGCGAGCCCTTCCGTGCGGCCTCCGGGCCGGAGGCCCCGGGCGTGGGTACCGGCTCACCGGGCAGGCGGACAAGGGTCCCGTCCTTGAGCCCGGCCTGACCAGCCACCACGAGGATGTCACCTTCGTCGAAGCCGCCGGCCGGCTCCACCGTGTCGGCGGTCTGCAGGAGAATCTTGACCTCCGTGCGGTGGGCGCGATGGTCTTTCCCCACGCGGAAGGCGAAGACCTGGTCGTTGTCGTAGACCAGGGCGCGTTTGGGAATCAGGATGGCGTCCGGATGTACGTCGGTGACGAGCTCCACATCGACGAAGAGTCCGGGACGCAGCCCTGGCTGGTTGGGGACCGCCACGGTGACCTTGATGGTGCCGGTCTTGGGGTCCACCACGGGAGAGATGCGGAGAACCTTCCCCGCCAGGGGTTTCTCGCCAAGGGCCGTGGCGAAGATTCGTGCGGGCTGGCCCACGGCGAGGCGCCGTAGGTCCTTCTCGGGAACGTAGATGCGGGCAACGATGGAATCGAAGTCGACGACCCTGAACAGGGCCTGGTTGATGGTCACGGAATCACCCAGGTTGACCAGACGTTCCGTGACGATCCCCGCGATGGGTGCCCGGACCTCGGTGTAGGAGAGGGCCTGGCGGGCCTCGTCGTAGGCAACTCTGGCCTGGTCCAAGGCGTGGTGGGCGTCGATGAAGACCTGCTCGGCCACCAGCTGCTGCTCGTAGAGCTTCTGCTGCCGCTCGAATTCTTCCTTGGCCTGCCGGTACCGGCTCTCGGCCTTTTTCAGGGCGAGACGCTGCTCGTCGTCCTGGAGACGGACCAGGAGCTGGCCCTTCGTGACGGCGTCGCCCTCCTCCACGAGGAGCCGGCGTACGAGGCGGGGCGCCTGGGCGTAGACCGTGACAGCGCGCTCGGCCTCCAGGTTGCTGGACAGGCGGAGCATGGCCTCGATGGGACCGCGGGAAAGGGTGACCACCTCGACCGGCACGGCCTCTTCCTGCCTCGCTTCTCCCTGGCCGAAACCCCTGACCCTTGGCTTGTCCGCCGCGCCGCCGAAACGGCCGCATCCGCCGGCAAGCATGAGGCCTGCCACCAGCCATACCGTTGCCTTCCAGTTGCTTCGCATCATCGTTTCTTCCATTCCTTCGAGATCGTGACGAACAAGGCGCAAGCTCCGCACAGGGCCCGTACCCGTCGGCCGGACGGTTGATTGTACGGAAGCCGGGAAGAATTGTTCGGCGTTCGATCGTAACAAACGTAAAGGAGGGAACATCGATTCAGGTGGTCTCTGGACTTCGCGCGGTGAGGATGATGGAATGGCAATGGCCCACAAGCGGCAACACCTCGAGCCGGCACGTGGAGCCGGCGCCAGCTGTGGTTGAGGGAGAGCGATGGGATGATCGAGAGCGGCCCCTTCGAATTCGATGTTGAGCAGCTGACCCTGCGCCTGGACAGGACTATTCCCGGGTGCCTGAAGGCCATTCAACCCCTGGTGGACGAGATCATGGCCGCTATCAAGAGCCAGGGTTGTGCCCAGGGTGGGGAGGTCAACGTCGAGGTTGCCCTGCTCGAAGCCCTCGCCAACGCCGTCCGGCACGGTTGTGAAGAGGACTCGGAGCGGATGGTGGAGGTCTGCGTCGCCTGCGACCGGGACCACGGCGTGCTCATCGTTGTCAGGGACCCCGGTGAGGGTTTCGATCCCGACGCCATTCCGAGCCCTGTGCAGGGAGAACGCATTCTGGCCTCCGGCGGGCGCGGCGTGTTCCTGATCAACGAGCTGATGGACGAGGTGGCCTTCGAACGTGGTGGAACCGAGATCTGGATGCGGAAACTGCCGGAAACCACGACAGAATCCTGAGAGCCGGGCGGAGCGAGCCGCCCCGGAACGCGCCGCGATGATACAGCATCATGTGACAAACATCACTGTTCTCAGCTTGATATCCTGTTTTAATACACAGCGAACCTCTGTGCTGCAGCGCGGGGCGAGTTTGAGTGCTCAACGGTGCTCCCCCGCCCAAGGGGGAGGCCCAAAAGGGGAGGCTTCGCCATGCGCCAAGATCAGCACACGATTGTCCTTGCTACCGGTATTGGATCCCGGGTGATGCCGCCGGCTCTGTCGGCCGGTACCGATCCGTGGGAAGGGGTTGCCCAGGTGGTGCTCCTCCCCACCGAAGCGTGTAATCTCAGATGTGTCTATTGTTACCAGGGACATGAGCCCAAACGGATGTCCCCGGAAATCCGCAGGAGTGTCCTCGCCATGCTGGAGAGGCTTGCGGGAAAGGATGACATCCACCGGCTCCACATCGACTGGTACGGCGGCGAGCCGCTGGCCGCCTGGCCGATCATGGTGGAGATCGGGGAGGCTGCTCAACGGCTGGCCGCCCTCTCTCGCAAACGCCTGAGCATGTCCATGACCACCAACGGCACGTTGCTGACACGGGAACGCATCGAACGGCTGACCGCGTGGGGATGCACCGACTACCAGATCACGCTGGACGGCCCGCCGCTCGAACACGATCTGAGGCGGGTTTCCCTTGGAGGCTCTGGCAGCTTCGACAAGGTGTGGGCGGCCCTCAGGGGTCTCCGCGACAGCGAAGGTGACTATCGAGTCGTCGTGCGCCTGGGTGTTGACCGGGCCAACCTCCAGCCTCTGCTGGACTGGCTTCCCGAGCTGGCCATGGAGCTTGGCGGCGATCCTCGTTTCGAGTTCTCGTGCCGTCCCATCTCCTACCCTGGTGGTCGTGTGCCCCAGTTCTCGCCGGCCGAGGTCAAGAGGGTGGAGCAGCTCCTGACGGGGGAGCTTCGCAAGGTTGGACTGCATCCGGTGGACTGGTCGCAGGAAAGTCGGCCCGGCGGCCTCGGCTGCCATGCGGGCCGCGCCAACTCGGTGATGATCGGCCCCGAGGGAGAGCTGCACAAGTGCGCCGTCGGGCTGGAGCTTCCTGAAAACCACGTGGGTCGGCTTGCCGAGGACGGCACGCTGCGCCTCGACCAGGAACGTTGGCAGCTGTGGGTCGGCTCCAAGATGCCGTGCCGGGTGGCGGAACGGGCCCGTGGATCGAAGATCCCGAAGGGCTTCAAGATTCGCTCGTTGACCCTGCCGCTGTCGCCGCAGGCGTCGTGCCCGGTGGGTCCGGAGGCCTCCTGTCCGCTGTCGCCGCAGGCATCGTGTCCGCTGGGTCCTGAGGCATCGTGTCCGCTGTCGCCGCGGGCGTCGTGCCCGCTGGGTCCTGAGGCGTCGTGTCCGCTGTCGCCCCACGTGGTTGCGCCGCCGCCCAGGGTGGACTTTTTCCAGATGCGAGCAGCGTGATCCAACCTCCAACGCTGTGACAGGGGCGCCCCGGCTTATGCCGGGGCGCCGTACTCCATGGTATCTTCCGCACGATGAAACGTTCGATTCGCGTGGAGTTCGACGAGCTGGCCAAACGGTTCGACCTGCGGGTGATCTTCCGGGGAGTGTCCGGGAGGGCGGAGCCGGGCGAGGTGCTGGTCATCACCGGGCCGAATGGATCCGGCAAGTCCACCCTGGTGGCCATGCTCTGCGGCCTGTTGCGGCCGACCCGGGGCTCGATCCGGTACGTGGACGGGGATGACGGCGAGCTCTCTCGCGATGAGTGGCGTTCGGTTCTCGGGGTCGTGGCGCCGTCCATGGGGCTGTACGAGGAGCTCGACGCCATGGAGAACCTGCGGTTCTTCGCCAAGGTTCGTGGCGTACACGACGCCGAGAGCCTCTGCCGTGATCTGCTGGGCCGGGTAGGCCTGGATCCCGGCAGAAAGACCCCGGTGGGCGGCTATTCCACGGGGATGCACCAGCGGCTCAAGATTGCCCAGGCGCTGCTGCACGATCCGCCCGTGCTCTTTCTCGATGAGCCGGGCTCCAACCTCGATCCGACCGGGCAGGACTGGCTGGAGGGCATGGTTCTCGAACAGCGGGAACGTGGCACGGCGCTGGTCCTGGCCACCAACGACCGGCGCGAGATGGAGTGGGGGACACGCCATGTGGCGCTTTCTGGCTGAAGCGGCGGCGGTCTTCGTCAAGGACCTGCGGTCGGAGTTCCGCACCAAGGTGGCTCTCAACGCCCTGGGCCTCTTCGCCGTGACGACACTGGCGGCAGTCTCATACACCATCGGTCCGTACCGCATCGCCGAGGCCGACCGGCCCTTCCTGCTCTCCGCGCTCCTGTGGATCGTCATCTTCTTCGCCGCCATGGCGGGGCTCGACCGTTCCTTCGTCAAGGAGGAGGACACACACACGGCTCCGCTGCTCAGGCTCTCGGCCGATCCCCTCGTGGTGTGGGCCGGCAAGCTGGTCTTCAACCTGGTGCTTCTCGCTGTCCTGATGGCGATCCTGGTGCCACTGTACATCGTGCTGATGGGTTTCCATGTGAGCTCACCCCTGGCCCTGTTCGCCGTTTTGATGGCGGGTGGGTATACTCTGGGTGTGACCACCACCATGGTGGCGGCGATTATCGCGCGTGCCATGACACGGGGGGCACTCTTTTCGGTGCTGTCCTTGCCGTTGCTTCTGCCCCTGATGATCTTCCTGATCCAGGGAACGCGGGCGGCGGCCGAGGGTTCGCCGGATGGTGTGACCCAGACCCTTCGCGCGGTGATCTCCTTGGGAGGTGTGATGACCGTTGTGTCCGTGATTCTCTTCCCGGTGGTGTGGCATGAGTAGCCGCGGCGGCGTTCACCGTGTCCTGCCGTGGGTGCTCTTCGTCTGGATGGCCGTCGTCATCTGGGCGGCCTTCCTGTGGGCGCCGGCCGCCTCGGGCTTTGTCGGCCAGTCGAGCCGCATCGTCTTCTTCCACGTGCCCACCGCCTGGGTGGCGACGCTGGCTTTCCTGGGCTCCTGCATCGCCTCCATCCGTTACTTGAAGACACGCCAGCCCATCGACGACATCCGCGCCCAGGCGGCCAGTGCGCTGGGCCTGACATTCGCGATCCTGGCCACGATCACGGGTTCGATCTTTGCGCGGATCATGTGGGGCTCCTACTGGAACTGGGACCCGCGGGAGACCTCGATCACCTTTCTGCTGCTGATCTACGCCGCCTACTTCGCCCTTCGGGGCGCCATCGCCGATCCGGAGCGGCGGGCCGCGATGGCGGCGGTTTATGCGATCCTCGCCTTCGTGACCGTGCCCTTTCTCGTCTTTATCGTGCCACGGATCTACTGGTCGCTGCATCCGGACACGATCATCAACGTGCAGGGGAAGATGAAGATGAGCTCCAGGATGCTCCAGGTGCTCTTCGCCTCGCTGGCGGGATTTACCGGGCTCGCTTCCTGGTTATACTGTATCGAGGTGCGCCTGGAGAGGTTGCGGCGCGCCCGGCAGCACGAGGAGCTGATATGAACGATCTGATGGGAATTTTCCTGGTCACGCTCATCATCTGGGTGGGGCTGTTCGCGTACGTGTACCGCCTGGACCGCAAGGCCCGGCGTTTGGACATGGGGGATCTATGAGTGATTCGAAAAAGGGGCGGCGCTTGTGGTACGCCATCGGTGGCGTCGTCATCGTCGCGTTCCTGGCCTACGGGGCCACCTCGTTCAAGACGGAGCTGACGCCCTACGTCGGCTTTCAGGAAGCCATATCGACGGGCCATCACGTTCAGGTGGCCGGCAGCCTGGTGCAGGGTTCCAGCCGGTACGACGAGGCCAGCAAGAAGCTGGTCTTCTCCATGGCCGACGAGAACGGCCGGCAGCTCGAGGTGGAGTACGACGGGGTGAAACCGGGCAACTTCGAAGATGCGACCCAGGTGGTGGTCATCGGGGCCTACCGGGACGGGGTGTTCAAGGCCGACCAGCTGCTTGTCAAGTGCCCGTCCAAGTACCAGGGTCTCGAGGAGAGCGGACAGTCGAAACGTTCCTGAACGGAAACCGCGCGCCGGGGCCCGGCCCCGGCGTTTCATCTCGACGCCCAATGCTATTCAGACTCATTAGGAGGTGACGATGTACACGCCAGGCGCCCTGCTGCTGTGGATGGCTTTCGTTTTCGGGCTCGCTTCGACGGTCTTCTACGCCATGTCGCTGAAAGACGCCACGTGGCGCCGGGCGGCGCGGCAGGCCTTCGGTCTGATGACGGTCGCTGTGATCGTCGCCTCGGCGCTGCTGATGTACCTGCTGTTGACCCACGACTACCGGGTGTTCTACGTGACGGCCTACTCGGACAACACCCTGCCGCTGACCTACCTGATCTCCACCTTCTGGGCGGGTCAGGAGGGAAGCTTCCTCCTGTGGGTCCTCAGTGCGGCCATTCTCGGGCTCCCTCTGATCCGCTTCTCACGGCATTACGAGGGCCGCGTCATGATCTTTTACAACCTGACGGTGCTCTCCCTGATCATGCTCTTGGTGAAACAAAATCCCTTCCGGTTTCACCAGGGTTTGACGGCAGCCATGATCCCCATGGACGGCCAGGGGCTCAACCCGCTGCTCCAGAACCCGTGGATGGTCATCCATCCGCCGATCATGTTCCTGGGTTATGCCGCGGCGGCCGTTCCCTTCGCCTTCGCCCTGGCCGCCCTGTGGATGCGGAAGTACGACGAGTGGACCAAGGCGACCCTGCCCTGGGCGCTGCTCTCCACCCTGACGCTGGGAGCCGCCATCATGCTGGGTGGCTACTGGTCCTACGAGACCCTGGGTTGGGGCGGCTACTGGGGCTGGGACCCCGTGGAGAACGCCTCCTTCGTACCCTGGCTCTTTGCGGTGGCGATGGTCCACGGCATGCTGCTGCAACGGGGCCGGCACCGTTTCATGAAGACCAACCTGATCCTGGCCATCTCCGGCTACATGTTCGTCGTCTACGCCACGTTTCTCACGCGGTCCGGCGTGCTGGCGAACTTCTCGGTCCATTCCTTCGTCGACCTGGGGATCACCGGATGGCTGGTCTTCAACATGATCTTCTTCTCGGTGGTGTCCATCGCACTGCTGGCCCTGCGGTGGCGCGAGATCCCCGGCAAGGAGGGTTCGGAGCCCTTTTTCTCGCGCACCATCTTCTTCGTCATCGGCATCATCCTGCTGGTGGCCATCGGTCTGATGGTGATTCTCGGGACCTCATCGCCGCTGATCACCCGGCTGTGGATGGAGAAGCCGGCCCAGGTGGGTCCGGACTTCTACAACCGCGTCGGCCTGCCGCTGGCGATCGCCCTTGGCCTCCTGCTGGGCGTCGTCCCCTTCCTGCGCTGGGAGGGAACCGTTGACGGCCTGACGAGGCGGCTCGGGGGCGTCGTGGCCGTGACCGCGGCGCTGACGGCCCTCGCCGCCGCTCTGGGGGTCCACCGGCCCTTGGCCATCGCCTACACGGCGGCCGTCACCTTCGCCATCGTGGGCAACGTCTGGTGGGCTGCCGTCAAGGCGCGGCACGGAAAGTGGAGGGGCGCCGGCCCCTACGTTTCGCACGCCGGGATCGCCATCATGCTGCTGGCGTTCCTCACCACGGGATGGTTCGATCATTCGGAAAAGGTGCGCCTGACCCAGGACACGCCCACCAAGGTCCTCGGCTACACGCTGACCTTCAAGGGCGTGGAGAAGCCCACGCCCCAGGCACGGGAGGCCATGGTCGTCCGTGTCACCACGCCGCGGGGCAAGAACCTGGTCCTCAAGCCCCGCATGTGGGTCAACGCCAAGACCAACCAGCTGGTGGCCAATCCGGACATCAAGAGCTTCCTGACCAGCGATCTGTACCTGGCCCCCGTGGAGTATCAGCCCGGCGAGGAAGCGCCCGTCAGTGGCCGGTTGACCCTGGCCAAGGGACAGGCGGTGAGCTTCCGTGATTGGAAGCTGACCTTCGACGGTTTCGATCTGGCCAAGCAGAACGCGGTCCCGGGCGCGCTGACTGTCGGCGTCGTCGTCACGCTCGAGCGCCCCGGTGAAAAGCCCGTTCGCCTGGAGCCCAGCGTGGTGTCGAGCGACGAGGGGGCTCAGGCGATCGCCGTGGAGATTCCCGGCACTGCCGGGGGGAAGATCCGCCTTTCCGGCATGAACGCCTCGTCGGGGATCGTCCAGGTGGAGCTGCTCGGCCTTGGGGGGGGCGTCGCCCGGCGAGCCGTGCTGCACCGTGGGGAGCCCCTTTCCTACAAAGGCTACGAGATCACGTTCAACGATTTCGACATGAAGGGCTTCAAGCCGGACAAGGGCAAGATCGACTTCGGCATGTCGTTCACCGTGCGACATGGAAGCCAAACGGTTCAGCTTGAGCCACGCGTCAGGATGGGTTCTCCGGTGGGCCCGGTGGCAATCCCGGGCAGTGGCGGGTTGACGCTGGATATCGGCAAGATCGATGCGGAGAACGGCACCGTGCAGGTCCTTCTCTTCGACCCCAAGATGGAGCCCCAGCCCCTCAAGCCGCCAAGCCTGGTGATCGACGTTTCCACCAAGCCGCTGATCTCCCTGGTCTGGGTCGGCACGCTGGTCACCCTCCTCGGTATCCTGATGGCCATGTTCCTACGACGGCGGGACATCGCCTCCATCCCGCTGGAGGACTGACGAACGCCGCCTGATTCCTCTGCCGCCGGGGACGTCATGCCGCCATGGACGGCATGAAGGTGGAAAGACCGGGTGCCCCCGGCAAGCCGGGCTGCCTGCCGGCAGCCGCGGCCTCCCTTGCCCTCGTCGTGCTGGCGCCCTTCGCGGCCGTGGTGCAGTGGTGGCACCGGCTTCGGCGCGGCCGGGAGGCCCGTCTTGACTGGCGGGTCAACGGCGGCCAACCGCTCGCTGTCGTCGATCTGGCGGTGGACGTTCCTGCGTACTCGGCGGGCCGGGTGCGGCGTGAGCTGGTAGACATGGTCGTACGCCTGGCGGAGCACCTCCGGCGACCGGACGATCTCTACCATCTCGTCTGGCGGCCGGCAGGAGAGAGCGAGCCTCGCCTGGTGGCCGTGGGTCCCACCCTCCAGGGTTTGGCGCAACGTCTGGACACGGCCCTCTCCCACCGCAGCTACGAGCGCCGAACCCAGCTGTGGCTGACCCTTCCCGTGGGGGCTCACCTGGCGGAGGTGGTGGACCGCTCGAGCTTCGATCCGGAACAGGACGGCGCCGCGGCGAGCCTGCTGCAGGACGCCGCTCCCCGCTGGGCCATGGAGCTCTCCTTCGCCCTGAGGACGCCCAGCGCTCTCTTCCGGCTGCGTCTCCACGTGCCCATCGGCGAGCTCCGGACCATCGAGGGGATTCTTGCGCGATGCGAGGCACGGCTGACAGCGGCTGCTCAGTGAGGCGAGGTCCTTGCGAGCCGGGCCCTGCTACGCTCCGCGAGTCTCCAGCCATTCCAGGTAGCGGCGGGCCAGCGCTTCGGATTCGTCGAGGCCGATGGCCTGGGCATAGGCAATGATGAAGCCCCGGATGTACACCGGGGCCGGCAACCGGGCCGTGTCACCCTCTTCCAGGGCCTCGAGGATCGCCGGGCGGATGCGGGTTTCCCGTGCGAGGAGCTCCATGGCGATGCCCTTGCTCAGCCGCTGCCGGCGCAGGGTGGCCCCGGGATTGGCGGGAGGCCGGTCGACCGCTGCCGGCGACGGGGCGCTTTCCGCCCCGGAAACCTGATCGCCTCGGGGCTGGCGGGCATCCTGGGGAGCTTCCTGGCTGTTCGGCTCCCCGGGCGCTGGGCCGGCCTCCAGGCTCCGCGCCAGACGTTCGTACGCTGCCGTCAGCCGGGCCAGGATCTCCTCTCGCTCCGAGTCCTCCACGAGGCCGTAGGTCGCCAGTGAGCCTGCCGCCCAGGTGGAGCGGGCCCGCTGGTAGGCCCGGCGGAGGTCTCCCCGGGTTGCGCCGGGCCTCAGACCGAGGAGCTTGAGATCGGAGGGATCCGGCGCGTCAGGCATCCGAAGCTCCCGATGCCAGCAGGGCGTCGGCCAGCTGGCCGACGGCCGCCGAGAACGGCGCGCCGGGGAAGGCCTCGACCACGGGACGGCGTTCCCGGACCGAGCGTCCGACCAGGCGATCCGCCGGGATGAATCCTCCCGCCCAGGCGGCGATGCCGAAGTACTCCCGGGCCGCCCCGGCCATCTGCTCGGGCAGCGCCCGGTCCCCGGGAACCCGAACCTGGTTGACCACGATGGCCGGGCCAAATCCCTCAAGTGCCCGGCGGAGCCGCTTCGGAGCCTCCTCGTCGATACCGGCGGCCGCATCCACAAGCTGCCGGGGTGTCAGGGGCTGGGCGTTCTGGGGCTGCGCGATCAGCTCACGGATCACGCTCCGGAATGGACGGGTCGCCGTGGACCGGACGAGACGGCGGAAGAAGGCGGCGCGCAGAAAGTTGTTGGCGTTCTCCACCGAGGTGTGCTCCGGCATGGTGACCACGATACCGAGGTCCGCGCCGACGAAAAAATCGAGGACGTTGAAGGCCGTTCCGGCGCCGAGGTCCAGGAGAACGACATTCGAGGGCAGGGTTCTCAGGTTGCGGAGGAGACGTTCCTTCTGCGCGTGGCGGGTGTTGGCCGCCCCGGGCGTGGCGCCGGCGCCGGCGATCAGGCCGAGGCCTCCGACCGGTGTCGGCGTGATGGTCTCCGCCAGGGTGGCGATGCGGCGCTCCACGAAGTCGGTGATCTTGAGGGTCGGAGCGCCCAGTCCCAGGAGCGTGTGGGCGTTCGCACCGCCGAGGTCCATGTCCACGAGGGTCACGGTGGTTCCCCGGCGGGCCGTCTCGATGGCCAGGTTGGCAGCGATGACCGATTTACCGACGCCACCCTTTCCGCCGCCGATGGCCCAGATCCTGGGAGAAGATGCTTGGTTCTTCGTGGTCATCCAATGGCCCTCGACGATCCGCCCGCGGGCCGATCGTCACCCTCCGATGGCGCCATCTTACAGGATCTCGCCCAGGTGGGGGCATGCCGATCGGCAAAAGGGCCTTCGCCGGGTGGACCGCTGGCCTGGATTGTGGTGGAATCGGGATGTTCGGCCGCCTGGCGCGGCCTGCGGGAGGGTGGATCCATGGACATCGGGCTGGTTCGCGACAAGCGTCCCTTCGAGCACAGGGTGGGGCTGACGCCGGGCGGCGTCAAGGCGCTGACGGCCTCGGGGCACAGGGTATACGTTGAGAGCGGCGCGGGAATGGACGCCGGCTTTTCCGACGCCGCCTACGAGGCGGTGAACGCCACCATCGTCTTTTCCGAGGAGGAGGTCTGCCTGCGCTCGGAGCTCATCGTGCGGATCTCGCCGCCCCGAGCCTCGGAGTATGCCTACTTCCAGCCGGGGCAGGTGGTGCTCTCGTCCTGGCATCTTGCCGTGGCCCCACGGGACCGCTTCGAGTCGCTCCTCGAGCGGAAGGTGACCACGGTCGGCTTCGAGATCATCGAGGACGACACCGGCCACGCGCCGGTGCTTCAGGCCATGAGCGAGATCGCCGGCAGGATCGCCGTCATCATGGGCTCGGGGCTGCTGCTCAACGAGTTCGGTGGCAAGGGGCTCCTGATCGGTGGTGCGCCGGGGATCCCGCCGGCCTCCATGGTCATTCTCGGCGCCGGTACCCTCGGGTGCTGCGCTGCCAAGGCGGCCCGCGGGCTTGGCACCCACGTGGTGGCGCTGGACCGCAACGTCCAGGCGCTCCGGACGCTGCAACGCAACGCCGGTACGGACGTTCCGACCATGGTGGCCACGCGGACCAACATCGAGAAGGCGCTCCAGTTCGCCGATATCTTCCTGTGCTCCGTCGCCGTGCACGGCGAGCGCGCGCCGATCCTCGTGACGCGGGACATGCTCGCCCTGATGAAGCCGCGCTCCCTGCTGATGGACCTTTCCATCGACCAGGGCGGCTGCTGCGAGACCTCGCGGCCCACGGACTTCTCCAATCCAACCTACGAGGTGGACGGCATCGTCCATTTCTGTGTTCCCAACCTGCCCTCCCAGGCCTCGCGGGCCTCCACCCGCGCGCTGACCGCCGCCATCCTTCCCTTCGTGGAGGAGATCGCGGTCAAGGGGTTCGACAGGGCCGCCGCCGACAACTCTGCCCTTCGCCGGGGAACCTACACCCACGACGGCCGCTGCGTCCGAGAGAGCCTGGCCGAGGCCTTCGGGGTTCCCAACAGGCCTCTTGATGGCGATGGGGGTGGCGCATGAGGTGGCTGGAAAGCTACCGCCGCCGGGTGACCAGCGCCGAGGAGGCCGTCCGCGACATCCGCTCCGGCGATCGTGTATGGATCCATCCCGGCTGCAACACGCCCGTGAGGCTGGTGGAGGCCATGGTGGCGCGGGCGGACGAGCTGGAGGACGTGGAGGTGGTGCACATCCTGACCCTGGGCCCGGCGCCCTACGCCGAGCCCGGCATGGAGGCCCACTTCCGCCACCGGGCCCTCTTCGTCGGCGGCAACGTGCGCCGGGCTGTCAACGAGGGCCGGGCGGACTTCGTGCCCATTCACCTCCACCAGGTGCCGGGGCTCGTCAGCAGCGGCCGTTTGCTCATCGACGTGGCGCTGATCCACATCTCGCCCCCCGACGAGCACGGCTTCTGCTCCTACGGCGTCGGCGTCGACGCCACCAAGGCGGCCGTGGAGACGGCACGCTCGGTCATTGCCCTGGTCAACCAGAGGATGCCCCGGGCCCTGGGGGACAGCTTCGTCCACGTCTCCAAGCTGACCCATGTGGTGGAGGTGGACGAGCCGGTGCTGGAGCTTCCCATGGCGACGGAGGTCTCCGGGGTCGCCCGCGCCATCGGGGAGAACATCGCCTCCTTGATCCCGGACGGAGCCACTCTGCAGATGGGAATCGGCGAGATCCCCGACGCCGTGCTGCTTTTCCTCGAGGACAAGAAACACCTGGGCGTTCACACGGAGATGTTCTCTGACGGCCTGGTGGACCTCTTCGAGGCGGGTGTCGTCACCAACGAGAGAAAAACCCTGCACCGGGGCAAGATCGTCGCCTCATTCGTCATCGGTACGCGCAAGGCCTTCGACTTCGTGGACAACAACCCCTTCATGGAGTTCCACCCCAACCAGTACGTCAACGACCCCTACATCGTGGCGCAGAACGACGCCATGGTGGCCATCAACTCGGCCATCTCCATCGACCTGACGGGCCAGGTCTGCGCCGACTCCATCGGTACCAGGATCTACTCCGGCTTCGGCGGCCAGCTGGACTTCATCCGGGGCGCCGCCCGCGCCAAGAGGGGTGTGCCCATCATCGCCCTGCCGTCCACGGCCCGGGGCGGGACGGTCTCGCGGATCACCGATACCCTCCTGCCGGGCTCCGGCGTCGTGACCACCCGCGCCGACGTCCACTGGGTCGTCACCGAGTACGGTCGTGCGGACCTCTACGGCGCCAGCCTCAGGGAGCGCGCCCGGGCCCTCATCGACATCGCCCACCCCGACTTCCGAGAGGAGCTCGAACGCGCCGCCCGCGAGCGCAGGCTGATCTGAAGCCATTGTCCGTGCAAGAAGGGCCAGCCCAGGCGTGCGAAGGTGCAAGATTCCGGAGCGGGTCGCCGAGCTTTGGTCGCGACACTTGACATCGGGGTCCTCAAGACATACACTTTGTATGACAGAGTACTTTGGAGGTATTCGAATGAGCTCCAGCGAAGCGCGCGTCGAAGACGTTCAGAACGAGCTGGCCACGATCCGGCGGGCGATCGCCGAGTCGCGGAGGGCCACGGCCCGGTGGGGGGACGCGTACGTGATGTGGGGTCTCCTCATAGGGGTCGCCCTGGCCGTCCAGTGGTGGGGGTGGGCGCATGGGGTTGCCGCGATCTGGATCGTCTGGGTGGTGGCCGCCGTGGCGGGCCTCTTCATCAGTCTCCTGCTTCGCCGGCGAAGGGTGCGGGGCGGGGAAGTAGTCTCCCTGGCCAGCCGGAGTATCCGGACGGTGTGGAGCCTGTGCTCCCTGGCCATCTGGACCTTCGCCTTCGTTGGCATTCCTGCGGGGGTCATCTCCCAGGAGCTGATCATGCCCCTGATCGCCATGGAGATCGCCATCGCGGCCATCACCACCGGCGCCACGGTGCGCAGCCGTGTCTTTGCGGCGGCGGGCTGGCTGTGGTTCGCCGGCTCGGTTCTCTCGCTGTTCCTCCCGCTGGGCATCCAGTTCCCCGTGTTCCTGTTCCTGATTGTCGCCGGCGAGATCGTGCCGGGTTTGTGGTTGTGGCGCTTCACACGGGGGATGACCGATGCCGCTTGATCCCCTGGTCCACGCCCCGATCCGACTCGCCGTGTTGTCGGTCCTGGTGGTGAACGAAGAGGCCGAGTTCACCTTCCTGCGGCGGTTGACGGGCGCCACCGACGGGAACCTGGCCACGCACCTCCGCCGGCTGGAGGATGCGGGCTACGTGGAGGCCGAGAAGCGCTTCGTGGGACGCCGCCCCCAGACCCTGTACCGGATGACGGCACGGGGGCGCCAGGCCTTCGAGCGCTACCTGGACGAGCTGGAGGCGCTTCTTCCGCCCCGGCGGGGACCTTCCGGGGGTTAGGGCCATGAGCGCGGCGGCGAAACGGGGCGCTTCGGGAGAGCCGCAGAGAATCGTTGGCCAGGAATCGGTGTGTCCTGATACTTTGGTGGGCAAAGTTCTTTGTAGCCCAACCTCGATCCGGCCCCCTCCCGCGATGGCACGCGGCGCCGATGTGGAATCCGAACACGAACACGACAAACCGGGAAGAGGAGAAAGAACATGAAAGAGAAACTCACCATCATCGTGATCGCTCTGGCCGTCGCCACCGCAGGGATGGCCCGGGAAGAGGGGGGTGCGGGCTGTTCGCAACGGATGCTCGCCACGCTGCACCGCGTGGCGCGAGCCAAGGTCAACGACGCCGCAAGCTCGGGCTGCGCCGCCCTGGCCAAGGGCCATGAGGATGCGGGCCTGGGGCTTCTGGAGGAGGCCATGCGCCTGGCGGTGGGGGACCACGCCGCCTTCGGTGTCCTCCAGTCCGTGTACTGGCCGGCGGTGCAGCGGGACGGCCTGAACCTGCGGGCCGCGGGCTTCTTTCGCGGCCTGAAGACCGCCCATCCCGACGATCCGGAGGTCCTGGCCGCGGCTGGCAGTGCCATCGGCATGGCCCTGCCCGAGCTCGCCGGGGCCGGAGCGCCGGCGGCCCTGTCGTCCCGGTGGGCCGGGGAGGCCCGCTCCGATTACGCCAGGGCGCTCGAGATCGACCCTGACAACTTCAGTGCGCGCCTGGGCCGAGCCATCTTCACCTCGCACATCCCGGGCCGCTTCGACGAGTGCGACCGCCAGTTCCGCGAGCTGATCGCCCTCCGCCGGCGGCATCCACGGGGGCACGAGCCGTGGGGGCTGGTCTACCTCCGGTGGGCCCAGGCCGCCTCACGGAACGGCCGCATGAAACGGGCGCAGGAGATCCTCGGCGAGGGCCGCGCCGCCCTGCCGGGGGACCCCATCCTTGCCCATGCCACCATCCGCTGAGCGTGGACCTGCCCCTCTACCACCACGGCGCAGGCGCCGCCCCGGCGGCGCCTGCGCCTCGGGGCAGATCCTCTCCGTTCAGGTGGGCGCCCACCGGGGATGGTCGCGTTCGGCGTACGGTCTCCTATCGCGGTTTCGTGGTCACCGGGACGGTCTCCAGGCGCCAGATTTTCTCCACGTACTCGCGGATGGCGCGGTCGGAGGAGAAGTAGCCCATGGCCGCGATGTTGCGGATGGACTTTTCGGCCCACGCCTCGCGGTTCCGGTAGAGGTCGGCGACTTGTGCCTGGGTGTCCACGTAGGATCGGTAGTCGGCCAGGAGGAAGTAGCGGTCGCCGTGCTCCATCAGGGAGGACCAGATCTCCCGTGAGGCGCCCTCGTCGCCCGGCGTGAAACGGCCGTTCCGGAGGGTGTCCATGACGGCGGCCAGCTCCTCGTCCTGCTGGTAGTACCGCCACGGGTCGTACTGGCCGGTGGCCCGTTGCCGCGCCACCTCCTGGGCCGTCAGGCCGAAGATGAAGATGTTCTCCTCCCCGACGGCATCGCGGATCTCGACGTTGGCGCCGTCCAGGGTGCCGATGGTCAGGCCGCCGTTGAGGGCCAGCTTCATGTTTCCCGTGCCCGAGGCCTCCCAGCCGGCCGTGGAGATCTGCTCGGAGAGGTCGGCGGCCGGGATGATCTTCTCGGCCAAGGTGACTCTGTAGTCGGGGAGGAAGGCGACCCGCAGGCGGCCGTCCACGTCGGGATCGGTATTGACGGCCTCGGCGATACCGTTGATCAGCCGGATGATCAGCTTGGCCATGTGATAGGCGGGGGCGGCCTTGGCGCCGAAGATGAAGGTCCGGGGGACGATATCGCGGTCCGGGTTTTCCTTGATGCGCTGGTAGAGGGAGATGATGTGGAGGGCGTTGAGGAGCTGGCGCTTGTACTCGTGGAGCCGCTTGATCTGAACGTCAAAGAGGGAGGTTGGATCGATCTTGAGATCGCAGAGCTCGAGGACGGTCTCCGCCAGCTCCACCTTGTTGGACAGCTTGACGTCCAGCACCTCCCCCTGGAGCTCCGGGTCCTCCGCCATGGCGGAAAGCTCGGCCAGCCGGTCCAGGTTGCAGACCCAGCCGTCGCCGATACGCCGGGTGATGGCATCGGCCAGGCGCGGGTTGCAGGCCAGGAGCCAGCGGCGGGGTGTGATGCCGTTGGTGATGGCGACGAAGCGGTCGGGCCACAGCTCGGCGAACTCGCGGACCACCCGCTTCTTGAGGAGCTCCGTGTGGAGCTTCGCCACCCCGTTGACCATGTGGGAGCCGACGATGGCCAGGTTGGCCATGCGGAAGCGCTTCTCTCCGTCCTCGTGGAGAATGGAGAGGCGCCCCAGTCGCTCGGTATCGTCAGGGTACCGCTGCGCCACCACCTCCATGAACCGCCTGTTGATCTCGTAGATGATCTGCACGTGCCGTGGGAGCACCTCTTCCAGGAGGTGTACCGGCCAGGTTTCCAGGGCCTCCGGGAGCAGGGTGTGGTTGGTGTAGGAGCAGGTGGCGCGGACCAGCTCCCACGCCCGGGCCCAACGGAGGCCCACGTCGTCCACGAGAAAACGCATCAGCTCGGCGACGGCCAGGGCCGGATGGGTGTCGTTGAGCTGGAAGGCCACCTTCTCGGGAAGGAGGTCCCAGGCCTCCCCATTGGCGCCACGGAACCGGTTCATGGTGTCCTGGATAGAGGCCGCCACCAGGAAGTACTCCTGGATCAAGCGAAGCCTCCGGCCGGACTCCACGTAGTCGGCGGGGTAGAGCACCTTGGTGATGGCCTCCACCCGCTCGCGGTCCGCAACGGCCCGGAGGTAATCTCCCTGGGAGAAGATCTGGAAGTCGAACTCCTTGGGAGCGTCGGCCGACCACAGCCGGAGAATGGCGGTGGAGTCGGTTCTCATTCCCGCCACAAGAATGTCGTGGGGGACCGCATAGAAGGACCGCCAGTCCACCCACCGGGGCCGGTACTTCCCGTGGGCGCCCTGGAGCCACTCGACCCGCCCACCGATGCGGATTTCCACCGTCAGGTCGGGCCGGGGGATCTCCCAGGCATAGCCCCCGGCCAGCCAGGTGTCGGGCCGCTCCACCTGCCAGCCCTTCTCGATCTCCTGGCGGAACATGCCGTAGTCGTAGCGGAGGCCGTAGCCGATGGCCGGGTAGCCGAGGGTGGCCAGCGAGTCCAGGAAGCAGGCGGCAAGCCGGCCGAGCCCGCCGTTTCCGAGGCCGGGATCGGTCTCCTCCTCGATGATCAGGTCCAGGTCGAGGCCAAGGCTCTCCATCGCCTCGCGGGCGGATCCCTCCAGTCCGGTGGCGATGAGGTTGTTCTTGAGCAGACGGCCGAGGAGGAACTCCATGGAGAGGTAGTGCACGACCTTGGCGCCGGACTCGGCCCAGGCCTCCCGGCTGGCGACCGCGCCGTCGATCAACGCTTCGCGGACCACGAGCTCCACGGCGGCCAGGTGGTCGGCGGGGCCGGCATCGCGCAGCTCCAGGCCGCGGATGTAGCGCAGGTAGTGAAGAAAGCGCTTCCGGAACTGCTCGGCGTCGAGCGGCGATGTCTGCAGGTCATGGACCATGTGGACCTCCTGACGGTGCAGAGCGCCCGAGGGCGCTCCAGGGAAAAAGAGTAGCACTCCCCACCCGTGGCGCTGCCCATGGCGGGGGTGGCGCACTGAGCCGTCCCGCGGGCCGTCCGTTGCCGCCGCCGAAGGGGTGAATCCAGGCGAGGTGGAGGTGGGCCATGACGGCAGGCAGGATTCCGAAGGCGATCTCGTAACCCTTCTGGACGCCCAATCCCGTGTTGAGCCATGCGGCCATCCGGGTTTGGCCGGCGGTGCGAGCGCCACAGGAGAGATCGCCACCAGGATCGAACATCATCCCCTGCTCTCCCCTCCGCACCTCATTACTGCTCCTTCCGCAGCATGAGTGGGGAAGCAACCCAGTGGTACCATGTCGGTTGGAGGTCCACAACGAAATGACGCGGAACACCCCGCCGCATAGCAGCCCGTCACTCCGGAGGGATGAATGGTAGTTGGGCGTACGGGAAACTCCGGAGAGCATGACGCGACGGGGGAGCACGAAATGAATGATGGATTCGGATGCCTGACCACAACTACTTTGCGAACCTGATCTGGCAGATCGCCGACCTGCTGCGGGGACCCTATCGCCCCCCGCAGTACGAGCGCGTGATGCTGCCGATGACGGTGTTGCGGCGTTTTGATTGCGTGCTGGCGCCGACCAAGGCGAAGGTGCTGGCCGCGCACCAGCGCTTGGGGGCCAAACTCGAGGGCGAAGCCTTGGATGCCAAGTTGAACCGGGCCGCCGGGCAGCGCTTCCACAACCACTCGCCGCTCGACTTCGAGAAGCTCAAGGGCGATCCGGACAACGTCGCCCAGCACCTCGTCAGCTATATTCATGGCTTCTCGGCCAACGTGCGCCGCATCTTCGAGTACTTCGAGTTCGAGAGCGAGATCGAGAAGATGGCCGAGGCCAACATCCTGTTCCTGGTGATCTCGAAGTTCTGCGATGTGGATCTGCACCCGGCCCGGGTACCCAACGAACAGATGGGACTCCTCTTCGAAAACCTGATCCGCCGCTTCAACGAGCTGGCCAACGAGACCGCGGGCGACCATTTCACGCCACGCGAGGTCATCCGGCTGATGGTCAATATCCTGTTTATCAAAGACGATGAGCTCCTCGCGACCCCAGGCACCGTGCGCAAGCTCCTCGACCCGGCCTGCGGCACCGGCGGGATGCTGGCCGAGGCCCAGAGCTACCTGCGCGACCATAACTCCCAGGCCCGCCTCTTCGTGTTCGGACAGGATTACAACAAGCGCGCCTTCGCCACCGCGGCCTCGGACATGTTGATGAAGCAGGTGGACCACAACGGCGGCGGCGACAACATCCGTTTTGGAGACAGCTTTACGGACGATCAGTTCGAGGGCGAGACCTTCGACTACTTTCTCACCAATCCGCCCTTCGGCGTGGACTGGAAAAAGCAGAAGAAAGAGATCCAGCAGGAACAGGAGATGCTCGGCTTTGACGGGCGCTTCGGCGCCGGCCTGCCACGCATCAACGACGGCTCCCTCCTCTTCCTCCAGCACATGATCGCCAAGTTCGAACCCGTGCGGCCGGCCGACAAGAAGTACGGCTCGCGCCTCGCCATTGTCTTCTCGGGCTCGCCGCTCTTCACCGGCGGCGCCGGATCCGGCGAGAGCAACATCCGCCGCTGGATCATCGAGAACGACTGGCTCGAAGCCATCATCGCCCTGCCCGAACAGATGTTCTACAACACCGGCATCGGCACCTACATCTGGATCGTCACCAACCGCAAGGAGGAACGGCGCAAGGGCAAGGTCCAGCTCCTCGACGCGCGCGACCTCTGGGCGCCCGGCGGCAGCGAGGAGAGCAAGCGCAGCCTCGGCGACAAGCGCCGTCACATCACGGCGCAACAGATCGAGGAGATCGTCAAGCTCTACGGCCGCTTCGAGAATGGCGAGCGCTCCAAGATCTTCGACAACGTGGACTTCGGCTACACCCGCGTCACGGTTGAGCGACCATTGCGCTTGCGCTACCAAATGACCACCGAGGACAAGGCCCGTTTCCTCGACGCCTGCCCGCACCTCCTCGACGATGTCCAGGCCATCGACTTGGGCGTAGGGCGGAAGCCTCTGCGCGATTGGAACGCGGCCTGGGATCGCATCCAAAACCTGCTGCACGAGCGAGGCTCCAAGTGGAAGAAGACCGAGCAGAAACGCTTCCGCGACGTCTTCACCCAGACCGACCCGGAGGCCGAACCGGTGCGCAAGGGCGGCCGCGACGACGGCTACGAGCCCGACCCCAAACTGCGCGACCACGAAAACATCCCGCTGACCGACGACGTCGAGGCCTACTTCGAGCGCGAGGTCCGGCCGCACGTGCCCGACGCCTGGATGGACCGGAGCAAGGACAAGATCGGCTACGAGATCAACTTCAATCGCCATTTCTACAAGTACACACCGCCACGCCCCCTGGAAGAGATCGACGCAGAGCTGAAAGAGGCGGAGGAAGAGATCCTGCGGCTACTGCGGGAGGTGGTGG
>JAADFK010000120.1 GCA_013152925.1 Acidobacteriota bacterium | reverse complement strand
CGAGGGTCCGGGGTTTCCACGACGGCGGGCTCGCCTGCAGGATACGCCGGTTGCCGGTGTCGGCGATCAGCAGGCGGCCGTCGGGCGCCCAGGCCACGCCCCGCGGGCCGAACATCCCCTGCCCCACGATCCGGACCGTGCCCCCGGGTTCCAGGAGCTGGATGCGGCCGTTCCAGGTGTCGGCGACCGCCAGGGTGCCGTCGGGGGCCAGCGCCAGGCCCGAGGGCTCCCGGAACTGGCCCGGTGCCGCGCCCTGGGCGCCCCGCGCATCCAGGCACTGGCCGGAGAGGGTGAAGTACTGGAGGCGGTGGTTCTGGGTGTCGGCCACGACGAACCAGCCCTCCGGTGACACGGCCACGCCGCGGGGCTCGGCCAGGCGGCCCCTCCGGGCGCCCCGCGCACCCTGCCACGGTGAAGCGCAGGGTGGATGCCGGTGGCTCAGCAGGCGGCCGTCTTCGAGGCCGAGCCACAAGGTTCCCCCCTCACCGGCCAGCGCGGTTACCGGGAGGCCCGGATAGACCGGGCGCCAGGGGAGCAGGCCGCCGCCGCTGAGGAAGACGCCGTGCGGGGTCAAGGCCCACAGGTCGGGGCCCTCCCATGCCAGCGCACGAACGGCCGAGCCCGGAAGCGCCAAGGTCTCCGGCCGGGGCGCGCCATCACGCCGGACAACGACGCCTCGAGAGGTGGCCCAGGCGATTCCCCGGGCACCCGTCGCGGCCGCGGTCACCGGTCCGCGGGCCTCACGCCGCCAGGTCCGGGCCGAGGCGCTTTGCCACAGCCCGTCCGGTCCCCAGGCCCACAGGGTTTCACCGGCGGTCAGGCCGCTCAGGAGGCCGGGCCGGCCGAGCTCCTGCCAGCCGTTGCCGAGCTCCAGGACCTTGCCGCCGGCGCAGGCGGCGAGCAGGCGGTTCTGCCACAGGACCGCGCCCACGGCGCTGCACGGGGGCGGGGGCGCCGCGCGCAGCGGGATCCCGCGCTCGTCGAGACGGACCACCGAGCCGCCGCCGAGGACGGCCACGCCTCCCGAGGCGTTCCGGGAGAGGGCCCGGAGCCGCGGCGCGGTCTCCACCGGGAGGATGGAGAGCCTGGCGAGGCCGTCCGGCAGGGCAGCGGATTCCTCCGGCGTGGCTTCCGGCGCCACGGGCAGGACGCGGAACACCGACATACCGTGGTAGTGCGCGATTTCGAGGACGCCGGGAACCCGGCCGAAAACCGGACGGCGCCCGAGGAGGTAGGTGCGGCGCTCCAGGTCGCCCACGACGATCCAGCGGACCCGGTAGCGGTCGAGGACGGCGCGCCGGCGGGCCGGGTCGTTTCCCGAGTAGAGGACCTCCAGGTCGTGCCGCCGGGCCTCGATCTCCCGCCGGTCCTGGCCCCGCTGCTGGAGGTGCCACTCCCAGCCGATGACGGTGGCAAGCCCGGTGTGCATGGCGATCCGCGTGTACGCCTGGTAGGCCGGACCCGCAGCCTCGGCCACCACGTCGCCGGGCCGTGCGGCCGCGTTGAGGACCGAGGCGGCGAAGGCGGTCTGAGGATCGTCGCGCTCGAGATAGGCCTCGCCATCCAGGGCCGGGCGGGGAGAGGCGGCCTTGGGCTGGGCGAGGCCCTGGTAGATCCCCAGCGGCAGGTTGACGAGGCCAACGATCTCCAGCGGGATCCAGAGCGCCAGGGCGAGCCGCCGGGGCCATCCGGCGCCCCGCAGGAGCACCAGCGCGAGGCCTACGGCCAGCAGAATCCAGACGCCGTTGTAGGTCTTGAAGACCGTGTTCATACGGTCGATCAGCGTGAACCGCTCGGCCGCCGCCACCACGAGCATCCCCAGGCCAGCCATGGAAAACGCCAGGCGAAGCCCGCGGTCCCGTGTGCCGGCCCAGGCGGCGGCGAAGAGAGGCACCAGGCCGAGGCCCAGCGCCGCCGCCGAGGAGTGGAAGCTCAGCCCGGCCAGGACGCCGGCCCCGGCGATGGGTACAGCCCAAAGCAACCAGCGCCGGCCCAGGGGCAGCGCGGCGGCGATCAGCGGCAGCAGGAATACTCCAAAGTGACGGAGCACGGCCCAGGCCGGCGCGAAGTCCTGGCGTGTCAGGAAGAGTCCCCGTCCACCGACGCCGGCGGCGAGCCAGGCGGCCAGCTCCACGAGAAATGGCGCCGCGGCCGCGACGCTGACGGTGGCTGCCAGGGCCAGACGCAGCTGCCCCTTCCAGGGCCGCCGGCTGGCGGCCATGACGCCGACGCCCAGGGCGGCGGTCAGCACCAGGATGTCCCACGGATTGGTGGCCGCCAGCACCGCCACGGCCATCCCCGTCAGCACCGCAGCGCAGACCCAGCGGCGGGCTCCGCCAAGGTGAACGGTCCAGTACCCCCAGGCCAGGGCCGTCAGGAGCACGGGCAGCGCCAGGAAGTGGGCATGAAGGTCGGCGAAGAGAGCCGTCCACAGGGGGTACTCGTCGATGGCGAAGCCAGGAATAACCCGGGATGTGGCCCACCATGCGTCGAACCAGCGCCCGGCGCGGAGCATGGGCAGCAGCCACGGCCAGGCGAGGTTGCCCGTCAGCACCACCAGCAGGGGTAGCAGCGCCGCGGTCACCCCACGGCGCCTCCGGGCGACGGCCAGGCCGAAGGACGCCAGCACGGCCGCGGCCAGTGCCGGCACCGTCGCCGCCATCAGGTTGTAGCCCAGGGCGGCGCCCACGCCGGCGATCCGGATGGGGGTGGCCGCCAGCACCTCGCCGAAGTAGTAGTAGTGGAGCGGCATCCCCGCCATCCACGGCTCACCGGGCGGCCAAGCGGTGGCTCGCAGAAAGGCCTTGAGAAAGGAGAGGTCCATGGGCTTCTCGCCCCAGAAGATGGCCGGGTTGAAGGCCCGAACGATCAAGAAGAGCAGCCCGACGCTCCCAGTCACGGCGAGGACCACCAGCACACGCCGCCGCCGTACCCGCCACATGACGGCCAAGGCCGGGCGAATGGCCAGCGCACGCCAGACGCCGGCGCCCGCGAGCACGAACCACAGGACAGTGGCCGTGGCGGCGGAGGCCGGCCAGATCCCCGCCTCCGAGCCGGCCCACAGGAGCCAGGAGAGGCCCAGCCACGCCGTGCTCAGCGCGAGTCCGGCTCCGGCGTCGGGCCACGAACGCAGCAGCGGCAGGAGCAGCACCCACGCGGCGGCACCTGCGCCGAGGAAGACCAGAAGCCACAGGAAAAGCCCCGCCAGCTGGGCGGCGGCCCCCTGCCGGGGGTGGATCGACGGCAAGAGCGCCACAAACCGCCCCTCCACGGCGCGGGCGTCCAGGGACTCGAGGAAGGGCAGCGGCCGCTGGACGCGCCGGGCCAGGGCCCCGGCATCGACCGCCCGAACCCGCCGCAGGATGACGACCTCGGGGAAGTCGTAGTTGACGAAGCTCTCGTCGGCCCACTGCACCGGGAACCGCAACCCCAGGAGGTGTGGACCGCGCCTGGCGGTTGTCAGCGGCTCGAACCCCGCCTGACCGGTGAGAAGCAGCTTGTAAAGACGGGCCGTGCGCGGGAAACGTCCTGGGTTGACCAGCACCGTGCGCCGGACGCGGTTGGAGGTGAGGATCACCCAGTCGGCCCTGGCCAGGCTCTCGCACCACTGGGTGACCTTCCGGCCGTCGTCCGGCAGATCGTAGGACGCCAGCTCGACGCGGGCCACCTTGGGGCTGATATCCAGGGTTTCGTCCCAGTGTTCGAACGCCACGGTCTGCCCGGGCTCGAGCACGGTCTTGAGCCAGCGGGCAGCCGTGCGATGCGGGTGTGGCGCGGTGAAGGCGACGAGATAGGACAGCCCGCAGGCGGCCGTGAGCAACACGGCCGCCGTCCGGAGGGCCCGGCCCCGCCAGGAGATGCGGCTCAGAGCCCAGGCGGCCAGGAGGACCATGGGCACCACCAGCGGCTCCCAGTAGCGCAGGTACTTCACCCGGAGCGTGGAGAGGCGAAGCCCCATGGGCACGATCCACGCCAACAGGATGGCCAGGAGCACCATGCCATCGTTCCACCGGCCCCCGGCCCAGCGGCGCCAGCGGCGAACGACCACCAAACCGGCCCACATGGCACCCGCCAGCACGGCCAGGAGCAGGGCCGGACCCAGCGCCCAGAGGGCGAGCTCCCGGAGTGAGTAGAGCAGGGGCAGGGTGTGGCGGTAGACGCGAACGTAGGGGAGGTCGGCCCGCCCCGCCACCATGGCCACCTGTTCGCCGACGCCGCGCAGCCAGGCCGGATTGAGGAGCCGGCCGGGGCCGCCCGGCAGGAGCAGACCGGCCAGGGCCGCACCGGCAGCCACCACCAGCAGCGGCACGCGGCGCCAGTCCCTGAAGCGGACGGCGGCCACCAGAAGAACGGCGGCCACCGTCAGCCCGAAGAAGGGAGCCACCGGCGGTCTCCCCCCGGCGAACGCCCAGGGTTGACCCAGCCAGAACCCGCCCAGGGCCGCCGCCAGCGCCCCGGCGC
>JAADFK010000119.1 GCA_013152925.1 Acidobacteriota bacterium | reverse complement strand
TTTCCCCTGCCAGTGTCGCCGTCCGGCGGTATACTCCCGACATGGTCATTCGACGCTGGATCGGACAGATGGCTATTGTCACGGGGGCTTCCTCGGGGATCGGGGCAGCCATCGCGGAGGAGCTGGCGGCTGGCGGGGCGTCGCTGGTATTGACGGGGCGCAACGCCGGGGCGTTGGGCGACATCGCGGCACGGTGCCGGGACGCCGGCTCGCAGGTCAGCACCGTGGTAGGCGACCTGACGGAGGAGGCCGTCCGGCGGCGTGTGGTCGAGGCGGCCCTGGACGAGGGCGGCGTGAACCTCCTCGTCAACAACGCCGGGATCTCCATGAACGCCCGCTTCACCGAGCTTGCGCCGGATGTGCTCCGGCGAATCATGGAGATCAACTTTTTCGCGGCGGTAGACCTGACCCGGATGGCCCTGGACAGCCTCGTGGAGCACCACGGCCGGATCGTGATCATGTCGTCGATCACCGGGCTCGTCGGCACGCCGACGCGGACAGCCTACTCGGCCTCGAAACACGCACTGCACGGGTTCTTCCAGGCCTTGCGCGTGGAGCTTCGCGATGCCAGCGTCGGCGTAACAATCGTGTGCCCCGGGTATGTGGCGACGCCCATCCGCGAGCGCGCGCTCGTGGCCGACGGCTCCGAGCAGGGCCGGGACCAGGCCGCCGGCCGCCGGATGCTGACGCCTGAGGAGGTGGCGCAGCGCACGCTGGACGCAGCATGGCGACGCCGGCGCCTGATAAAGCTGGGCCGGGAAACAAAGCTGGCGCGGTTCTTGTCCCTCGTCGCGCCGGGGAAGCTGGAAGCGATACTGGACCGGGCCACACGGTAGCGCTCCGGGGCCGGGGTTCCTCGGACCGACGAGGGAGCCCGGGAAAAGGAACGCCAAGGCGGTGAGCAGGGGAAGAGAGGGACGAGAAGAAACCGACGCAAAGGGGCAAAGACGCCAAGGCTCGGAGAAGCAGAACAGAAGACACGAAAGCCCGGGGTTTTCACGGATTACAGGGGAAGACCGCAAGGGCGCCGGGGTGTGGAGAGGAAAGCCTGGAATTCGCTCATTCGTGTCACTCCGAGCAGGGCGCCGCTGTTTACCCCCCCCCTGCCATCCCAACCGGAGCGCCATCGCCCCCACACCCCCTGTCATTCCGACCGGAGCGGGCGGAAAGCCCGCGAAGTGGAGGAATCTCATGGAACCACCAGCCACGTTCTGCAGAACGGGCTGCATTCCGGGGAAGGTCCCTCCACTCGGTCGCTTCGCTCCCTCGGTCGGGATGACAGAGGGGGAGGCGGAGCATGTCGGGATGACGGGGGGCGGATTGGTCGGGATGACGAGGAAGGAGGTGGATCGGTCGGGATGACAGAGGAGGGGGCATCCCGACCGGACCGGCATCGCCCCCACCCCCCTGTCATCCCGGCCAGAGCGCCATCGCCCCCCCCCTGTCATTCCGACCGGAGCGCCATCGCCCCCACACCCCCTGTCATTCCGACCGGAGCGGCATCGCCCCCTCCCCCCTGTCATTCCGACCGGAGCGGGCGGAAAGCCCGCGAAGTGGAGGAATCTCATGGAACCACCAGCCACGTTCTCGCAGAACGGGCTGCATTCCGGGGAAGATCCCTCCACTCGCTCGCTTCGCTCCCTCGGTCGGGATGACAGAGGGGGAGGCGGAGCATGTCGGGATGACGGGGGGCGGGTTGGTCGGGATGACGAGGGGGTGGGGCAGGTCGGGATGACAAAGGAGACGGAGCGGGTTGGGGTGCTGGTACCATCGGCGACGGCCGGCCGCGGCCGGTGAGCTATTGCGACTGATGGAGGTCCAATCCCATGCGGAATCTGCCGAAGCCATTTGCAGCGGTATGCACTCTCGTCCTCGGCCTGCTCCTCTCCCCCGCCGGGGAGGCTTGCACGAACTTGCTGGTGACCAAGGGAGCCAGCGCCACGGGCTCGACCTACCTGGCGTACTCGTCGGACTCCCACGATTTCTACGGGGACCTGGTGTTCCGGGCTGGAGGGCTGCATCCGGCCGGAGCGACCCGCGAGATCGTTGAGTGGGATACCGGGAAGCATCTCGGAGAGATCCCCGAGGCGCCGCGGACATACACGCGGATCGGTTTCATCAACGAGCACCAGGTGGCCATCGGGGAGACGACTTTCGGGGGACGCAAGGAGCTCGGAGAGGGCTCGGGGATGATCGACTACGGCAGCCTGATGGAGATCGCGCTGGAACGGGCGAGGACGGCTCGCGAGGCGATCCAGGTGATCGGGAAGCTGGTCAAGGAGCACGGCTACCACTCGGAGGGCGAGTCCATCTCCATCACGGACCCGAACGAGGCGTGGATCCTGGAGATCGTCCCCAAGGGCAAGGACAACCCGGGCGCGGTCTGGGTGGCACGGCGGGTTCCCGACGGGACGATCTCGGCCCACGCCAACCAGTCGCGGATCCGGACCTTCCCGCTGAACGATCCTGACCGGGCCGTGTACTCGGCGGACGTGATCTCCTTCGCCCGCAAGAATGGCTGGTACGACGGCCCGGACGCCGAGTTCTCCTTCGCCGACACCTACGCGCCGCTGACCTTCGGTGCGGTCCGCTTCTGCGAGTCGCGGGTGTGGAGCATGTTCCGGCGGGCGGCGCCGTCGCTGCACCTGGGGGTGGAGTACGCCGACGGCCACCATCCGGACAAACGGCTCCCCTTTTCCGTCAAACCCGATAGGCGCCTCGCGACGGCCGATGTGATGGCGCTGATGCGGGACCACTTCGAGGGCACCCCCCTGGACATGACGAAGGACGTGGGCGCCGGGCCCTTCGGCTGCCCCTACCGCTGGCGGCCCATGGTGTGGAAGGTCGACGGCAAGCGCTACCTCAACGAGCGGGCCATCTCCACGCAGCAGACGGGGCTCTCCTTCGTGGCGCAGTCGCGGAGCGCCCTCCCCGATCCCATCGGCGGTGTGCTCTGGTTCGGCGTGGACGACACCTTCATGACGTCCTACGTGCCCATCTATTGCGGCATTTCGCGGGTGCCACCGGCCTACGGCGAAGGCGTCGCTTCCATGACCCAGTTCTCGTGGAACTCGGCCTTCTGGGTGTTCAACTGGGTTTCCAACTTCGCCTACAGCCGGTACAAGGACATGATCGTCGACATCGAACGGACCCGCGGTGAGCTGGAAGGCCGGTTCCTGGCGGAGCAGCCCGAGGTGGATGCGGCGGCCATGGCGCTGTACGCGCAGGCCCCGCGCCTGGCCCGCGACTACCTGACGAAGTACTCGGTTTCCCGTGGTCAGATGACGGTGGAACGCTGGCGGAAGCTGGGGCAGGAGCTGCTGGTCAAGTATCTGGATGGCAACCTCAAGGACCGGCGCGGGCGGGTGAGCCATCCGCCCTACCCCGAATCGTGGTACCGGCGTATCGTGGCGGACCACGGCGAGGTCGTGCGCATGCCGGACGCAAAGGAGAAGTGACGCCGTTGCATCTGACGAGCCGATCGCCCGGGGAGACCGAGGCTGCCGGCCGGGAGCTGGCGCGGCGGCTGGAGCCAGGCGATCTCGTCCTTCTGGAGGCGGACCTGGCCGCCGGCAAGACGGTCTTCGTCCGCGGTCTCGTGGCTGGGCTGGGGGGCGATCCCGAGGAGGTCACCTCCCCCACCTTCGTCATCGTGCAGAGCTACGGCGTGCGCTCGCACGCCATCGCCAGGGTGCATCACGTGGACTTGTACCGCTTGGCGGAGGTCAGTCCAGAGGAGTTGCGCGAGACCGGCCTCGAGGAGCTCCTGTCGGACTCCGCGGCCGTGGTCGCCGTGGAGTGGCCGGTGGAAACCGTCGCCAGGTGGCTGCCCCGCGGCCCACGCCCGTGGAAGGTGCGGATCACCGTTGGCGACGACGAGAGCCGGCGCATCGAGATCGAGCGGGAACGGTAGAGCGGCCGGAGCGGCATCGCCCCCACACCCCCTGTCATTCCGACCGGAGCGCCATCGCCCCCACACCCCCTGTCATTCCGACCGGAGCGGGCGGGAAGCCCGCGGAGTGGAGGAATCTCATGGAACCACCGACCACGTCCTCCAGAACGGGCTGCATTCCGGGGAAGATCCCTCCACTCGCTCGCTTCGCTCCCTCGGTCGGGATGACGGAGGAGGTGGGGCAGGTCGGGATGACAGAGGAGATGGATTGGCCGGGATGACAGGAATAGGCGCGGACCCCCTCGATCCGGTCGGGATGACAGGATGGAACGGGCGCTTCGCACCGCTTCGGCCGGGACGACACCCCCTCTGTCATCCCGACCGGAGCGGCATGGGTTCCGCACCCCTCGTCATCCCAACCGGACCGGCATCGCCCCCACCCCTCCTGTCATTCCGACCGGAGCGGCACGGGTCCCACACCCCCTGTCATTCCGACCGGAGCGGGCGGTAAGCCCTCGGAGTGGAGGAATCTCGCTGAATCGCGATCGCCGTGGTAACCTGGGATCGCCCTCC
>JAADFK010000118.1 GCA_013152925.1 Acidobacteriota bacterium | reverse complement strand
GGAGGCGGCGCTCCGGGCGCGGGCGGGCGATCCCGAGGCGCTGGAGGCGGCCAAGCGGTTGGGCCTCGCGGACGCCCAGCTGGCCCGCCTCTGGGGCCGCACGGAGGCGGGGGTCCGCCGGGAGCGTGTGGAGCTCGGGATCACGCGGGTCCGCCGCCGGGTGGACACCTGCGCCGCCGAGTTCGCCGCGCAGACACCCTACCTCTACGGCTCCTTCGGCGACGGTGACGAGCTCCCGCGGACCCGCCGGCCCGTGCTGATACTCGGTGGCGGTCCCGTCCGCATCGGCCAGGGCATCGAGTTCGACACCTGCTGCGTGGAGGCCGTGGCCGGGCTCAACGCCGAAGGCTTCGAGGCCGTCATGGTCAACTGCAACCCCGAGACCGTTTCCACGGACTATGACGCGGCCGACCGCCTTCACTTCGACCCCCTCCACCGCGAGGACGTGCTGGACATCTGCGCCGCCGAGCGTCCCGTGGGCGTCATCGTCCAGCTGGGGGGTCAGACGCCCCTGGGCCTGGCGGCCGATCTCGAAACCGCCGGCGTCCCCGTCATGGGCACGGGCCGGGAGGCCATCGACCGCGCCGAGGACCGGGGCCGTTTCGGCGAGCTGCTGGCCGGTTTGCGCCTGGCCCAGCCGCCGGGGCGCGTGGTCACCTCCACCAAGGACGCCCTGGCCGTGGCGGCGGAGCTTGGCTACCCGGTCCTTGTCAGGCCCTCCTACGTCCTCGGCGGCCGGGCCATGGAGATCGTCTACGCCGACGAGGACCTGGTGGATTACCTGGAGCGGGCCGCCGCCGTGGATCCCGACCGGCCCGTCCTCGTGGACCGGTACCTGGAGCGGGCCGTGGAGGTCGACGTGGACGCCGTGGCCGACGGACGCCGCGTGGCCATCTGCGGCATCCTCGAGCATATCGAGGAGGCCGGCGTCCACTCGGGCGACTCGGCCGCCGTCACGCCCCCCGTCAGCCTGCCCCTGGAGATCCAGGCCGAGCTGCGCCGCCAGGTACGGTTGCTGGCCCTGGCCCTCGACGTTCGCGGTCTGATGAACGTCCAGTTTGCCATCCAGGAGGGCCACGTCTTCATCATCGAGGCCAACCCGCGCGCTTCCCGCACGGTGCCCTTCCTGGCGCGGGCCACGGGGATCCCCTGGGCAGAGGTGGCCGCCCGGGTGTGCGCCGGTGCGAGCCTGGACGGCCTGGGCATTCACGACGGCATCCCCGCCGAGGTGGCGGTCAAGCTGCCCGTCTTCCCCTTCGAGCGATTCCCTGGGGTCGATCCCCTGCCAGGCCCCGAGATGCGCTCCACGGGCGAGGTCATGGGCCGGGGCCGTACCTTCGGGGAGGCCTTCGCCAAGGCCGCCCTGGCGGCGGGCTGGCGGATGCCCTCGGCCGGCGGCGTGCTGCTCTCACTGGCCGACCGGGACAAGCCGCGCCTGCCCGCCCTGGCCTCCCGCTGGGGCGAGCTGGGCTTCGAGCTGCTGGCCACCGAGGGTACGGCGGCTGCCATGGGGGCCGCCGGGATCCCTGGCGTCCGGGCCGTGGCCAAGGTTGGCCAGCACGACGCCGATATCCCCTCGCTCCTGGCTGCCGGCGAGATCGCCCTGGTGGTCAACACCACGGCGGGCCGCCGGGCCCGCCGCGACGCCGGATCCATCCGCCGCGCCGCCCTGGAGGCCGGCGTCCCCTACCTGACCACCATCCCCGGCGCCCACGCCGCCGCTGAGGCCGTCGCCACCCTCGGTCTCGGCCCCCTCAGCGTTCGCGCCCTCCAGGAGGGGTGAGGTGCTTCCGGCTCTCACAGCCGCCTTCCCGCTGCCGTTGGCTTGGAAGCGCTCAGGCAGGGGATGCGGGTCCCGAGAGGAGGGCCGGCCGCCTCAGAAGGCCTCGCCGACGCGAAAGTAGATCGCATCACGGCCGTGACTGCGGCCGTAGTCGATACCAATGTTGACGCCGTAATCCTTGGCCATCATGAAGCGGATACCGGCGCCGTAGCTCGGGACCACGTCGTCGAGCTTGAGATCGGTGATCTTGCGGCCGGTGGCGCCGGCGCCGGCGAAGGCGACCATGCCCCAGCGGCCCGCGAAGCTCCAGCGCCACTCGGCCACGCCCGCGGCGGTGGAGCCGCTCCAGTAGACCTCGGTCGGGAAACCGCGCAGGCCGTCGCCGGCTCCCAGTGTGCACAGGAGATAAAAGGGCGCCCTGTCGCGGGTGTCGCAGGCCGTTCCGCGGACAGCCAGGACCATGCGGTCGTTGAGACGGGCGTAGTGGTTGTAACCGAAGCGGTACTGCTGGAAGGTCACATCGCTGCCGATGCCGGGGTCGGAGAGGATGGCGGTGACATTGAGGTAGTTGCCCTGCTTCGGGTTGAGGAGATTGTCCCGCGTATCCCACAGGAAGGGCAGGGAAAGGACGGCCACCGATTGCTCGAGGCCGAGGTCCCCGGGGGGAGCTTCGGGGAGACCGTTCTTGAAATCGAAGGCCGTCGTGTTGGAGAGGTAGATGTACCCGGCGCCCAGATAGGCGTGCTTCCCGAGGCTCCGGAGCACCTGGGCGCCGTAAACCTTGCCGTCCAGGGAGAATGGGAGGTAGGGATCGTCGGGACCAGGGTTCGCCCCGATGCCGTAGAACCGGAGGTTGAGCTTGAGGCGGAGGGCGCCCGCCGTGATCCGCCACCGGTCGTGGGAGGTGTAGACCTTCTGTATCAGACCGTAACCCCAGCTCTTGGTGGAGGTGTACAGGGCGCCCACCCCCGTCATCGAGGCCGGGGCGTCCTGGCCCAGATGGTAGAGGGCGGCGCCGACCAGCGCCAGGCCCTGTTGCAGCGTCGGGTTGGCGATGGGGATGGGCAGGCCGACGAAGCCGGTCTTTTTCGTGCCCTCGGCGCTCGCCGCCGCGTTGTCACCACCCGGCCCGGCGGGCTCCGGAGCCACGGCTTCGGGAGCCGTCGCGCCCGCAGGACCGGTTGCCACGGCCGGCGTGGCCGCCTGTGGGATCCGGGAGGGTTGCTCCTGCGCGGCGAGGTCAGCGCCTCCGAGCGACACCAAGACCACGATGCCAGCCCCGGCCAGGACCTTCCTCCAGGTGTGCACCGCGTCGGCGAGCCTCGTCATGACGTCATCCTACAGCACGAGGCGCCACGGCCGCACCACTCGGCAAGGGACCGTGAAGCCGGCGCGGAGGGCGGCGGGGGCCACGGGACGGAGGCCCGCACGGCCCCGGGGCCTCAGCTTTCGGAAGCGCCGGCGTCGTGGCCACCGCTCACCAGGCGGCGAAGGCGCAAACCGAGCTGCTGCAGAATGCCCACCTCGAGCTCCGTGCTCTCGCCCCGCATTCGAGCCTGGCCGAGGTCCTCGAGCCGCATGGCCATGCGGCGCTCCAGCTCTTCGGCCAGGTCGGGGCGGCGCTCCAGGAGGGCCGCCAAGGCGACACCGTCGATCTCCACGATGGTGAGCTCGCCGGCGGCCCGGATCGTGGCCGAACGGCGCTGGCCGGTCAGGAAGGCGATCTCGCCGAAGAGCTCCCCGTCTCCAAGGTGGGCCAGCTCCTTCCCGTTCTGCAGCACCGACGCTGTTCCATGGGCGATGAGGTACATGGCCCGGGAGTCCTCCCCCTCGCGAATCACGGCCTCGCCCGCCGCGAAGCGAAGCCACCGTGAGTGGGCGGCCAGACGGTCGAGGGCGTCGTCCGGGAGGCCGGCGAAGAGGGTGCTGGACGCCAGGGCCTTCCGGGCGAGGACGCCGGGGTCTTCGGGCTCCCGGTCCCTCCGCACGTGGATCGTGCGTTGCGGGAAGGGGATCTCCATTCCAGCCCGCGCCAGGGCGGCGCACGCTCTGGTCAACACCGTGTCCGTGATCTCCGGCTTCCGCCACGGCTGAAGCGTCCACACGCGGCACTCGTAGAGGATGGCGCTCTCTCCGAGCTCCCGCACCAGCACCTGCGGAGCCGGCCGCGAGGCTGCCATGGGAAGGTCGGCCAGCACGGGGGCGAGCACCTCCTTGACCCGATCGGGGGGTACGCCGTACGACACGCCGAGCGTCACGGGTACGGCCGCGGGCCTGGCGCCCGTTCCCAGCACCCGGATCTCGGAGCGGGACACCGTCGAGTTGGGAATCAGCAGGCGCTCCCCCAGCAAGGTCCTCAGGGTCAACGACCTCCACCCCAGCTCTTCCACGCGGCCGGTCTTGCCCTCCAGCTCGACCCAGGTTCCCCGCTGGAGCTGCTGCTCCCAGGTCAGGGTCAGGCCGGCCAGGAGGGTCCCCAGAGTCTCCTGCAGCGCCAGCCCGATGACGACCGTCACCACGGCCGAGGTTGCCAGCAGCCCCTTGATCTCCACACCGAGGACGGCGTGGAGCACCCCCGCCACCACCAGGAGGTAGACCACCAGGCCCACGACGTCCCGGGCCAGGCGGGGTACACCGAGGCCGAGGCGGCCCTCCATCAGCCACTCGAAGAGGAGGATCAGGGCACCGCGGACGATCAGAAGGCCCACGGCAACCACGACACCTGCGTCGATCCACCGGCGGAAGTTTCCAGCCACCGAGAACACGACGGCGCCCCACTCGGCCCAGCAGGCGAGGGCCACCAGGGCCAGCACCCCGGTCAAGCGGCGGAGGAAGGGCCACTCCACCACGCGTCCGAGGAGGATCAGCCCCGCCACCGCCACGCCCAGGAATCCGAATACCATCTGAACCCATGGTAGCAGCCGCCCGGAACCCCACGCGGGCCGTGTTGAACGCCGGGCTTCCGGTCCCGGCCATGCCGGTGCCGTGTGTCTCTTGCGGTGAGCGATGCCCGGCTGGCACGGCGCCGGACGAGGCGGGAATGGGGCGGAAACCGGGACATGGGATCATGGGAGGCGGGAGGCGGGAGATGAGGATCGCTCGTTCACAGCAACGGGCCACGGAGGACCGGGAGGTCAACCGGGCGGGCCGGGAGGAGTGTCTGGAGCTCACCGGGGAGCCATTCGCCTGCGAGCCAGCGGGACGGGTCGTCGCGAGGACGGGGCGCGGGACCAGCGAGACACTGCCCTGTGAGCTTGACCTCGCCCAAGTGGAGCGGTCGCACGCCCGGCGCCTCTTCCTGCGCGACCGCCGGCCCGAGGTGCACGGAGGCCGGGGGATCTGCGGCTGATGCCGGTGTGCGAGGCGTTGGTCTCCATCGTGGGGATGGTCGGCGCCAGTGACTGGTGCCTCCTCGTCACCGCCGCGCACCTGGCGATGCACGTGCATTGACGTCCGGACAAGGGGAGGGACCCGTGCTGCACGTTTTCATCGATGCCGATGCCTGCCCGGTCAAGGGGGAGGTGTACCGTGTGGCGAAGCGGTACGATCTCCGGGTCACGGTGGTGACCAACTCGTGGATGCGGACCCCCGATGAAGAGTGGATCCGGCTCGAGGTCGTTGGGAGCGGTTTCGACGCGGCGGATGACTGGATCGCGGAGCATGTTGGATCCGGCGACCTCGTTGTCACGGCGGACATCGTCCTCGCCGGCCGGTGCCTGAGGGCCGGTGCGCAGGTCCTCGGTCCGAGTGGGAAGCCGTTCACCGATGACAACATCGGCGACGCCCTGGCGACGCGAGAGCTGCTCGCCCAGCTGCGCGGTGCGGGCGAGAGAACGGGCGGTCCGCCGCCGCTGACCAGGCGCGATCGCTCGCGGTTTCTGCAACGGCTCGATCAGATGATCCAGGCGATCCGCCGGGAGCGCCCCTGAGGAGGCCAATGTCCTCGCCGGTGTTCTCTCAGCTGCCGCCGGCCCCTCCCCATGATCCATCCTCGGGAGCAACCCGTCCGAGCGGCACGTGGTCGTCCGGGTCGCTCATGATCTCGGCCAGGGTGGTATTGCGGAGGCTGTCCTCGATGGCGGCCATGGCCTCGTCGAGCCGGCGGTGCAGCGGACACAGGGCGTCGCGGTGCGCCTCCAGGTGGAGGGGGCACTCCCGGATTCTCTGGATGGGATCCACCACGGCGACCACATCGAGGATCGTCAGCTCCCCGGCCTTGCAGCACAGGGTGAAGCCACCCCCGAGGCCGCGGCGTGAGCGAACGATCTTGCCGCGGACGAGTGTTTGAAGAACCTTGGACAGGTAATCCGCCGGTACCTGGGTGATCTCCGCGATCTCCCGGGTCGTCAGGTGCCGTTCGGGCCTGGCCGCCAGACACACCACAGCCCGGAGCGCGTACTCGGCCGTTTGGGAGATCGTGTTCATGACGCTGGCTCCGTGCGAGGCCGTCGACCGCCGTGGCCCCGAGATAGTTGGACCTTGACATCCACAATAGATGATCGTAGGATTCACGTCAAATTTGGAGTTCAATATCCAGAACTCCACTAGATATCATTCACGTTATTGTTATTCATGAGAAAAGAGGAAAGAAGGAGCCACACATGAGATCAACACGGAAACTCTGGTTCGGGTTCGCCGCGGTCGTGGTCCTCTCGTTCGCGGTGTTGGGCTACTACGGCTATCAGATCTACGTTCAGGCCCCGCCGATTCCCAAGCGGGTGATCACGAGCGACGGGCAGGTTGTCTTCACGGGTGAGGGGATCCGGGAGGGGCAGAACGTCTGGCAGAGCACGGGGGGGCAGGATCTGGGCTCGGTGTGGGGCCACGGGGCCTACGTGGCCCCGGATTGGTCGGCGGACTGGCTCCACCGCGAGGCGGTGGCCCTCCTCGACCTGATGGCGCAGGAGAGGTACGGCAAGGCCTATGGCGGGCTCGACGCCCCGGCGCAGGCGGCGCTTCGAGAGATTGTGCAGGGGGAGCTTCGGAGGAACACCTACGATCCGGCCACGGGAGACCTGGTGATCTCACCCATCCGGGCCCAGGCGGTCGCCCAGGTCGTAAGGCACTACGATGGCCTCTTCGGCGACGACCCTTCCCTGGACACGCTCCGCGAGGACTACGCCATGCGGAAACCCACCGTTGCCGATCCGGCCCGGCGGAAGGCCCTGGAGGCCTTCTTCTTCTGGACCTCCTGGGCCTGCACCGCCTCGCGGCCGGGCAGCACGGTCAGCTACACCAACAACTGGCCGCCGGACGAGCTGGTGGGCAACACGCCCCAGGCACCCCTCTTCATCTGGTCCTTCGTCAGCATCGTCGGTCTTCTGGCGGGAATCGGCGCCCTGGTCTGGTACATGGCGGCCGGCCGCGACGAGGAGCCCACGGCCGTGCCCGAAACGGATCCGCTCCTCGGCCTTCAACCGACGCCTTCCATGAGGGCCACGACCAAGTACTTCTGGGTCGTCTGCCTGCTGATGCTCGTCCAGATCGGGGTCGGGATCATCACCGCACACTACGGCGTGGAGGGCCAGGGCTTCTTCGGAATCGACCTGGCCCGCTGGCTCCCCTACTCGGTGACCCGGACGTGGCACATCCAGACGGGCATCTTCTGGATCGCCACCGCCTGGCTGGCCACGGGGTTGTTCATCGCACCGGCCGTCGGCGGCAAGGAGCCGAAGCTCCAGCGTCTCGGCGTCAATGTCCTCTTCGTGGCGCTCCTGGTCATCGTCGGCGGCTCCATGGCGGGCGAGTGGATGGGCGCCATGCAGAAGCTGGACCTGGGCACGAACTTCTGGTTCGGGCATCAGGGCTACGAGTACGTGGAGCTCGGGCGGTTCTGGCAGGCCTTCCTCTTCGCCGGGTTGTTCATCTGGCTGTTCCTCCTCGTTCGAGCCCTTCTGCCGGCACTGAGATCGGACAGGGAGAGCGGGGCCCTGCTCAGGCTTTTCGTGCTGGCCTCCGCGGCCATCGGCCTCTTTTACGGCGCCGGCCTGATGTGGGGACAGCACACGCCCCTGAGCATCGCAGAGTACTGGCGCTGGTGGGTCGTCCACCTGTGGGTCGAGGGCTTCTTCGAGGTCTTCGCCACGGTGGTGATCGCCTTCCTCTTCGCCCGCATGGGACTGGTCCGAGCCAGCACTGCCGGGAAGGCGGCCATCTTTTCCAGCACCATCTACCTGACCGGCGGGATCATCGGGACCATGCACCACCTCTACTTCGCCGGCACCCCCACGGGCGTGCTGGCCTGGGGTGCCGTCTTCTCCGCCCTGGAGATCGTGCCCCTGGTGCTGGTTGGCTTCGAGGCGATGAAGAGCCTTCGGGAGTCCCGGGCCGCAGAGTGGGTCCAGAACTATCGCTGGCCGATCTACTTCTTCGTCGCTGTCGCATTTTGGAACCTGGTGGGTGCCGGCCTCTTCGGCTTCCTGATCAATCCGCCCATCTCTCTCTACTACCTGCAGGGGCTCAACACGACCCCGGTGCACGGCCACACGGCCCTCTTCGGGGTCTACGGCATGCTGGGAATCGGGCTGATGCTCTTCAGCCTCCGGGCCATGAGCCCGCGCGTCGTCTGGAAGTCCAAGCTGCTGGGCTTCTCCTTCTGGGCGCTCAACATCGGCCTGGCAATGATGGTGCTGCTGAGCCTGCTGCCCGTGGGCATAGCACAGGCCGTGGCTTCCATCAAGGACGGTTTGTGGTACGCGCGCTCCGCGGAGTTCCTCCAGCAGCCATTCCTGCAGACCCTCCGATGGATGCGTGTGCCAGGTGACAGCCTGTTCGCCCTGGGGATGGTGGGCCTCGTGCTCTTCGTCGTCGGTTTGAAAACCGGTTGGTCCGTGAACGGCACGCGGAACGACGCCTGAGCTTCTTCCCATGTCAAGACAGAGTCGAGGGGGCCGCATGGCCCCCTCGACGTATCCATGGGCGCCGAAACCTGTACAGAAGGGATCCCTTTCCGTTCCAAGGAATCCGCGGAGGCCGGGGATCGATGGGATGTCCCGGGACGCGGGACACACCCCTCATGGACCTTGGCCGAGGGAGCGGCGGCCGATGGGTCTCCCGAGGGAAACGACCCGCAGCTCCCGGCCCTCACGCGGGATCTGTGTGCCTGCGCGGCGGCATGGCCCTTCCTGCTGATATACTGGCGGGGATGTTCCAGATAAGGCGGGTTCTTCTGCACGGCCTCCTGGCGGTCAGCCTCGCATGTGGGGGCGCCGGGAGCAGGCCGTCGGCAACCCGGAGCTTCATCGGCTGGACCTCCAGGCACTTGATCCCCATTGGAAGCTTCGACGCACCACTGCCTGCGATCACCCGCGGGGCGCTCCGCGCTTCCATCGCAGGGGCAACGGTCATAGGCCTCGGCGAGAGCCGGCACGACACCCGGGAGCAACTCCTGCTCAAGAAGCTCCTGGTCCGCCACCTGGTGGAAGAGCTGGGATTCCGTGTCCTGATCCTGGAGGAAAGCTTCCCGCACGCACAGTCCCTCGACCGGTACGTTTCGTCCGGGGAAGGCGACCTGCAAGAGATCATGAGCCGCCTGGCGGGCTGGTACCTCTGGGACACGGAGGAGATGCTGGACCTCATGCGTTGGCTCCGGACCTTCAACGAGAGCCGCCCGCCGGATCGACGGGTTCGCGTCTTTGGCATGGACATCACAGCGCCCGCCCCTGGGGTTCGCACCGTTCTCGATTCCCTGAGATCGGCCGGGGTCGGTGTTCGGCTGGACGGCGGAACCCTCGGCCTTGATCTCCAGGAGGGTGACTTCTGGCCGGCCACGTGGGAACGGTATGCGGCTCTGCCGGAAAGGCGGCGAGAGGAGTTGGCCGAGAGCTACGAGGAGCTCGTGAGGCTTGTCGGGGCCAGCAGGGACAGGCTTGCCCCGGTTTTCTCGAAGTCCGAGTCTGACCGGCTTCTGTGGCTGGCCGAGGTCGGGAGGATGGGAAACAAGCTCTTCTCATCCGCTGACCGGGAGAAGGGCGGGATCATCCGGGAGCACGGCATGGCGCAAGCCATCCTGTGGATTCTCGAGCGGGAGGCTCCCGGTGGCAGGGCGATCCTCTGGGCCCACAACCTGCACGTGGCCAAGGCGCCCTTTCGGATGCCAGGCCTCGCGGAGGGGCCGTTGGAGCCGATGGGAATCGAGCTGAGCAAACAGCTTGGAGAACGCTACCTCGCCATCGGTGGTACCTTCGGAACGGGTTCTTTCCCGGCCAGCCTTCCCCCGGGGGAGCGCCACTTCGACAGGCCCCCCGAAGACACCATGGATGGCGCCATGGCCCGGGTTGGAGCGCCCCTCTTCCTGACCGATCTGCGGGATGTGGAGCGTGGCTCCGCCGCCGAGGACTGGCTCGGGCAGCCTCGAGGGTGGCGCGCCCAGGACACCGAGGCAGTCCTCGTACCCAGTGAGGCCTTCGATCTCGTGTACTTCACGGCGAGGATCTCCAGGTCGCGGCCGACGGCGCGTGCCCTGGAACGGTTCCAATCCCTCGGAAACCGCCGGTGAGCGCCCGGGAGCCGCAGCCGGCGAGGAGCCGGGCAGCCCCGCGATCAATGTCGGCGCGGCTCAGCACAGAGCCGGATGTAGAGATCTTCAAGCCGCTGGAGCCGGACCTCGGTCGAAAACCCCTCAAGCACCCGGCGCCGGCCGGCTGCCCCCATGCGATCCCGCAGCGCGGCATCGGACAGGAGCCGGTCGAGGGCCGAGGCCAGGGCGGCCACGTCCTTCTGGGGAACCAGAAGCCCCACCTCGCCGTCGAGGACGAGCTCGCGGTTGCCGGCACAGTCGGTGGCGAGCACGGCACGCTCCATGGCCATGGCCTCGCGGATGGTGCCGGTGATACCCGTGCCGGCCCAGGAGGCGTCGGCGACGATGTCCGAGGCCCCGAGCACCTCGGGCATATCCGTGCGGTAGGGCAGCGTCAGGAGCCGGTCCGCGGTCCCCAACTCCCCGGCGGCCGAGACGACCTTCTCCCGCTCGGCCTCGGGCTCGCACCCCACGAGCAGCAGGCGGGCGCGTGGATGGGTGTCCGCCACGAGCGCGAAGGCCTCCGCGAGCTCGCGCCAGCCCTTCCAGTCCCGCACCGAGACCTGGGTGACCAGCAGCTCGTCCGGTCCGAGGCCGAGCTCCCGCCGGACGGCCGTGGTGTCCACGCGGGCGGGGTCGAATCGGGACGTGTCCGTTCCCGCGTGGATGGTCTGGACCTTCTCTGGCGGCAGGCCGCCGGAGCGGATGACGATCTCCCGGATGGCCTCGGCCACGCAGACGACGGCGCCCACGCGCGGGTGGCGGTACTTCCACTTGTTGAAGGGATCCAGCGGAAAGGAGACGCCGCGGTTGACCACCAGCACCGGCCGCGGCCCCAACCCCGCTGCGGCGAGCAGGGCCAGCGAGTGGGGCCTCCCCTTGTGGACGTGGACGATGTCCGGCCGCTCAGCCCTCATGGCCCGGCGCCAGGCGCGGGCCGAGCCCAGGTCGAATTCGCTGCGCAGCGGAAGGGGCAGGAACTCCAGGCTGTCCCCGCCGCAGGCGGCCTCGAGATCGCCCCCCGGCCGGCTGACAACCGTGACGCGATGGCCCCGCGCGGCCAGCCCGCGCGCCGCCTCCAGCATCTGCACCACCGACCCCGTGGTCAGCCGGTTCTTCTCCAGGGCATGCACGATGCGAAGCGGTGCGGTCATGGCGGCAGTATAGACACGCGCCGGCGGAAACCTGCGGGACGCCTCTTCGTTCAGCTCCGGCGTCCGTTACCTTGCGGACCGGAAGCGTCCGCAAGGTAACGCCGTCCTCCTCCGGCGGGCGCAACGTCGTCGGAAGGACGAGGCGTCGAAGGCGCCCGCCGGAGTCCGGTGCGGGACGCTTCTCAGGAGGGCCGACACCTTCTGCCACCGGTGTCGCCGTGCAGTGCCAATCATGCACTTCTCCCCTCGACGTCACGGTGGAGCTAAACGACATCGGGAGAAGTACATGGTTGGCACGTGCCACCCGTCGCGACCTGCTCCGGTCGGGGTGGTGAACCCACTCCCCGGGCGAAGGGACAGCCGGACGGGACGTGCCGCCCACGTACTTCTCCCAAGCGCGCCGGCGATCCCTTGACGCCGAGGAGAGAAGTGCGTGAGTGGCACTCCACGGGAAGGGCGGCCGGAGCTCAGGCACGTGGGGTGGTGCCGAAGCGGCGGGAGAGGAGGAGGAGGAAGACGGGGCCGCCGATCAGGGCCGTGAGAACGCCCACTGGGATCTCGCCGCCGCCGGGCAGGGATAGGGTCCGCGCCAGGGTATCGCAGAGGACGAGGCCGGCGCCTCCGGCCAGGGCGCCGGCGGTGAAAACGCGCCGATGGGCCGCGCCGAAAACCGCGCGGACGGCGTGGGGTACCACCAGCCCGACGAAGGCGATGGGTCCGGTACGGGCGACGATGGCGGCCGTCACCCAGGCGCCGGCGGCCAGGATGACCGGTTGCCACCGCCGGACGGAGACGCCGCGGCCATGGGCCATGCCCGGGCCCAGGGCCAGCTGGTCCAGCACAGGCGCCGAGGCGCCCAGCACGAGGAGAGCCGGCAGGGCCAGGAAAGCCGTCGTGACCACGGGCGTCCAGCCGACCACATCGAGAGATCCCATCAGCCAGCGCTCCATCGCCGCGAGCCGGAAGGGGCTGGCCACGAGCCGCACCAGCAGTGTGGCGCCGGCGAAGAGGAAGTTGAGGGTGACCCCGGCCAGGACCAGCGCCGTCGGCCCCCACTGGGCCCTTCGCGCCAGGGCGACCAGGAAGACCAGCTCGAGGGAGGCCCACAGGAGGGCCTGGACCGGCACGGAGCCCAGGGGCCCCAGCAGCGCGAGGGAGGGGAAGGCCAGGGCGAGGAACGCACCGAAGGAGCCGGCCGAGGCGACGCCAACGGTGTAGGGGGTGGCCAGGGGGTTGCCGAGCAGGGTCTGGAAGGCGGCCCCGGCCACGGCCAAACAGGCGCCCGCCAGGAACGCCAGGACGGTCCGCGGGAGGCGCAGGCCGAGGATCTGGACGGCCAGGGGATCGGCGGTGGCCGGATGAAGGACGGCATCCAGCAGCTGGTGGGGCGCCAGGTGCACCGGTCCCAGGAGGGGGGCAGCGAGGGGTACGGCCAGGGCCAGGAGCACCAGGGCTGTCCAGACGAGGCGCCCGCCGCGGCTCATGGGGCCTCCGCCGGGCCGGGCAGCACGGCCGGCCGGCCGCTGACGGGGTGTCGGACGACGACGAGCTCGGCACCGTAGGCCGCCGCGAGCACCTCCTGGCGCAACACCTGCTCCGCAGAGCCCTCGGCGTGTTTTCGTCCGCCCGAGAGGAGAACGATGCGATCGGCGAAGAGGCCGGCGAGGTTGAGGTCGTGGGTGACGGCCACGACGCCGCGCCCCTGCCGGGCTGTCCGCTGAAGGACGCGGAAGACCCCCGCGGCATGGTGGAGGTCCAGGGAAGCCGTTGGCTCGTCCAGGAGGAGCCACCGCGGTTCCTGGGCCAGCACGGCGGCGACCAGGCAACGCTGGCGCTCCCCGCCGGAAAGGGAGCCGAAGCCCCGGTGGGCCAGGTGCACGGTGTCGGTGGCCTCCAAGGCGCGGCGAACCGCGTCGTCACGGCCGGGGTCGGCCCCTCCCCAGGGGCCTGCCCATGGATAGCGCCCGGAGGCCACCAGCTCGCGCACGGAAAGATCGTACAGGGGCGTCACCTGTTGCGGCAGGTACGCCAGCAGGCGGGCCCGTTGCCGCCGTGGGATCCGCGTCATGGCGGCGCCGTCCAGCTCCACGATGCCGGCGTCCGGCTGGATCAAGCCGGACAGGAGCGCCAGGAGGGTCGATTTGCCACTGCCGTTGGGACCGGCCACCACGGTCAGCTGGCCGGGGGACAGCTCCAGGGAGAGCGTGTCGATGGCCGGCGGCACGGTGGGGTCCCAGGAGAAGATCAGCTCGGAGGTCCGGAGCTTCATGGGGCCGTGGCTCCCGGGTGAAGACGGCGCTCAAGACCTTCGGCGGCTTCGGCCACCCTGGGTCCGGGAAGGACGAAGACCTGGTCCGTCAGCACGTGGACCTCCGGGGTCCGAGGGGGCGGCAGGAGGGCCGCCCAAGCTTTCCGGGCTGCCTCGCCGGCCGCCCGCGGGTCGGGCGCCGAGGCGTCGAAGAGCAGGACGACCTCGGGCCGGGCCGTGACGACGCTCTCCAGCGAGGGCCGGAAATAGCGCATCCCGGGATCTTGGAAAACGTTGGTGCCGCCGGCGGCCGCCGCGAGATCCGACAGGAAGGTCCCACCTCCAGCCACGGTCATCCCCTGAAGGCCGGGTCCCGGCGCCTGTCCCACCTGGAGCAGGACACGCCGGCGCGGGAGACCTGCCGTGCGGTGGCGGACGGCGGCGAGCCTGCGCGAGATGGAAGCCGCCAGGGCGCGGCCCCGCTCCGGGCAGTGAAGGAGCTTTGCCACTCGCTCGATGGCGGCCAGAACGCCGTGAAGGCTCCTGACGGGAACGATCGCCACGGTAACGCCGGCCCGGCGGCAGGCGGCCTGGAGCCGGGGCATGGGAGAGGGAAGGAGGACGAGGTCGGGCTCAAGGGCGAGGATCCGCTCCAGACTGGGGTTGTACAGACCGCCGAGGCGGGGAAGCTTCCGGACCTCGGGGGGCCACTGGGCGTAGTCGCCGACACCGGCGACGCGATCACTGCACCCCAGGGCGAAGACGGTTTCCGTCAGGCTGGGACCCAAAGAGATGACACGCCGTGGTCCGGCGGCCCAGGCCGTGGCCACCATCGACACAAGCATGCCGGCGAGGATTCTGCTCCTTCGAGCTCTCATGCGCTACCACCTCCGGCCCCAGGCGCGGGGGCCCCCGCCGTCTTCACGGCGGGCCCGGCCCGGCGGGTGTTCCGGCTCGGGAGGTCCGTCGAGCTTCCCGCCCGATCCGGACCCGGGCGCCTTCCCGGGGTTCCATCCCGGTGGCGTCGGTTCCCGAGGGGTCGCGCGACCCCTCCCCTTACGGCGGCGCGACCGCCCTGGTTTCTCACCAGGTTGCCCCGCCGGACTTTCCGGGACCAGCATAGCAGGACGTGGAAGGGTGGAATGCCACGGACTTGTGAATGTGTTCACAAATTCGCGGCCGAGGGGTTGACCTTCCCTGACGCGGGGCGTATAAGCTCCGTCTGGCGCCGGCTGCCGCTCGGGGATTGGACCACGGCAGGCGGTATTCGATACGTGGGAGGCGGGAGTGAGCACGGCGGCCGGAGTAGAGGCCGCCGGGAGGCGCGCGATCGGCCCTGGGCCTGCGCTATGATGGATGCGAACCGGCAGTGGAGGAAACGATAATGACGAAGCAGTTCAACGCGTTCGAGATGGCCCAGGCGCAGTTCGACGCCGTTGCGGAAAAGTTGCAACTGGACGGCGGCTCCCGGGAGCTTCTCAGGTGGCCCCTCCGGGAATACCACTTCCTGATCCCCGTGCACATGGAGGACGGCTCGGTGCAGGTCTTCAAGGGCTACCGGGTGCAGCACAACGACGCGCGGGGTCCGGCCAAGGGCGGCATTCGCTTCCACCCCCAGGAGACCGTCGATACGGTCCGCGCCCTGGCCATGTGGATGACCTGGAAGTGCGCCGTGGTCGACATCCCCCTGGGCGGCGGCAAGGGTGGCGTCATCTGCAACCCTCCGAATCTCTCCCCGCGCGAGCAGGAGCAGCTGTGCCGCGGCTGGGTCCGCCAGGTTGTCCGGAACATCGGTCCGGTCCAGGACGTTCCGGCGCCCGACGTCATGACCAACCCGCAGCACATGGTGTGGATGATGGACGAGTACGAGAAGATCACGGGCGGCCATGCGCCGGGCTTCATCACGGGCAAGCCGGTGGAGGTCGGGGGGTCCCTTGGCCGCACCGAGGCCACCGGTTTCGGAGTCATCTACGCTGTCCGTGAGGCTCTCAAGCGGCTGGGCATCGACACCAAGGGCGTCCGTGCATCCATCCAGGGTTTCGGCAACGTGGCCCAGTACGCCGCCAAGAAGCTGATCGAGCTCGGCGGCACCGTGGTGGCCGTGGCTTCCTGGGACAACAACGATCGAAGGGCCTACACCTTCGCCAAGGGCGACGGTGTGGACGTGGCGTTCCTCCTCTCCATCACCGACCGCTTCGGCTCCATCGACAAGGACAAGGCCCGTGCCGCCGGCTACGGTGTGCTGGAGGCCGATGCCTGGATCGAGCAGGAGGCCGAGATCCTGATTCCCGCGGCCCTGGAGAACCAGGTGACCGGCGAAACCGCTCAGAGGATCAAGCCGGCGGTCCGGCTGCTCGCCGAGGGCGCCAACGGCCCGACGACGCCGGAGGCGGACGCCATCCTCAAGGAGAAGGGGATCTTCGTCATTCCCGACTTCCTGTGCAACGCCGGCGGTGTCACCTGCTCCTACTTCGAGCAGGTCCAGTCCAATACCAACTTCTACTGGCCCAAGGACGAGGTGCTCCAGCGGCTCGACCAGAAAATGACCACGGCCTTCCACGCCGTGGCTGACCTGGCCGACGACACGGGCGAGTACATGCGCGACGCTGCTTACATGATCGCCATCCAGCGCGTCGCCACCGCCTGCCGGCTTCGGGGTTGGGTCTAGGGGTCCCGGCGGATTCGGGAGGATTTCTACTGCGGCCGCCGTGAGGGCCGCCATTGCGGCGTTTCTTCCGGCGGCGGCGCCTGCGGCGTACCTGGGGTACGCCTCGGCGGCGCCTTGGTCGAAACACCACACTGACGGTCCTCACGGCGGCCTCGTTACGAAATCCTCCCGAATCCGCCGGGACGGGAAGACGAGTCGGTATTGGGTGCTGGCCGTCGCCCCGGGGACGGGCGTCAGGAATTGCTGGGGCGGTGGGAGCTCGTCCGCTTTGCGGGCACAGCACTGGGGAGACCGGACGCCACTGGTTTGCGGCGGCTGGCCGTGGGGAGTGGGTGTTGGGAACGAGCTTGTGTTGGCCGGGGCCGCCATTGCGGCGTTTTTTCCGGCGGCGGCGCCTGCGGCGTACCTGGGGTACGCCTCGGCGGCGCGGGGCAGCATCGTTGGTGAGGTCCGTCGCGAAACGGGAGAGGTGCGGTGCGTGGTGGCGTCCTCGCACGATCCGGGAGCGCAGGCGTGCTTGAGGCACGTCGAGCGACCGGATCGAGAAGACGCCGCCACGCGCCGTACTTCTCCCGTTGCAGCAGGACCGTCGCCAACGGTGCGGACCCCGGTCGAATCACCACACTGACGGTCCTCACGGCACCCTCGCGACGAATCCCTCCCGAACCCTTGGGACGGAAGAATATGGACGTGAGGTGGAGGCATTCGGGGCGGGAGGGGGGTCGGGGGCGATGGGAGTGCGCCCGCTTCGCGGACATCGCCCTGCGGCGTTTCCTCCCCCTCCCGGCGGTCTCGCGATGAAACCGATCGGGAAGCGTGGTCCTCGTGCCCGGAGACTTATGGCGGCGTCTCGTTCGGGAGGCGGCGGCGGGCGGGGCGGACCCTGGCTGCCGGGACGACGGTGGTCGTCAAGTAGGGCCCCGGCATGAGACGGTGGAGCAGGGGCGTGTGGCTGCGAAAGACCATGGGCCGGTCGCCCTCGACGATGAAGCGGTCCTGATGGTCGGTGTAGAGGGCCACCACGCTCCAGGGGGGCGGGATGCCCTTGTTGCGGCCAAGCTCAACGTCGTAGCTCACGGGCAGAAAGAGGCGGCCTTCCAGGCGACGGAACTCGGCGAACGGGTACAGGTTGAAGTCCGCCACCACGTTCCATCCACGGCCCCGGGCCAGGCGCTCGGCCTCGGCCAGGCCGCGGAAAGGTGGGGAGATCTCGGTACGGAAGCTGGCCAGCGCCGGGACGACGGTCCAGGCCGAGAGGGCCACGGCCAGGCCGGCCATGGGAAGGCTCCACATCCGGGCGGCGGACGCCACGGCCGCCAGGACGAGGCCCGAGCTGAGCGCCATGAAGGGTAGCCAGTAGCGCGGCATGATGGGATTGACCACGGTGACCGCGAGGATCGCGGCGGGTGCCAGCGTGGCCCAGAGGAGCCCTCCCGTTGGGCGGCGCGAGAACCTCCGGAGGACGACCGCTCCGGCGCAGGCCAGGAGCAGCCACACGACGGTGGTCCAGGAGTTGAGGAGGATCCGTGCCAGGCCCAGATTGGCGAAGGTATGGGAGGTCGACCCCAGGCCGGCTTCCTGGTACGTCGCATGAAGCCGAAGGGCCTTCCAGAGCAGCGAGGGTGATCCACCCCAGAGCAGAAGGCCGCCGGTGCCCGCAATGCCCAGGGCAGCCGCCGGAAGAAGGAGCGCCCGGCGGCTGGCGCCCCGCCTCCAGGCGACGATGAGGGGACCCGCGAGGAGCGCGGCGTGGTGTGGCCGGACGAGGATGGTCAGCCCGGCAAGGAACGAGCCGAGGGTGGTCTTTTTCCGGTTAGCGCCGGGATCGAGCCAACACGCCAGGGCGGCAGCCAGGAGGGCCAGGGCCGGGGTGTCGGTGAAGGCCCGTCCGGAGAGCATCCAGACGCCCGGGAGAAAGAGGAAGAGCAGGGAGGCCGCCACGGCCAGCTCGCGGCGGAGCCATAACCCCCACAGGAGTGTCAGCGGGATCAGGGTCGCGGTGGAGAAGACGGCGCTGAGTAGCTGGAGGCTGCGCCCGGCGGGGAGGCCGGAGCTGCCGTGGACAGCCTTGCCGAGAACGATCCACAGGGGAAACCAGGGCGGGTGGGGGCGATTCCAGGTGATGTCGAAGCTGAGGACGGCGCTGGCAAACTCGACCTCGTCCTGATGCCACAGGGAACCGGGAAGAGAGGCCAGGCGCGTGGCGCCGACGGCGAGGGTCAGCAGCAGGAGAGCTACCACCCAGCCCCTGGTCCAGCGCCTCGGCACGGCCGGTGCGGTCCACCACGGCGGTGCCGCCCCTTCACGCTGGCGTTGTTTCTTTCCTCGTGCGGTCACCGGGGCATGATATCGCAGCCGATCAGGGCTCCACCGTACGAAGCTCGCTCAGGCGTTGTATCAGGCGGTTCTTCTCGATAATCAGGCCCGCCTGGAGCATCAGGAGCTCGAGACCCTCGATGGGTCCGATGGGAGTATCGGAGGGGAGGTTGTCGCCGTAGACGACGGCGACGACCTTGCCCTCGACGACGATGGGGACAGCGATCACCTCGCGGGGGGCCATGCCGCCGAGCTCGCCCACCAGGTAGTTGTTGAAGGGTGTCCTGGCCAGGCGCCCGCGGTAGGGCTCCCGGCGGCGGACCACGTCGGCGAGGACAGAAGGCTCGTTGGTGGGTATCTGGATGGACCGCACGCGCTGGTCGGCGGATACTCCCTCCACCTCGATCCCGAACTGCCCGATGCCCACGAGAACGTCGCCGCGAACGCCGAAGAGAACCGCCCGGTTGACCAACTCCGCCGTGTACCGGAGCAACATCAGCGTCAGCTCTCCCGTGAATGTGACCGGACGGTTCCGGAGCTCGGTCATGATGCCCTTCAGTGATGCGAAGCCGTGCGATCGCGTTCGCCGGCCGGGGGGCTCTTCTCCGCCCGATGACGGCGCCCGGAGCTCGAGGCCCGAGGTCCCGGCCTCCGGTCCCGCGGAGAGGTCTTCGAAGGCCGAACGATCCAGCTGGGTCAGGAGGTCCAGGAGGACTTCCTCGGTGCGGAGGCCATCCTCCACCAGGAACTCGCTGGTGTCGAAGGCGGTCTTGAACACCTCTTCCAGCTCCACGGATTCGAACTGGAAGACCCCGCTGTCCCAGAGCAGGAGCTCGGAGAGAACGGCCTTGACCTGCTCGTAGGCCACGTCCCGGAGGGTCTCCGGCGAGATGGCATCCATTTCCACCAGGATGCTTCCCAGCGGACGGGGGCTGTCCGAGGCCTGCTGGACGTCCAGGGCGGCCAGGAGGGTAGCCTCGTCGATGTAGTGGCGGTTGACCAGGATGCTCCCGAGGGTCTCGTGGATGGCGTTGGTCTGGCAGAAGACGATGCCGCCGTTGCGGAAGACCACGAGTCCCTGGTCCTTCCTGCGCGTCAGGGTCAGCTTCCCCGTACGCTTCCCCAGCGCGACGATTTGAAAGATGTCGGCGACGGCGAGATCCTCGAGACGGCCTACGAAACCCATGATCCGGCGGAAACAGCCCGTGGCCGGGCTCCCCCTTCGGCCCTCCTTTACACCCAAAGCATACCCTAACTTGCGCGGTTGGACGAATAATGGACAGCGAGGAGAGTCCAAGGCGACCCGCGGGCCCGAGCTGCGCCGTATCCTCGGATCTTCGTCCTACGGTCCGCAGCCCTCCACGCGGTTTCGCCCCGAGGCCTTGGCCCGGTAGAGGGCGGCGTCTGCTGTCGTCACGAGCTCCTGGGGAGCACGATTCGGGGTCGGGACGGTGGCGGTACAACCGACACTGATGGTGACCACTGGAGCGACCGGAGAAGCCGGGTGATCAAGATGCGCCTCCTCGACCGCCCGGCGGAGGTTCTCCGCCACCTCGCAGGCCTGTTCGAGCTCCATCTCCGGGAGAAGGACGGCGAGCTCCTCGCCACCCCATCGGGCGACCACATCGCCGGCCCGCCGCGTCATGGACTGGAGGATGGCGGAGATCTTCTGCAGGCAGAAGTCGCCCTCCTGGTGGCCCCTGGCGTCGTTGTACTTCTTGAAATGGTCCACGTCGACCATGAGCAGGGCCAGGGAGCGTCCCAGGCGCATCTGACGGCGCCACTCGGCCTCCAAGCGTTCCTCGAAGAAGCGGCGGTTCCCCAAGCCCGTCAGGGCGTCGGAGGTCGCCAGCTCTTCCAGGCGCCGGTTGGCTTCTTCGAGGTTCCAGGTGGTGACCACCAGCTCCTCGTGGAGACGGGACTTGCCGATGATGACCGCCAGCTGGGAGGCCAGCCGTTGAATGATCCGCACGTGGTCGGCGGTGTACACATTCGTGCGGCGGCAGGAGAAGAAGAGAAAGCCCTGCGCGCGGTCGAGCCCGCGAAGTGGCACCGTCAGGCTGGAACGCATGCCCTCTTTGACGATGAGGCGGGTCGAGAGCGAGCCAGGGTGATCGTGAAGATAGGCCTCCAGGTCGTTGAGAATCCTGGGCTCGCCACGTTCGAGGACGCCACCTAAGCTGGTCTTTCCGATAGGCACCTCGAAGCCCACGGGGATCAGGGGCTCGTCGGCGTCGGTACGGGTCCACACCGAACCCACCCTGGTGTCATCGTCGAGGAGCTCGGCATAGCCGATGCGGTTGTACGGGATCAAGGGACGAAACGACTCGTAGACGAGATCGAGGATCTCCTCGAGGCCGATCCCCTCGTTGATGCGCCGGAGGATCTCACTCGTTCGTTCGATCTCCTCCGTGCGGATCTGGACCTCATGCTCGAGCCGTTCCTTGACCTTCCGGTGGCTTGCCAGCTGCCACCGGGCCAGCAAGGCGACCAGCAGGGTCGTGACGAAGACCAGAAGAGCGAGAAACCAGAACCTCTCCGCAAAGGGCGGCGGCTGGACGAAAACGGCACCGGAAGCCGAGGCCTCGGCGGCGGGGAGAAAAACAACGGTGGACAACACAGCCGCGATGTTGACAGTCACCGTCGGACCGACTCTTCCTGAAGCCGGAAGCTCCGTCCCGTGAAACCGGTCGTCGGCCCTGCCCTCAGCCCAGGTCATGCACCATTCTACCCACATCAGGGAGGCGAGGGGCCCGGGCGGTGGACCTGGAGCCTCGCGGTGTAAACCCATCGAGAGCCCGCCCCCTTCCTTTTCCCAGAGCGGGACAGTTCGTGGCAAGGCCACCGGAACCCGGCAGGACGGCTCTCTCGTTTCGTGGCAGAAGCCACCCGCCTGGTGGGTAAAGATCCCCACATGGCCCCCTTCATTGCGCAGGTGTCCCCACCGTGCTGGCGGGGGCCAACTGAAAAAACGTGGAGATCTCGGCCCAACCGCGGTCTCTTCCAACGCCGTTCAACCTGGCACGGTTCTTGTAACTGGCTTCAGGCAGTGCAGGGCCTGGAACGTTGACCGCATGAGGACCACGACATATGGCGAAACATTGGACCGTTCATGAGAAGCGCGGCTTGCGGTTTCGACTGACCGCCGGCCTTGGGATCGTCGTTTTCATGGTTTCCACCGGCGTCGTCATCGGCGCCAGCATTCTCGGTTCGAAGCACGATCTTTCCACCACTGGCGTGGATCCGTACTCCGACCGGGTCTGCGTGTTCTGCCACACACCGCACTTTGCCAATCCGACGCTACCCATCCAGGCGCCGCTGTGGAACCGCTTCATCGACACCAACGAGACCTTTACCGTCTACACCAGCCCCACCATGGACACGACGCCTGGCAACCCCAACACCACGGTTTCCATGCTGTGCCTCGGATGCCATGACGGAACCAACGGAACGGCGGTGGTCAACGGTATCACCGGGAGCACCAAGCACGACCTGATCAACGCCCCTGGACCTGGTGGCATCCCGGACACATCCTCCTACCCCAACTGCCGGCGTTGCCACGGGCCGATCTACGGGGATCCTCCACCGGTCTGGCAGGGAACGGACCTCTCCGATGATCATCCCATCGCCATGACCTACCCGACCACCGCGCAGGACCCCATGTTCAACACGCCGCCGGACCTGAACGCCGGATGGGCGCTGGTCCCGCTCTACGCCGGAAAGGTGGAGTGCCCCACCTGCCACAACGTCCATGACCCGGCCAACGTCCCCTTCCTCCGGATACCGAACGACGGCAGCCAGCTCTGTACCACCTGTCACGTCAAGTGACGGTGCAGCAGGCCGGCGGGAGCGGCGAGAAGAAGTGGCCGCAACCCTCCGCGGTCACAACCCGGGTCAGGGCCTCCACGACCCGCGGATCGAAGTGGGTTCCCGAGCACTCCCGAAGCTCGGCCAGCGCTTCGTCCACCGTCCGGTCCCGGCGGTAGGGCCTCGGCATGAGCATGGCATCGAGAGCGTCGGCCACCGCAATGATCCGGCTGTGGAGCGGGATCCCGTGGCCCTCAAGGCCGTCCGGATAGCCTCCTCCACCGAAGCGCTCGTGGTGGCCCCGCACCACCGGTGCCAGATCCGAGAGCAGCGGGATCTCCTCCAGCATCTCCGCCCCCACGGCGGGATGACGCCGTATCAGCTCCAGCTCGTGAGAATCGAGCGGCCCGGGCTTGTTCAGCACGGCCTCGGGGACGCCGATCTTGCCCAGGTCGTGGAGCGAAGCAGCCACTTCCAGACGTTCCAGTGCGGGCTGTTCCACGCCGAGGGCAAGCCCGATGTGGTGGCACATGTGGGCGACTCTCGCCGAGTGACCTCGCGTCACCGCGTCCTTGGCCTCCAGCGCCGTGGCGAGCCCACGGATGATACCGAGGTAGTTCCGGGCCTCGGCCTCCCGGTACTCCCGGCACCGGAGCCCCAGCGAGAGGTTTGTCGCCAGCGCCTCCACCACCAGCAGATCCTCGGTGGCGAACGCGTTGGGTTGGGGGCTCGCCAGCGTGAGGACGCCGAGCAGGTCACCGTCGTGCTCGAGCGGCACGCTGATGGCGGACAGGCGCCGGTACCCGAGCGCCGACACCGGGCCGAACCGGCCGTCGTCCTCCACGTCGTTGACGACGACCATGGTCCGCGCGGCGGCGACCCATCCGGAAAGACCCTCCTGCACCCCGATGGTCGGGACGTCCCCCTGGCAGCAGGGAATCCCCTGGCTCGCCATGAGCTCGAGGGTATCCCCCTCCGGGCGGAGGATGAAGAGCAGCCCCACCGGCACCCCGATCTGGGCGCAGGAGCTCTCCAGCGCCTTCTGGTAGCCCTCCGTGCCCTGTTCCAGGAGGCCGTGGCCGGCTGCGACCACCCCTCGGAGCCGGCCGAAGGCGGCCCCGGCAGCCCGGCCGGTATCCCAGTCCGGGTCCTCGCCGAAACCCACGACGTGCGAACTTTTCCCCACCGAGTCCCCCCCGGGCGCTGAAGATCCGCAGTTGCGGCGCCCATCCGCCCTCTTTGCCAGGATACAGCAGAAATCGTGCCAGTTGAGCAACCATGGACGAGTCGGAGGCGCTCCCCTCGGATGGCGGCCCGTGCAACCGTCCGGTGGGAAGGCGATCCCCGGGGTGGCGAAGCCCCAACCAAGGTCGATGGTGATCCTTCAGCTGCTGGCGCTGAGCCCTCTGCCTGAAAGCCGTGTCGCCGGCCTGCAGGATCCCGATCCGGCATGGGGTCTCGCCAAGACGCCGTCCCTGGCCCTTCTTGCAGGCCTCACCGTCTTGTCTCGCGTTTTCGAAGCTGCCGCTCCACCAGGTGCCGGGGTGGCAAGCCCCGCAAAACATGCCCTCCAGGGCCTGGCGCGCCTGGCGGGGTCCGGAGTTACGGCCCCTGCTTCGGGCACGCCTCCATGGCCTTGCGGGCCTGCTCGTTGTCCGGGTCGAGCTGGAGGGCCTTCTCCAGCTCCGGGCGGGCTTTCTCGCAGTCGCCGGCGCCGGCCAGGTAGCTGCCAAGGAGGGCGTGAGCCGCCGCGGAGCCGGGAGCGATCCCGGCAGCTTCGCGTGCCTTGGCGATGGCCTTGTCCCTCTTGCCCATCTTCCACAGCATCTCGGCGAACCGAAGGTACCTTCCCGCCTCGGCCTGCTTGGTTCCGATGTCCGCGGCCTGCGGGTGGAGCGCGCGCTCGAGCGCGGCATCGTCGATCTCGCCCAGGGCGTGCCGGATCTCGGCATCGAGAGCACCGGTGAAATTGACCTTGTGGTAGGGAAGGTAGGCCCTGAGGACGCCCTTGGTGTCCACGATGCCGACGGTGGGGTACAGGCGCACCTCGAGGGCACCGTAGAGCTGGTCGCCCCTGTCGGTCAGCAGCTCCAGGCCCAGGCCGGCCTCCCGCGCTGCCGTTACAGCCTTGGCCGGATCGAACCGGTCGGAGACGATACCGACCCAGCGGACCTTTTCCTTGGGGAAGCTACCCTGGAGGCCCCCCATCTCCCGCATGACCTCCAGGCAACGGGGCTGGGCAGGGTCGAAGAACAGGAAGACTGTCAACCGTTGCCGATCGACCAGGGCATGCTCACTCCCGTCGAGGCCGGGGAGGTCGGGGTTGGGGATCACGGTACCGACCTTGACGAAGGCCAATCCCATGGTCAGGGCCAAGAGGACCGGGGTGAAGCCCGCGACCCCCCGCCTCACGAGCTTCCTCCGGACGCCGTGCCCTTGGTCCGGTCGTAGGTGAAGGCACCGTGGCAGGTCTTTTCGCACCGGCCGCCGTTGGGCAGCGGGGTGTAGTTGATCTTGAGGATCCAGCCGGACTTGCCGTAGGGGACGCCGTTGCGGATCAGGTGGGGCTGGGGGGCCGCGTGAACCTCGTGGCAGGCACGGCAGGTCCGGCCGCGTTCTTTCTTGTTGACATGGACGTAGTGGAGATTCCGGTTGCCGTCACGGAAACCCGTGAGCGTCGTTGTCCTTTCCACCGCAACGATCTCACTGTTGTGACAGGTGAAGCAGAGGGCGTAGCTCTTGGGGTCGAAGGGCGAGTAGAACGTGGCCGGGTACTCCGTCGTCAGGAGGCGGAAGTACTTTCCCCCATGGGGCGTGTGGCAGGCGCTGCAATCCTTGTCAGCCACCGGCCCGTGGATCACGGGGTTGCTGGCCAGCAGGGCGGCGATGTTGGTCAGTGTCTTGCCCTGCTCGTCCTTGACGCCGTCCTTGCCGTGGCAGGTCACACAGAGGTTGTACGGCAGGTCCAGGAGGAGGCTGTCCACGTTGGAAGCGTGGGGTGAATGGCAGTTGAGGCAGCTCTTGCCGTCACGGACCGCGCGGTGCTGTACCGGGGCCTTGGTCGCCTCGTCCCAGATGTCCTGATGGCACTGGGCGCAGAGGGAGGGAGGCTCGGCGATCAGGAGCTTCTTGTAGGCGGAGTTGTGCGGGTTGTGGCAGTTGGTGCAACTGTCTTCCACCGCCGCATGGGAATACCGGGACTTTGCCATGGCGTCTTGAAGCTCCTCGTGGCAGCCAAAGCAGAGCTCGGTGACGTTCTGGGTCGTGATGGGACCGGGGTCGGCCGGATCGTCCCTGACGTGGCAGATCCCGCACTCGCCCATCCCGTACGGCGCGTGGCTCCAGACGATGGTGGCGCCCTTGGGCAGGGGTGCGACCCCGGCACCGGCCACGAGCGGCCCTCCCCACATCATCACCCCCAGCATGATCATCACGACGCCGACCAGCCTGGCTCCTGATTCCATGGTTGCAACCCCCTTCCTTGAACGTCCATGAATGGCCGATGAACGGGTCTCGAGGACGATAATCCTAGCCATGGTCCTGGGCTCCTCTTCTCCGATGCATGGCGGGATGACAGCGTTGGCAGTCGTCCAGGGGGAAGGCGACCGTCAGGTGGCAGACCCCGCAGAACCTCCCCTGGAGGATGTACCGCATCTCGAAGTGTTTCGTGGTCTTCTTCTTGATGTTGAATATGTCCGGATGGCAATTGCCGCAGTCCAGGAACCTCTCGTGGACGCCGTGGGGAAACACGGCTGGCGGAATGCCGAACCACTCGGCTTGAAGGACCAGCTTCTTGTCGAACTGGATCGGCTTCTCACGGGTGTACAGGGCGTACCTGGGCTTGAGGATCTTCTCGGCGGCCACCCAGTCGATGTGGTTGCCGTAGGGCGCTGTGGGGAGGTTCCTGGCAAACCTCCGGAACGCCTTCTTCCCGGATCGGATCTTCCCCGTGTGGCACCGAGGGCAGTTGTCGTTCGCCGTCACGGCAAAGGCCGTCGTTCCATCGTGGCACGCGCCACAGTACATCCCGTGCCGGTTGTCCTCCTCGGTGATTCCGGTGGCGCCGGTTTTCAGGGCGAATTCCAGCTCGAAGTGGCACACCCGGCAGCTGTACCGGGCCCTGTGCCGCCAGTGGGCGAACACCACGGGCTCGACACCGGCCCCGGTGGACGCACGATCCATCAGGATCGTGCCGTAGCGATCGGGAGGAGGCAGCTTTGGCAGGGGAAACCGTCCCTGGGCCCAAACGGTCGCGGCCACCAGGGCGGCGCCGAGGAGCGCCGCGATGGCGGGCGGCGTGGACCGCATCAGAACACAGGCTCCGTGTGGCAGCGCTGGCAGTCGGCGTTGGGAAAGGACACCTTCCCGTGGCACGCGCCGCAGTACTTCCCGTCGAAGATGTCCTGCATGGAGTAGCTGACGGCCCCCTTCTTGATGGGGAAGATCTGCGGGTGGCAAAGCTCGCACCCGGCCTCCACCGCGTGCTTCTTGTGGGAGAAGATGATTTTCGGCATGTTGATCTCGCGGGCCACCAGCTCCTCGTCGGAAGGGCTCTGGAGCTTGGGCCGCTGGAAGGAGACACCGGGCAGGGTGTCGGTCAGCTTGATGAGCCCCTCCTCCTCGGCCTTGAGCCAGTCGATGCCGTTCCCGAATCGCTGCCGCGGCATCTTCGCGCGAAAGGCGTAGAAGTCGTTCTGCATCTTGACGTGAAGCCCCACCGAATGACACCGTTGGCAGCTCTTCTTCACAGCCCCCTTGCTGCCCTCTTCCCACCGGAAGGCGATCTTGCCGTTGTGGCAGGTGCCGCAGTACATCCCGTGCCGGTTGTCCTCCTCGGTGATGCCCGTTTCCCCGGCGGTCATGGCGAAACCGATGTCGACGTGGCAGAGCCGGCAGGTGTAGCGGGCCCGGTGAACCCAGTGGGGAAACGCCACCGGGGCCATCCCGTTGGCAACAGAAGCGTTGTCGATGATCTCCGTTCCGTACTCGTTGGGCTTGGGACGGCGCTTCCGGACGCCGGTGGTCTGGCTCCAGGCCAGGGACCAGGCCATGCCGCCGGCCAGCAGCGCCGCCAGGATCGTCATCATGTACCGAGATCTCATCCACCCCTCCTTCCGTGCAGCTCCCGTGCGGCACACCCCTTCATGGCATCAATGACATCCGCTGACCGTGCCACACGAGCTCTTCCGGTAGTTCCGGCTGTTGGAGATGTACCAGGAGATGATCCGCGCCGTGTTGCCGCCCGCGTTGTACGGGGCGGGATCGGAGGTCAGCACGATGAGCGCCTTGCGGCTCCACCCGTGGGGAACGGCCGAGTGGCACCAGGCACACTTGAACGTCGTCGGGAACTCCCCCGAATGGGTTCCGTGCAGGTTCCGGTAGCTCATGCTTCTGTACCTGGCAAACCCGCTGACCCCCACCCTGTCGTTCTTGCCCGCGTAGGTCTGGTAGTCGTGGCAGTTGAAGCACAGACCGTTGGGCGTGTTGATCCCGCTCGATGCGTCCCAGGGCTTCCTGAGGATTGGTGCGTTCGCCGAGCCGTGAGGACCCTGGACCGCCGCCGCGTCGTCGTTGCCGTGGCAGTCGGAGCAGACCATGGGCGAGTCCTTGGCCCACGGCGAGCCCGAGGTGAAGGTCATGTACCGGCTGGTGCTGTTGGTCCGGGGCGTGTCGTTGGCGGTGGTCCAGTCGGGCGCCTGCGTCGCCGTCTGATCGGTCATGACCCAGTGATACGAATCGTTGTTGACGTTGAGCTCCCGCGCCTGGTCGGTCTCTCCGGTCGGGGAGGAAGTGCCGAAGGCGAAGGAGCTGTGGCACTTGAAGCAGACCTGGTACTCCACCGCCGCACTCTCTGGATTCGTTGTGAAGTTCCCCGAGCCGAACACGGCCCACTCGTTGGGAAGGGAGGCGATGCCGATCCCGGTGGCGCCCGTCAGGGCCCCCGCGAGACCCGCTGCGGCCGGCGTGTGGAGCCCGGACTGCGCCCGGTGGGTGGCGTGGCAGTCCAGGCAGTTGACGTGCCGGTTCCCTCCGGAGAAGGTGCCATCGTTGTAGGTCGCCCTCTCCTCGGCCACCGTGTCGTGGACGGCGTCCGCGTTCACCGGGTGGCTCGACGTCTTGGCGATCACCGTGGCCAGATCCTTCCCGGAAAGATCGGCGCCGGTGCTCCCGTTGCCATGGCAGGTGTAGCAGACGAAGGTGGCAGCGGCGCCGGCCGGGTTGACCGAGCCGGTGAGCAGCTTCGGGTAGTCCGAAAAGTGGACCGCACCAAAGGGGCTCGACGAGGCTCCGGGGCGTGCGTCACCACGATCCGCGTGGCACTTGGTGCAATTGCGGTCGAAGCTCGAGCCGTCATGAAGATCGTAGGTCCAAGCCCCATAGGTGTTGGAGGTGAAGTTGTGGGCCGAGGCCCCGTAGGCTGCCGCGTCGATGGCCGGCCGCCCGGTGCTCACGGCGTTTTGATGGCACGAAACGCACATCCCGCCGTTGGTCTGCGCGGCGTCGAAATCCGTCCGGGCCGGCGTCCCGGCGATGATCTCACCGTTGACATTCCGGCCCACGGCACGGCTCGCCTGGGTCGAGGCGTCCTGGTGCACGTTGTAGTCGTGGCTCGTGCCGCCCGGCGTGTTGTGGACGTGGTCGGGGTGGCACATGTTGACGCAGGAGCGGTCGGCGGGCGCCACGCCGGTCAGAGGCGACGTCCAGGCGACGTTGGTGTCCGTGAAGCTGTCGTTGACGCCGAGCACCGAGCCGATGGTATGGCGGCTCGTCTTCGCCGTCGTCCCGTTCATGCCCTCCCAGATGTCGGGATGGCAGCCGGCGCAGTCCGTGCCGCCCTTGCTCTCGGTGGCGGCGAAGCCCTGGTTGTGGGGATGACAGTTGACGCACCGGCGGTCGGCGTTGTGGGTGTGGTTGCCGGAGGCGTTGTTCCGGTGGTACTTGGTTCGCGTGTGGCAGGCCTCGCAGATGCCGTCGTCGTAGGGCGCGGAGCTCGGAGGCGGCACGGTACCCAGGTAGCTGCGGTTGGGGTTCGTTCCGCCAGCCCGGTCATCCTCCCAGAAGGTGATGCTCTTTGTCCCACTGGACGGCGTCTGCAGGTCCCCCCGGATCAGGTAGATGTTGAGGGTCTGGTGTGGCGTGTGACAGGTCAGGCAGTCCACGGCCCAGCTCCCGTAGGTGGTCCCCGTGTGCTGGCTCGAGTGCGTCGCCAGGTTGTGGCAGTCCCGGCACAGCTGGGAGCTGTTGGTTCGACGAAGGAGCTCCCCGCTCCCCGCGGGCCGGGTTCCCCTGTTGCGCACCCAGAACCCCCGCACCGCCCGGGCCACATTGCCCGCCTGGTCGGTCACCTCCGCGGTCACCTCGTGCCAGCCCCTGGCCAGCCCCGTGACGTCCACGTCGAGCTCCCAGACGGTGCAGTTGGCACCGCAGTCGTAGTTGGTGTTGTTGACGGCCGTGGTGGAGGAGGCTCCTCCGTCCACGTACCAGCTCAAGGGGTTGGCGGCCAAGCCTCCTTCGTCCCACACCTGGACCTTGAACCGGTCGGTCCCGCCGATCACGGCGCCCTGGGCCGGGACGATGAACAGCACGGTGGGCGCCACCGTGTCGGTCCCGCACGCGGGGAGGGTGTACGGGCCGAGCACCTCGGGGTTGGGCCCGGAAACGCCGTCAGGATCGGTGAAGGTCACCCGCACCCAGTAGCTCTGGCCGGCGGTCAGATCCGGGACCAGACACTGGCGGGGAGAGCCCCCGGAGAGGGCATCGCAGGCGACTGTTCCAGGCCAGGCGTCGGCCGTGTTGTACTCGACCTCGGCAACACCGTCGCCGTTGTCATCTCCGGTGAACCTTGCCGTGACCGTCAGCTGGGTGCACGAGGAGACCAGGACGTTTGAACCGACGACGACCGTGTCGTTGCCGGCGGTTGCAACCATGGGAAAGACCAGGATCGCGCCAAGGAACAGACCTGCCAACGCGCCGCGGAGATTCATGGTCCGTCCTCCGTCAGGGTATTGCTGTCCGTGTAGTGGACGCCGTGACAGGTGAGGCACTGGACGAGACCGCCGGAGTCGAGCTTGAGGACGCTCGAAGCGACACCGGCCCCCCCGCCGCTACCCTGCACGGCGCCGTTGCCGTCCAGGGGCGTCGTGCGATCGTAACCGCGCCCGTTGGCGTTGAGGGCCACGCCGACAGGATGGCTTTTCCACGTCCAGTCGAAGACCTCGACGGCGTTGTAATCCATGGTCCAGAGCGAGTGGCAGTCCCGGCAGAACCTGTCGCCGCTCGTGTTGTCGCCCTGGTCCAGCGCCGCCCGGAGGAAGGGGTAGGAAGCCGTGAAGCGCCACCGCTCCCCCAGTGCGAAGCTCCCCCCGGAGAAGGTCACCGTCAGGCCGTTGTCCAGGGGCACGCCGGTTCCGATATCCGCCTCCCCGGCCCACGTGGACCCGCCGTCCTTGGAGTACCGGAAGTGGGCGTCGGCGATGGTGATCTCGATCAGGTAGGACGAGCCGCCGGCGCCAGTGTAGCTTCCCCCAACCGAGACCTGTCCCGTGCTCCCCAGGGAGGTCAGGCGCTCTGGAACGGAGACCCGCAGCTGTCCCCGGTTGCTGGCCTTGGCGGCATGCTGGTCGTGACAGGTGGAGCAGACGACATTACCCCCCATGATCCGCGCGGCCATCTCGGGGTTGGTGGGCATCTGGGCGCCCTGGTGGGACGCATCGACCGGCATGTCGAAGCGGTGCGAGGTTCCGGCCTGGCCCGGAACGGCACGGTCCGAGGAGTTGATGGGCAGGGCCGAGGCCAGCCCCGACGGGTTGTGGCAGGACTGGCAGAGGTTGACGTTGCCGGCCGAAACGGTCAGGTTGCCCCCGGCCGCGTTGTGCCCGGTGTGGCACGATGCGCAGTCCATTCCGAAATACCAGTGGGGGGGATCCACCGCCAAGGCCACGCCGGCGGTCGCCAGCATTGACACCATCATCAACCCGATGACGGCCCGCCGGCGGCCGAGGCCCAGGAGCCCGGCCAGCGCCAGGAGGAGGACCAGCAGCCCCGTTCCCCACGGTCCCACCGTGGGGATGGGGAGAGCTTCCACGCCCTCGCCGGAGAGATCGACCGCCAGGGGACCTCCCGCCGAGTTGCTCTCCACCGTGAGAATCGCCGAATGCCGGCCCTCGCCAGTGGGCGCAAAGGCCACGCCGATGACACAGGTCTCGCCGGCCCCGAGAGCCGCTCCGGTGCAGGTGTCGCTCTGCACGACGAACTGAGACGCTGCAGCACCGCCGAGGAGCACGGAGTTGACGTTGAGCTGTACCCCGCCCGTGTTGGTGACGACCAGCGTGCGGACCCCACTGGTCCGCCCCACGGGGAGCCCACCGAAGTCCACCGAGCTCTCCGAGATCGCCGCCATGGCCGCCTCCAGCGCGGTGCCCCGGGCCACGAGCGTCACTGCCTGGTCGCCCACGCCGCTGCAACGGAACGCCAGGGTGCCGACGACCCTGCCGGCGCGCTCCGGCTCGAAGACAACGGTGGCCGTGCAGCTTTCTCCGGGATCGAGCCCGTTGCCACATGTGCTCTGGACCTGGAACAGGCCGGGGCTGTCGATGCCATAGATCCCCACGGGCACCGTGCCCGTGTTGCGAAGGGTGACGACCGCGGGGTCGCTTCGCTCGCCCACCGGCACGCTTCCCAGGTCCAGGCTGGCCGGGCTCACCGCGGCCTGAGGCGTGGCCGGCTGCGTGTCGTCGAGACGGAAGATCTGCACGTTGGGCCCGTTGACCGAGGCCACGGCCAGCCTGGGGGGCGAGCCCAGCAGCGTGATGCCGGCGGGTGTGTCGAGCTCGCCCAGCGCGTGCCCGAAGACACCGACGACCTCCCGGAGGGATCCGTCGGGATTGAAGCTCTGGAAACGGCTCTGGAAGGTGTCTGTGGCGTAGATGACGCCCGCGGCGGTGGCCGCCACGCCGCCGAGCCGGGTGAACTCGCCGGCGGCGGCTCCCAGGCCGCCCATGGACCTCAACCAGGACCCGGACGGCGAAAAGGCCAGCACCTGGCCCAGCGCCGCATCGGCGACCAGCACCTCGCCCACCGGTGACCACGCCACGGCCACCGGCTCGCGCAGCTCGCCCGGTCCCCCGCCCCGTTCCCCGAAGGCGGCCACCTGGTTGCCGCCCGCGTCGTAGGCGACCACCCGGGCGGCTGTACCGTAGAGAGCCCAGATCTTCCGGCCCGCTGCATCCGCGGCCAGATCGGTCACGGGCCCCAGGAGAGTCGGCGGGACGAGGGTGCCGGTCAGGGCTCCGTCCTGGGCGAGAAGCAGGATGCCGCCCGTCCGGGTTCCCACCACAACGCGGCCCAGCCAGTCCTCCACAACGCTCGTGGCGCCGGCCAGACGTACCACGGTGAGGGCCTCTCCCGTGACGCCGTTGACGATGGCCAGGCCGCCGAGGCCGTCATCGACGACCAGGAGATCTCCGAAGACGTTGGCGGCCACGTCGTGAGGCGCCGCCATCTCGCCGTCCAGGAGCACCTCCGGCTCCACGTCCGTTACCGAAAAGGTCAGCGTCTTGGAAGAGCTCGCGCCCCCCGGGTCACTGGCGGTACAGATGAGGTTGACCGGCCCGGGGGTCGCCGGAGCGCTGTAGGTGGCCGTGCCCTCCGTTCCGGGCGTGATGGTGCCCCGGTCGATGCTCCAGCTGAAGCTGACGGGATCACCCTGAGGGTCCTCGGCCGTGGCGGTGACCGTCGCCTCGGTTCCGGTCCTCACGGGGTTCGGGTCGATGGTCAGGGAGGTGATCACCGGCTCCTGGCCGGCGTTGACGCTGACCTGGATCACCACCTGGGCGCTGGCCGTCTGGCGCCCGCCGCACATGAAGGTCCCGCTGTCGGCGAGGGTGACCGTCACGGTGACCGGTCCTTCAGCGGACGGGGCTCTCCACACGGCCGAGGCGGTGTAGGGCGAGCCGCTGCTCCCGTTGTCCGTGCTGTCGAAGCTGCCGGCGCCGGGGTCCCACTGGGTCAGGTCCGCACGGATGTACTGGCCGCATCCCGAGGTACAGCTGTCCGGGCAGTCGGGATCGTGGGCCGTGACGGTGAGCGTCACGGTGGCGCCGGGTTGCACGGAGGCCGGGGTGGCCTCAAAGGAATCGACCACGGGCTGGGCGGCGAAAGCTCCCGTGGCCGCGGCCATCATGACGGCTCCGAGCAGCACGGTCCGGAGGTGGGGGAAAATCCCCACTTCCCCACCGATGTCGGTGATGGTTCCCCAGGCATTCACGGTCGCCACCTCCAGTCAAACAGCGAGCAAGAACCGTTCCGCCGCGCGTGGCCGTGTTCCACGCCGGCCACCGTGCCGTGTGGCATGAGCGTTCCGGATCGCTTCGCTTCTGGGCCAAGACTATCGCAACTTGCCGTCAGGAACAATTGAGCTGGGGTACAATCTCCCGCTTGGGGGGTTGCCAAGTGTTCTCGAAGCCGCACGCCACGAGCCATGGATTCCGCCTGCCATGGTCCCCTCGGACCATCCTGATCCAGGCGCCGCTGCATCTCGTGGCATTCGCCCTGCTGTACCTGGCCGTGTTTCACCTCATCATGGGGGAGGTCTCCATGACCTACGAGAGCGACAGTGGGCTCCTCCTGGCCGATGCGGTGAACAGCATCCACCCGGCCATGGTGTGCTCGGATGCAAACGACCTTCAGCACCGGCTGGATGAGTTCGTGACGTCCCACCGGGTTCTCGGCTTGAGCCTTTTCGATGCGGAGGGCAAGCCCATCTCTCCCGAGGGCGCCGATGAGCCCGGGGTCGCAGCCTTCCTGTCGGCCGGAAAGAACCGGCAGGTCCGGATCTTCGAGAAGGGGCGCCTGGCAACGCTCACCGCGATGGCGAAGATCCGTGCGACCCGGGATTGCGAGCCATGCCACCCCCGCGGCGCCGTCCTCGGCGCCGCCGTGGTCTCCCGCGACATCAGCGATTCCTTGAAGGCGACACGATCCCGTGCCGGGCGTGGTCTCGCCGTGCTCGTCGCGGGGTGGATTGCGCTGGTGGCGGTGATCAACCTGGCGAGCCGGCGGCTGGCCTGGGCGTCCGTGGACGCTCTGAAGGCACGGGTGGCCGCGGAGCCATCGGCCCCGGCGCCTTCGCCATCGGTGACCCTGGGAATGGACTCGTTGTCGCAGGAGCTGTACCGGAGCCTGGAAAGGACCCTCCGGGAGCATCACGAGGAACGTGCCACCATGGAGAGCCGGTTTGCGGACGCGGAGCGGCTCGCCTCAATGGGCCAGCTCGCCGCGGGACTGGCCCACGAGATCAAGAATCCTCTTGCCGGCGTGCAGGGCGCCCTGGAGCTCCTGGTGGAGGAGTGCGGCAACGACGAGCGGATCGAGCTCTACCGGCGGATGCTCGAGGAGCTGAGAAGGGTCAACGAGACCCTGCATTCGCTTCTTCACTTCGCCCGTCCGAGAAAGCCGCGCCGGGTCACGACGGATATCCGGGATCTGCTGGAGGACGTCGCCGGGCTCGTGCGACCGGGGTTTTCCCGGCGGAACATCACCCTGACCGTTGCCGTGGACGAGCACGTGGGGACCTTCACCCTCGATCCGGGCCAGATTCGCCAGGTCATCGTCAACCTGATCACCAACGCCGCGGACGCCATCGGGGATCCGGGAACGATCGAGCTCCTGGCGACCCCTTTCCCGGAGGGAAACGGCCTGATCCTCGCCGTCGTCGATGACGGCCACGGGATGGATGAGGAGACCCAGAAGCGTGTGTTCGAGCCCTTCTTCACCACCAAGCTGCACGGAACGGGGCTCGGGCTGGCCGTCGCCTCGAAGATCGTCGAGGAACACGGGGGGAGTATCGAGGTATCCTCTGCTCCGGGAGAGGGAACGACGGTGTTCCTGCTCCTTCCCGATCCGGCGCACGGGAGTGTGCCCGCCGGTCAGAGGGAGGCCTGAGCCATGGCGTTGATCCTGCTGGTGGAGGACGAAGAGCTGCTTCGCTGGACGCTCGCCAAGCGGCTTGCGAAGGCCGGTCATGCCGTCGATGAAGCCGGCAACCTTGCGGAGGCGGCCGAACGCCTGAGGAGGCGCCAGCCGGACCTCATGCTCCTGGACCTCGCCCTGCCGGACGGGCACGGTCTCGATTTTTTCGAGGCCCACCACGCCGACTTGGAAAGTACCGTCACCATCGTCATGACCGCCGTCGGCGAGGTGGAGGATGCCGTCCGCGCCATGAAGCTCGGCGCCTTCGATTTTCTTTCGAAGCCGGTGGACACCCCGGAGCTCCTCGAGCTGATCGACCGGTCGCTGGCACGGCGGGAAGAGTGCCTCACCGCCCAGGTCGCCCGCCGTGAGCAGGAGAGCCGCACCAGCGTCGACATCGTGGCCCACTCGCCGGCGTTCAAGCGGGTGTTGGAGATCGCCTGCCAGGTGGCCCAGTCCCACGTGGACACCATTCTCATCCAGGGCGAGAGCGGGACCGGCAAGAACGTGGTGGCACGGTACATCCACGCCGCCTCGGAACGCCGGCACAAGCCCCTCCTGGAGATCAACTGCGCGGCGCTTCCAGAGCACCTGGTGGAAAGCGAGCTCTTCGGCCACGAGCGCGGGGCCTTCACCGACGCCAAGGCCTCCAAGAAGGGGACTCTCGAGCTGGCTGCGGCGGGATGCGTCGTGCTCGACGAGATCAGCGAGCTCAAGCTCGAGGTGCAGGCCAAGCTGCTGCAGTTTCTCGAGTCCAGGGTCTTCCGGCGCGTGGGAGGGCTCCGGGAGATCCGTGTGGAGACCCGCGTCATTGCCCTGACGAACCAGGATCTCCGCAAGATGGTGGCCGCCGGCGCCTTCCGTGCGGACCTCTACTACCGGCTCAACGTCTTCCCCATCACCGTACCGCCGCTCCGGGAACGCCAGGAGGATGTTCTCCCGCTGGCACGGGCCTTCCTCCGGATGTTGCAACCCGCCATGGGCCGGCGTTTCAGCGGTCTGACCCGGCAGGCCGAGAATCTCCTGCTGGGCTATTCGTGGCCGGGCAACGTGCGGGAGCTGCGCAACGTGGTGGAGCGGGCCATGATCCTGGAGAAGAACGAGGAGATCACGCCATCTTCCCTCATTCTCGATCCGGAAACCGGGGGGCCGGTCGCCTCGTCTCCGGACGATCCCCTGGCGGGCATCGTCCCCCTGGAGACCGCCGAGCGGGAGCTGGTCCGGAGGGCCATGCGGGCCACGGGAGGCAACCAGACCCGGGCGGCCGAGCTCCTGGGGATCACCCGGGACCAGCTCCGTTACCGGCTCAAACGTTTTCCCGAGCTCGCCGGGTGACGCTGATGGCACGATCCTTGCTGATGTTGTCGCCCAGGTGGAACGATGCGGATCGCGATTCTCGACTGCTCGCCGCTGACGGCGTGGACGATCACCCGGTTGCTGCCGCCGGGGGTGGATTACGACGTGCTGCCCACCTTCGAGGAGGCGCGCCGGGTGCTCTCCGAGGCGCCGCCGGACGCCGTTCTCATCGGTCTCACCGCCGGGCGTTTGCCGTGGGACGACCTTCTGAAGATCTGCACCTCCTGCCGCCCGGAGATCCCCTATCTCCTCTACTATTCCCTGACCGCCCTCCCGGCGGGCGAGCCCGTGCCGCAGGCGGTGGCCGATGCCGCTGTCTCCCCTGTGGAGATCCGGCAGCTGCGCCTGGCCGTTCGGGATCTGCTCGATCGCGTCGGCTCCCGGGATGCCGCCGCACAATCGCCGGGATAGCTCGAGTGTTTTCCGGAGGAGCTCAAGCCGTGTTGAAGTGGATCGTACGTCCAGCGTTGATCACATCGTTTGCCATGATCGCCTTCGCGCCCGTGGCCGTGGCGGGCTCGCATCCGCGGCTCGTCTCGGTGGAGGCTTCGAGGTGCTCCACCTGCCACGGGAAGCTTCTCCGGGGCAAGACCTCGGTCCATCCCCCGGCCGAGGAGGACTGCACCTCCTGCCACGATGTCCAGATCTCCAGCACGGGCACGACCATCGGGCTCAACGAGAAGGTCCCCGCCCTCTGCCTGGAGTGTCACGACGACAAGGAGAAGGCGGCCGAGGGCAAGCTGGCGAGCTCGCACGCCCCCGTCACTGACTCGTGCCTCAACTGCCATGACCCCCACGGCAGCACCCAGAAACACCTCCTCAACGAGGCCGTTCCCGCCCTCTGTTTTGAATGCCACGACATGGAGGGGCTCCAGCCCAAGCATGGCGGCCAGCTGGGGAAGCAGGTCAACTGTCTCGCCTGTCACGCGCCCCACGGAAGCGAGGCGCCGAACATGCTGCTCGGTTCGGTCCAGCACCCGCCCTTCGGCGAGGGTGAATGCGATGCGTGCCACCGCAAGCCCTTCGCGGGCCGGGTCAGGCTGCGCGCCCGCGGTGCCAAGGTGTGCACCTCCTGCCACGGAGAGATCGTCGACCCCAAGGCGGTCAGCGTTCATCCGGCCCTCGATCGCCGGCGCAACCGGAAGGTCTGCGTCGCCTGTCACAACCCTCACATGAGCGACAACGCCTCCCTGCTGGTTGCCGGGGGTCCCGACCTCTGTGAGAAGTGCCATCCGGAGATCGTCAAGGCGGCGAGAGCCGGCACCGGGCATGCGGCCGCCGCCGAGGATTGCACCAACTGCCACAAGCCCCACGACGCGTCCCAACGGCACCTGCTGACGGAGGCCACGCCCGCGCTGTGCCTGGAATGCCACGACGCCGACGACAAGGAGCTCCGTACGGCGCACCTCGGCGCCGACATGAACACGCTGCCCTGCGTCAGCTGCCACACGCCCCACGGCGACGGCAACGAGCACCTCCTGGCCAAGACCGTTCATCCCCCCGTCCTCGAGGGCTGCGACACCTGCCACGAGGGGGCGTACAACAAGCTGATGGACGATGGTGAGTCCAGCCTGTGTCTGACCTGTCACGACGCGATCGGTGAGACGATCAAGCAGGCCGCCTTCCCCCATGCGGCCCTGGAGATGGCGCCCTGCACCACCTGTCACAACCCCCACGCCAGCGCCCAGGACCACCTGGTCAAGGAGCCGGCCGGCAAGGAGTGCCTGAGCTGTCACGACGACATGGGAGCCGGCCCGAACGAGGTGGCCCACGGCGCCATCACGCTGATCGGCTGCCGGGCCTGCCACGAGCCCCACGGGGGCTCACGGAAGCACCTCCTGCGCAAGGATCCGGACGCGCTTTGCCTCAGCTGTCACGATGCGAGCCACACGCCGCCGCGGGGCTCCACGAAGCCGGTGCAGGTGCTGGGCCAGTTCGAGATCCCGGCGGAGGTCGCCCGCGTCATGGCGTCCCTCAGGCTCAGCCCGGACGGCACCCGCGGTCACCCGGTGACCAACCACCGGGTGCTGGGAACGCCGAGCGCGGAGGAGCTCAAGCGAAACGACGCCCACTTCGAGGGTACGCTCCACTGCCTGAGCTGCCACAACCCCCACAAGGGCCGGTCGCGCCTGTTGCTGCGCTGGGGTGCCAGGACCACCTTCGAGGCCTGCGCCCACTGCCATCCCAAGTGATCCGGAGGACCGAGATGATGACCCGAGCCTGCCGTTTCGTTCTCGCCCTGGCGCTGGCCGCCGGGAGCCTCGCCTGCACCACGGTCCACAAGGCCGAGCCCACCGAGGCCAAGAGCCGCGAGGACAAGTACGCCGAGTATGTGTGGCCGCCACCTCCGGACACGCCCCGCATCCGGCTCGTGGACATCATCCACAGCCGCCTCGACGTGGAGCCACGCTCCAATTTCGAGAAGGCGCTCATCGGCTCGAGCCCCCACAGCCCGTGGGACTTCCTCAAGAAGCCCTTCGGCGTGGCCCTGGACGGCCAGAACCGGATCCTCGTGACCGACCCGGGAACCAGCGCCCTGGTGCGCTTCGACCGCGCCGGCCGCAAGATGGACGTGATCGGCGTCAAGGGAGCGGTCCGTCTCAAGGTTCCCCTTGGTGTCTCCGTGGGGCCTGACGGCACGATCTACGTGGCGGATCCCGGCCTGACCAAGGTTGTGGCCTTCTCGCCCGAGGGCAAGCTGCTCAAGGTCTTCGGCCACCAGGGAGAGCTGGTCAATCCGACCGACGCCAAGGTCTCGCCCGACGGCACCCGGCTTTACGTCACCGACTCCAAGGCCCACAAGGTCGTGGTCTTCGATCTCCGAACCGGCGAGATCGTCATGAGCTTCGGATCCCGGGGCACGGGACCGGGCCAGTTCAACTTCCCCTCCGCCCTGGCGTTTTCGCCGGAGGGCGATCTCTTCGTCGTCGACCAGATGAACTCCCGCGTCCAGGTGTTCACCACCGACGGCGAGGTGCTGGAGACCTTCGGCGCCCTGGGCGTTGGCTTCGGCAACTTCGTCCGGCCCAAGGACGTGGCCGTCAACGCCGACGGCCTGGTCTTCGTCACCGACGCCGCCTTCGGCAACGTCCAGATCTTCGACGCCGACCTCAGGCTGCTGACCTTCGTCGGCGAAAACGGCAGCGGCCCCGGCCAGTTCCAGCTCCCCGGCGGCGTGGCAGTCCATGGGCCCTTCTTCGCCGTGGTGGACCAGCTCAACAAGCGGGTTCAGCTCTTCCGCTTCATCGAGCCGAAGAGTGGGGAATAATCCCCAGCCCGGCGCCGTTGGCTGCGCCTTTTCACCCCATTCCTGCGGGTCTGGAAACACCTCCGGGAGGCCGCTCCGCCCATTGCAGGTGGCAACGCCTGCGCCCGTGCGGGTCCCTTTCCCGGCGGATCCGGCGGCGAGGGCTTCCCTTGGACGCTTGAGGAGACGTGCAATTCCACTGAAATGGACCCCAAAGAGCCGGTTGGGGCGGGTTTCTCAACGAGCCCCGGGACCGACGGTCCTCGTCCGCGCCCACGGGTCACCTGCCGCAGCAGGGGCCTCCACACGGCTGGCACGGAGGTTGCAACTCCTGTTGGCACTCGCACCCGCGATTCGAGGGGGTGGGGGGAAAATATGGAGAACGAGGGAGGAATCATGAAGAGAGTTTTGATCATCTGCCTGGCGGTGCTTGTCACCGCCGTCATGGCCAACGCGCAGACCATCGTTGGCTCGAAACACGACCTGAGCACCACCGGTGGGACCCCTGCCACCGATGTGACCCGCGTCTGTGTGTTCTGCCACACCCCTCACCAGGCCAGCGCGGCCAACGGCCAGTACCCCCTGTGGAACCACACGCTGTCCTCAACGGCGAGCTACGGCACCTACTCGAGCTCGACGCTGGACGCCACCGACGTCACGGACCTTGGCGGCGCCACGGCCGGTACGGCGCCGACCTCGAACCTCTGCCTGTCCTGTCACGACGGCACGGTCTCCGTTGCCAGCATGTACAACCCGCCCAACGAGGATACCACGCCGACCATCACGGCCATTTCCGGGCGAATCGATTCCGGTGGACTGATCATCAGCACGGCCAACCTGGGGACGGACCTGACCGACGATCATCCCGTCAACTTCACCTACGACACAGCCCTGGCGACCGCCGATGGCGCCCTGAACGATCCAGCCACAGACACGGCGGTGGCGGCGCTCCTCATCAACAGCAAGGTCCAGTGCACCTCCTGCCACGAGGTGCATGATCCGACGAACGTGCCCTTCCTGGTGATGGACAACACCGCCAGCGCGCTCTGCACCACCTGCCACATCAAGTAGTCGGGAGACGAACCAGCGATCCGAAGGCGGGGACCGGTACCACCGGTCCCCGCCGGTTTGTCAGAATTGTCCAGTGTCCGTGAGATAATCGGCCGCGCACGGCGTGGCATGAATCGCTGTCCGGAAAACGGAGGAGCATCACCCCATGGGACACATGATGAAGAGCTGGCTCGCGGCCGCCATGGCGATGTCGGGAGTGTTCGTTCTTGCGGCTCCGGCCAGGGCCGCCGAGGCTGATATCGTCGCCAGGGTGGGCAATAGGGTCATCACCCGTGCGGAGCTCGATCTGGCCGTCCAGCGGGCGGTCAACTCCGGGTACTACCACAAGCGGCTCCCCGAGGCGATGCTCGACACGCTTCGGCGCCAGCAGCTCCAAGCGCTGATCCACCGCCAGCTGGACGTTCTGGGCGCCCGGGACCGGGGGCTGAAACCTCCAACCAAGGATGCCGAGGGTCGCCGGGCGGCCATGGAAATCCAGCTTGGGACCACGGAGTACGAGCGTTCTCTGAAGGCCAACGGCTGGACCAGGGAGGATCACGTGCGCGCGCTCACCGAGACCCTGCTGGGTCAGGAGGCGTACCGGCGCTTCGTCACGGAGAAGGCCAAGGTCCCGGAGGCGGCCGTTCGGAAGGCGTACGATGCCAACGTCGCGCGCTGGAAGATGCCCCCCTCTCTGCATCTCTACCACATCCTGCTCAAGGTGCCGCCCTCGGCCGATGGATCCCGGTGGGCGAAACGGGAGGCCGAGGCGCGAAAGATCAAGGCCGAGGCCGAGGCGGGCACGCCCTTCACCGACCTGGCCGCCCGGGATTCCGAGGGGATGTACCGGATCAAGGGCGGTGACCTTGGCTGGGTTCACCGGGGACGGCTCCAACCGGCGTTGGAGAAGGCGGCCTGGAAGGCCACGGTGGGATCCATCGTGGGCCCCATCCGGACCAGGGAGGGAGTCCATCTCCTGCTGGTCAAGGAGGCCCGCCCCGGCCGGACCCTGAGCTTCGAAGAAGCGGCGCCGATGCTCCGGAAGGAGCTGGAGAAGGCTGCGCTCAAGAGGGCGGAAAAGCGGTGGTATGACGAGGTACAGGCCAAACATCCGGTGGTCATCCTCGATCCGGCGTTGCGCCAGGGTGAGGGGGGGGAGTAGCTCCACGTGCGCAGATGGGGCGTGGCGCTGCTCCTGGTGGGGGCAACGTTCCTCGTCCCGCGGAATGCCGCGGGGCAGCTCTTCGGTCAGTGGTCGTGGGATGCGCTGTTGGGGCTCCAGCAACGGTCCTTTCTGACGGAGATCGAGGGAAGAGCCCTGACCGACTACACCGAGCGCAGCTTCCGTCTGAACCTCGGTATGAACGGCTTCATCATTCACCCGGCCATCGCGCGGTTCCGCCTCGGCCTCGACGGATTGCTCTCCAACTACTCCGGCACGACGGCTCCTGACAACAACCGGCTGGGCTTCAGGGTGCAGCTCGCCCTCCTGCCCTTCGGGCTGTACCCCTCCCACTTTTTTCTGTCCCACAGCCGCTACGGCTACGTTCTCAACAGCGACGACCCCCTGGCCACCACGGGCCTGGCGGATGCCACCACCAGCTGGGGTGCGAGGGTCCGTTTCCGGGGGGGGATCTTCCGCGGGCTGTCCGCCAGCACCCAGCGGACGGACACCAGCTTCATCGACCCGAAGGTCCGCGACGAGGCCTTCATCCATCAGTACCTCGACTGGTCCGGCTCGTCGGCCAGGATCAACCACCACTACCGCCTCGAACGGCAGTACCGGCGCTACGGCCGGACCCGCTACACCACCGACGACTACACCCTGACGGTGGACGAGCACGGCCTGCTCTCGGACAGCTGGCGCTGGGACCTCAGCGGCATCGGATTCCACCGCAGCTTCGACTACGAGGACACCAGCAACACGGTGGACACGGCGCGGCTTCGCAGCCGGTTCGTCTACACCACACCGCGCAGCGACCTGGTGGATCTCTCCTACACCGGCGGCCTCAGCCGGAACGCCGAGCGGACCACCACCACCAACACCGTGGCCGCGCGCTACGTCTGGCATGCCGTCTCGGCCGTCCAGGTGATCCCGACGGCCAGCTACACCCTGCAACAGGGCGGCGACACCACGGTGAAGGCCCCGACCGCCGGCGTCAGCGTGTCGTGGAACCGTGCGGGCGAGGGGTACGACCTCAGCCTCAACGGCGGGCTCAGCAGCTCCAGGATCGACACGTCGTGGGACGGCGGCTCCCAGCGGACCACGGTGGTCGCCTGGTCGGCCGGCGGCACTCTTGGAACCGGCTCCGAGGAGCGTCTTCGGGCCGAGCTGGACCTGGCCGTGGCCCACAACGAGCTGCGCACCGTCGGCGATGCCCTGGTGGAGCTCCCCGACCTCGGCACGGAGTACGAGCGTGTCGGTATCCACGACGGGGCCCGGGCCCGCGTCACCCTGCGCCGCCGGTTCAGACGCTGGCATCTGAGCACCTATCTGGAACACCGCCGCCGCAAGCAGGAGAGCTTCCAGATCGTCCCGGTGACCGTGGACTCGGACATCCTGGATGTTACCCTCACGGGTCCCCGTGTGGGATGCACCATCGATGCCGGAAAGACCACAGGCCGCTCCGAAATCCGCCAGAACGTCCGCTTCTTCGCCGCCAGCGTCCACTGGGCGCCGCTGCGGTTCCTCACGCTGAGAGTCAACTACAACGACAACGTCAGCGAGGTCTCCCAGGGTCCTGACGTGGACCGCCGGCGGATCGAGGGAACGGCCCAGCTGCATTTCGGCCGGTACGCTCTCCTGGCCCAGCTGTGGGACCAGACGGAAACCGTCGAGGGAAGCCGGCGGCGAACGCGGGGGGCCCTGCTCGCCGTTACCGCCCGCTTCGCCGGGTGGCTGCCCTTCGTCAGCGCGCCCCAGCGGCGGGGGACCATCCGGTGAAACGGCGGGCGCTCCTCGTGCTGGTGACGGCCGGGCTCCTGGCCGGCGGCTGCACCGTGGTGCACCGGCCGTCGGCGGGGGCGTCGGCCTCCGGATCGACCGAGGGGGTCCGGTTCTGGCCTCCGGAGGATCCCCGCATCGAGCTCGTGCGGGTTCTCGGGCTCCGTGGCGATCTCGCGAGGGGTTCCTTCACGGCCTGGCTGCGGGGGGGGCGCCGGGAGCCCTTGTTCACCCGTCCCTACGGCGTGGCCTGGGACGGCGGGGATCTCCTGGTGGCCGATCCCGGGGCCGGGCGGGTCCTCCGGATCGGCGCCGGCGGCGGGTTGAGCCGGAGCCCCGAGGGGCTCCTTGGCTCGCCGACATTCGTGGCGGCGTGTGGCGCCGGCATCGTGGTCTCCGACCCGCCGGCGGGGCGGGTGGCCCTGCTCGGCCGCAAGCTCCGGCTCGTCCGCTGGCTGGCCAGCGACCTGCAACGTCCCACGGGGGTGGCGTGCCTCGCCGGCAGGGTCTACGTGGTGGAGACCGCCGCTCACCGGCTGGTGGAGCTCACCGACGGGAAGGCCGCCACCGTGATGGGCGGCCGCGGCAACGGGCCCGGGCTGTTCAACTTCCCCACGGCCCTGGCCGCCGACGGCGACACCCTGTGGGTCGGCGACACCCTCAACTTCCGGCTCGTGCACGTGGACCCGGTCTCCAGGAAAGTGCTGGGGAGCTTCGGCACCCTGGGCGACACGGCCGGCCAGATGCCCCGCTTGAAGGACGTTGCGGTGGACGCCAGGGGCAGGCTCTGGGTGACGGACGCCCTGCTGGACCAGGTGGCCCTGTACACTCGGCGGGGGGAGTACCTGATGTCCATCGGGCACAACGGCGCGGCGCCCGGAGAGTTTGGCTTCCCCGCGGGGGTGGCGGCCGCCGGCGACGGCAGGGTGGCGGTGGCCGATTCCTTCAACCGGCGCCTTCAGGTGTTCGCACCCATTCCGGAGGAGGTGACGCCATGAACACTCCCCACCGATCCGTCGGTCCGGCAGCGGCCGGTCTGTTCCTGTGGCTGGCAGCCGGGCTTGCCGCCCCGGCGGGGGCCCAGCAGCGGGTGGCCGACACGCTCCACAACCTCTCGGTCAGCGGACCCGGGCAGGTCCGTTCCGTCAGTGAGACGGAGGTCTGCAAGTTCTGCCACATTCCCCACAGCGCCGTGGTGCCCCACCCCCTCTGGGGCCACACCCTCTCCTCCGCCGAGTACCGCGTTCCAGATCTCACCTCACCCTCGGGCGGCACGGCGCCGGCGCCCCAGCCCGACGGCTCCTCGCGACTCTGCCTCTCCTGCCACGACGGGACGGTGGCCCTGGGCGACATCGGGAGCGGACGGCCCATCCCCATGGCGGGGCCCCAACGGCTGACGCCGGGCCGGCCGGGGTACATCGGCACCGACCTCAGCGGGAGCCACCCCATCTCCTTTGTCGTGACCGACGCCGCCGGCGCCTCCAGCCCGGCGGAGGACCGCGACATGGGGCTTCGTCCCCTTGCCTCCATCACGGCGGACCCCGACGTCCGCCTGGACGCCCGGGGGAAGATGCAGTGCACCACCTGCCACGATCCCCACAGCGACAGGTTCTACGAGAAGGGCAAGGTGCCCCATTTCTGGGTGAAACCGACGGTCCAGGAGGTCTGTATCACATGCCACGCACTCCGCTGATCCTGCTGGCCGCCGTGGCGCTGGCGACCGCCGTGCGCCCGGCAGCGGCCCAGACGCCCCACATGGACCCGAGCCGTGTGCCCGGGGGATGTCCAGCCTGTCACGTGGGCCACGGGATGCCGGAGTCGCCCATGCTTCCCGAGCCCGTTGAAGCCGTGTGCCTTCAGTGTCACGGCACGCTGGCGGACAGGAACGCCATGGTGACGCGGGACCTGCTGGCCGGCGACGCCACGCCCCCCCTGCTCTCCTCCGTTCTCTCCCAGCCCTACCTCCACCCCATGGAGACGACCGCCACCTCGGCCGCGCTGGCCTCCACGGCCACCTGCACCTCCTGCCACGCCCCGCACCGCGGCTCCCTCGATGCCGGAGAAGTGCCCCGCGGGACGCCGAAGCGCTCGCCGAGGAACCCCAGCCGTTTCGAGTACGAGCTCTGCGAGTCGTGCCACGGCAGCGCCGGGGCCACCACGCAGAGCGTCATCGATATCAGCCGGCTCCTCTACCCCGGCAACCCCTCCTACCACCCCGTGGAGGCCCCGGCCGCCGGCTCCTCTCCCTCCGTCATCGAGTCGCTCAGAGGAGGGCAGATCAACTGCACTGACTGCCACGGCAACGCCGACCCGGCGGGCCCACGGGGCCCGCACGGCTCGCCGGTCCAGTACATCCTCCGCAAGAGCTACGTGACCACCGACGGTCCCGAAAGCGAGGAGGCCTACGCCCTCTGCTACACCTGCCACGACCGGGACAAGGTGCTGCGCAGCCCGTCGTTCCCGCAGCACGGGGAGCACATCGTGGAGATCGGCGCCTCCTGCGCCACCTGCCACAACCCCCACGGCTCGGTGATCAACCGCGCCCTGATCCGCTTCGGCGAGGAGACCATCATCTCCGGGGTGGCGCCGTCGCCCTCGACGGGCCGGCTGGCCTTCGAGTCCACCGGTCCCGGCTCGGGCGCCTGCTACCTGATCTGTCACGGCAAGGACCACGGCCCCGCGACCTACGGCTCGGCGAGCCTCCAGCGGCTCCACCGGAGAGGCCTTCCGGCTCCGGTCAGGGTTCCGTCGGGGAGAGTGCGGCCCTCAGCCGGACCTCCCGGTGTCACGGGCCTTCATCCAGGTCAGAACGGTGCCCAGGATGATCCCGAAACGCACGGCCGATCCCCAGTCCACGGCGCCGGCTCCGTGGGCCGTCAGGCTCCACAGGAATGAAACCGCAGCGGTGACCACGAAGGCCAGTGCGAAGACCGCCATAAACTCCCGAATCCATGTAAACGGACTCATGTCGCCTCCCCGAGCTCTGTTCTCCAATGAACGGCTGCATCGACAAATACGCACCACGGTATCGCGGTATTCCATCGTTCCCTCCAATACCTGGAGGACGCGGGAGTTGCGATGAGCGTGGCCTGCCGCCCCAACACCCGAGATGAAACCGTTTGACATCCGGCGGAATAGAATGTATCGTCTGAATGTTCGAGTGAACGTATGCGCAGTATTCGTAGCTTCTCCGTCGCCCTCACCGTCATCCTGGTCCTCCCGGGCCTGGTGGCGGGCGGGGTGTTTGCCGCCTGCCTGCATGCAGTGCCGGCCACGCAGGGCTGCTGCGCCATGGACGGCTCCAAGGCGGATGTGGTATTCCATGGTCAGAACGGCACCTTTGCCGATGCGGCCCACCAGGGCCAGAGGTGCTCGTGCTCCCACCTGCCGCAACCGCTCGCGGATTCGGCGACGACGGCTACGATGACCCGCGTGTCGGAGGGAGCCGTGCCCTTTGCGGCCGCGATCACGGTCGAGCCGGTCCCATCGACTGTCAGGGCATCCGCCGCTGCAACTGATGCCCACGGGCCGCCGGCCGAGGCGCCTCCCGTCTTTCTCCTGGACTGCGCCCTCCTGATTTGAGCCTTTCCTGAGCGAATCCGGTGTGCTCCGGCACGCCGCCGCCGGCGCGATGGCGCCTGCAGTGACGACTCAGGAAAGGAGAGAGCTTGTGAAACGACATTCTATTGCACTGGCCGCGGCCACCCTGCTGGCCGTGACCCCGGGCCTCGTGGCCCAAGAGCTCCATCCCCAGGAGCTTGAGCGAAACGCGTCGGCTCCGGCCGGGGCTTCCGACCAGGAAACGGCCACCGTTCCCGACCCCGCCTCCGCGATCGTCGCCGCGCAGGGGGATACCCGCCTGAGACTCCTCCTCCAGGAGGTCCTCGACCGGAACCCCTCCGTGGCGGCCCTGGCCGCCGACGCGCGGGCCGCAGCCCAGCGGGCGCCTCAGGTCAAGGCCCTGCCCGACCCTGTGGTCTCGGTAACGGCCTTCCTGCTGAGCCCCGAAACGCGGGTGGGCCCACAGTACGGTACCGTGGCGCTCTCCCAGCGCTTCCCGTGGTTCGGCAAGCTGCCGGCCCGGGAGCAGGTGGAGCTGGCGGCCGCCGTCTCGGCCCGGGCCCGGGTGGCCGCGAGGCGGCTCGAGATCGTCACAGAGGCCCGCCGCTTGGCCTACGAGCTGGCCTGGCTTGACCATGAGGAGCGGGAGGTGCGGGACGATCGCAGCACCTTGGAACACTACGAAGAGCTGGCCCGCGCCCGGTACATCTCGGGCGTGGGCATTCAGCAGTCCATCATCAAGATCCAGGCCGAGATCACCCGGGACGACAACCGGCTCCTGGAGATTTCCACGCGGCGGGGCACCCTGGAGGCGCGTCTCAACACGCTCCGGGACCGGCCCCGTGGAACCCCGTTGCCATCCTTCTCGCTTCCGAAACGGATCGAAGAAGGGCCAGCCGCGGAGAGCCTGCTCCAGGAGGCCCTCATCCGGCGGCCCGAGCTCGCCGAGCTCGATGCCCTGATCCAGAAGGCGGAGAACGCAGGCATCGTGGCCAAGAAGGACTACTCGCCCGACGTGACGGCCGGCCTCGCCTGGACCTGGGTCGGCAAGCGCAGCGATCCTGCCGGACAGGCCAACCCGCCCCAGGACAACGGTAAGGACGTGCTGGCCCTCTTCGCCTCTGTCAACCTGCCCGTGCACCGGGAGCGCCTCGCGGCGGGCGTGGAGGAGGCCGGCCAGCAGCGGATGGCCGCCGAAGAGCGCCGGCGGGCCGTCCGGGCACGGATCGAAGGCGACATCGCCGACCTCGACAACACCATGAAGACGACCTCGGCCCAGGTGCACCTCTTCGACAAGGTGCTCGTGGCCCAGGCTCAGCAATCCCTCAACTCCGCCGAGACGGCGTATGCCACTGGAAACGTGGATGTTCTCAACCTCCTCGACGCCGAACGGATCCTCCTCGAAGTCCGCATCGCCGCTGCCCGGGCCCGGGCCGATTGGGCCGTCGCCATGGCACGGATGGAGGGCACCGTCGGCCTGCCGCTGTCCCAAATTCCCCAGCAGGAGAAAACCAAATGAACCCGATCACATCCAATACACCGAACGACATCACGAAAACACAGAACGTTCCGGAGGTTTTGGTGTCCCCTCACCCCTCACGCCTCACCCCTCACTCCTCCCGCCGTGAGGCCGGCGGGGCGACGCTGCGCGCCATCCTCTGGGCCTTCCTCGGGGCCGCTCTCGCCATCCTCCTGGTAGCCGATCCGTTTGGTATCAGCCCGGTGGACGGCTGGCTGGGACTTTCCCGCCAGGGCGGAACGGCCGGGCAGACGTCGGCCTCCGGCACGGCCGGGAAAGAGGAGCACAAGCAGCTCTGGACCTGTGGCATGCACCAGCAAGTGATTCAAGATCACCCGGGGAATTGCCCGATCTGCGGGATGAAGCTCGTGCCGCTTCGGGGACAGGGCGGGGGCGAAGAATCCGCGCCACAGGCCGCCGGCAAGCCCAAGGAGCGGAAGATCCTCTTCTACAGGAACCCCATGGACCCGACCATCACCTCGCCGGTTCCCCGGAAGGATGACATGGGTATGGACTACGTGCCGGTCTACGCAGACCAAGGGGAGGCCACCGCCAACCAGGCTGCCGTGGTCACCATCGACCCGGCGGTCCAGCAGAACATGAACGTCGTGATCCAGAAGGTGCAACGGCGTGATGTCACCCAGCAGATTCGGACGGTCGGCTACCTGGATTATGACCACGAGAAGATCGTGTCCGTCACCACCAAGTATCCTGGATTCATCGAGAAGACCTATGTCAATTACATTGGCCAGCCGGTGAAGAAGGGGGAGCCCCTTTTCGAGATCTACGCACCGGAGTTGGTCCAAACGGAACAGGAGCTGCTTTCGGCGAAGCGGTACGCCGACAACATGGCTGACTCCGGGACCGAAGTGGCGCGGCGGGCCAAAAGCCTTCTTCTCGCGGCCCGCGAACGATTGGGCTACTGGGATATCACGGCGGCTCAGATCGAGGATCTCGAGAAGACCGGGAAGGTCTTCCGCACGCTCAAGGTCGTTTCCCCCGCGAGTGGCATCGTCATGACCCGCATGGAGGGCCTCGAAGGGATGGCGGCACGACCGGGGATGGAGCTTCTCAAGATCGCCGACCTGTCGGACCTGTGGCTTACGGTCGAAGTGTTTTCCAATCAGCTTCCTTGGGTCAGGATCGGGAGCCCAGCCAAGATAAACTTGACCTACTTCCCCGGAGAGACCTTTCGCGGCCGCATCCGGTACATCGAGCCCGAAGTTTCAGAGAAGACACGCACGATCCGTTTGACGCTGGAGATACCGAACCCGGCGCGGAAGTTGCGTGTCGGCATGTATTCGACGGTGCTCTTCGAGCCGGTGATCGCCAGGAAGGCGATCACCGTTCCCTCCGAGGCCGTTTTCCGGACCGGAGAACGCAACGTTGTCGTCGTTTCCCTGGGAGATGGCAAGTTCGCGCCCCGTGACCTCAAGCTCGGCCCCGAGGGCGATGGTTTCGTGCAGGTGCTCGAGGGCCTGAGCGACGGTGACGAGGTGGTCACCTCGGCCCAGTTCCTCATCGACTCCGAGTCGAACCTCAAGGAAGCCATTCAAAAAATGATCGATGCCAAGCGTCGGGAAGACAAGGGGGCAGCCGATGCTCAATAAGATCATCGAATGGTCCCTGAAGAACCAATTCATGGTGGTGATCGGCGTTCTCTTCGCCGTTCTCGGCGGGGCCTGGTCCATCCAACACACACGCCTCGACGCCATCCCGGACCTTTCCGACGTCCAGGTCATCATCTACACACAGTACCCCGGGCAGGCGCCGCAGGTGGTCGAGGACCAGGTGACCTACCCGATCGAGTCCAAGATGCTGGCTGTTCCGTTCGCCAAGGTTGTACGTGGGTACTCTTTCTTCGGATTCTCCTTCGTCTACGTCATCTTCGAGGATGGAACGGACCTCTACTGGGCCCGTTCCCGCGTCCTCGAGTACTTGAACGGCATGGGCGGCCAGCTGCCCGAGGGAGTTACGCCTCAGCTGGGACCCGACGCCACCGGTGTGGGGTGGGCGTTCATGTACGTCCTCAACTCCCCCAAACGATCCCTGGCCCAACTGAGGACCTACCAGGACTGGTACCTCAAGTACGGGCTCATGTCCGTGGAGGGCGTCTCCGAGGTGGCCTCCATTGGCGGCTTCGTCCGTCAGTACCAGGTGGAGGTGGACCCGGTCAAGCTCCGCGCCTACCGGATTCCTCTCAACAAGGTCAAAACGGCCATCAAGCGCTCGAACAACGATGTCGGAGGGCGCCTCTTGGAGGTGGGTGAGCGGGAGTTCATGGTCCGCGGCCTGGGTTACGTCAAGAAGGTCAAGGACTTGGAGAACATCGCCCTCGGTGTGGGCCCTGGCGGCACGCCCATCCTCCTCAAGGACGTGGCCCATGTCACCATCGGGCCGGAGATCCGGCGCGGATTGGCCGACTGGAATGGCGAGGGTGAGACCGTCGGGGGCGTCGTCGTCGTCCGGTACGGTGCAGACACCCTCTCCACGATCAAAAGGGTCAAGAGTCGGCTGGCCGAGCTCAAGCAGGGCCTGCCCAAGGATGTGACCATCTCGGTGGCCTACGATCGTACGCCGCTCATCGAGCGCTCCGTCAAGACACTGACGCACACCTTAATCGAGGAGTCGATTGTTGTCGCCCTCGTCTGCATCCTCTTCCTCTTTCACCTCCGATCGGCGTTCGTCGCCATCCTCTCGATCCCGATTTCGATCCTGCTGGCCTTCATCGTGATGAAGGCCCAGGGGATCGGCGCCAACATCATGTCGTTGGGAGGGATCGCCATCTCCATCGGGGTTCTCGTGGACGCCGCGATCATCATGATCGAGAACGGCCACAAGCACTACGAGGCGTGGAAGGGCAAGCGCAGCCACTTCGAGATCATCCTGCGTTCGGCGCAGGAGGTTGGTCCGACCCTCTTCTACAGCCTGATGGTGATCACGGTGTCGTTTCTGCCGATCTTCACGCTCCAGGCGCAGGAAGGCCGGCTGTTCAAACCCCTTGCGTTCACCAAGACCTACTCCATCGCCATGGCGTCGCTGGTCGCGGTGACCATCATCCCCGTGCTGATGTACTGGTTCGTTCGGGGCAACATCCGCAGCGAGGAGAACCATCCGGTCTCCCGCATCTTGCAAGCGGTCTACACGCCGTTTCTCAACATTGCCCTCAAGTGGCGCTGGCTGGTCGTGGTTGTCTCGATTGTCATCGTCGCTCTGACCTGGTATCCGGCAAAGAAGATGGGGTCCGAGTTCATGCCGCCGCTGTGGGAGGGCGACCTTCTCTACATGCCGACAACCTTCCCGGGCATCTCCATCACCAAGGCAAAACAGCTCTTGCAGCAGACCGACAAGATCATCAAGAGCTTCCCGGAGGTCAAGTCGGTCTTCGGCAAAGTGGGGCGGGCGGAGACGGCCACCGATCCGGCGCCGCTCTCCATGATCGAGACCACCATCAGGCTCAAGGACCCCAAAGAGTGGCGTCCCGGGATGACCAAGGACAAGCTTATCGAGGAGATGGACAAGGCCATTCAGATCCCGGGGGTGACCAACGCGTGGACCATGCCCATCAAGACCCGCATCGACATGCTGTCCACGGGGATCAAGACCCCCGTCGGCATCAAGATCGCCGGTTCGGACCTCAACGAGCTCCAACGGATCGGGAAGGAGGTTGAGGCGGTTGTCAAAGGCCTCCCGGGTACGCTCTCGGCCTACGCGGAGCGGGTCATGGGTGGCAACTACGTGGACTTCGATATCGACCGGAAGGCCGCGGCCCGCTACGGGCTGACGGTGGGTGATGTGCAGGACGTCATCATGTCCGCCATCGGTGGCATGAACGTGTCATGGACCGTGGAGGGCCTGAACCGTTTCCCGATCAACGTCCGGTATCCGCGGGAGCTCAGGGACAGCGTGCAGCAGCTCCAGAACACGCTGGTGGCAACCCCAACCGGCGTCCAGGTGCCGTTGTCCCAGGTGGCCACGATCCGCATTCACCAGGGACCGCCGGCCATCAAGACCGAGGATGCTCGTCCCAACGCCTGGGTGTACGTGGACCTCCGCGGCATCGACGTGGGCACCTGGGTCCAGCACGCCAAGGAGGTGGTCGCCAAGCGGGTCAAGCTCCCCGCCGGCTACACGATCTTCTGGTCCGGCCAGTACGAGTACATGCAGAGGGCGCAGGCGCGCCTCCGGATGATCGTGCCCATCACGCTGTTCCTCGTGTTCCTCATTCTCTATATCAACACGAAGTCGATCATGAAGACGTTGATCGTCCTTTCGGCGATTCCCTTCTCGATCGTTGGGTCGGTGTGGCTGCTCTACCTGCTGGATTACAACTGGTCCATCGCCGTTTGGGTTGGCGTGATCGCTCTCGCCGGGGTGGCTGCGGAAACCGCCGTGGTGATGCTCCTGTATTTGGACATTGCCTACGAGCAGTGGCGAAACAAAGGGCAGATGAAGGACTTCCACGATCTCGTCGAAGCCGTGGACTACGGGGCGGTCAAGCGAATCCGGCCGAAAATGATGACCGTAATGGCGATTCTGCTTTCGCTCGGGCCGCTTCTCTGGGCCACCGGGACGGGTGCCGACGTCATGCGCCGGATCGCAGCGCCGCTGGTCGGGGGCGTTCTGAGCTCCTTTATCGCGGAGCTGATCGTCTTCCCGGCGATCTACTTCATCTGGCGGGGGATCAAGCTCAAGCGAACTCCGCTGTTCCCCGATGGCGGCCACGATACGAAACCCGGCGCCATTGAGCCCAGCCCAGAAACCACATGACAAGGAGACACCATGAAGCTTCTCAAGGCATTCATTCGCACCAGGAAAACCGACGATGTCATACGTGCTCTGAGAGATGCGGAAGCACCGGGGATCACGATCACCCGCGTCCACGGCGTTGGCTACGGTTACGAGCCGCTGCTCTTCACCCTTGCCCCGAGCGAGCTCAGGAAGGCGCCAGAGGTCGCCAAGATCGAGGTTGTCTGCGATGACGATTGTGTGGATAGGTTGCTCGGCGCCATCCTGGAAGCCGCCCACACCGGGTATTCCGGAGACGGCATCGTCTTCGTCACCCCCGTGGAACGTGCCATCAAGATCCGGACCGGGGCCGAGGCGCCCCGGTCGCTGGACCGGCGAAATGGAGGGAACGACCGTTGAAACGCCTCATCGTGTTCACCCTTGCCATCGGGTTGCTGAGCTCGGGAACCGCCAACGCCCACTGGCGGAACGCCTTCGTGACCGTTCTGAAGGACTACGACCGGGTTCGCCTGGCCCTGGCCCGGAACAGCCTCGACGGTGTGGAGAGGTACGCGGCCCGCATGGAGACCGAGCTGACCCACCTCGACACGAACATCACTGCCCTGCACGCCGGTGTGCCCCGCGGCGCAGCCGTGGAGGTTCACAAGCTCCTGCCGGCCATGATCGAAGCCGCCGGCAGGCTCGGAACGACCCGCTCGGTCCGCGAGGCCAGGGGGGCCTTTCTCGAGCTCAGCCGGGGCTTGGCCCGGTGGCATGCCCTCGTCATCAAAAAGCAGAAGGCCATCGTGGTCCGGTGCAAGGACCGCGATCTCGTCTGGCTCCAGGCAACGAAATACGGGAAGCAGATCCTCAATCCCTACGAACGCCGGGACCAGGCCCCGTGCCAAGGGGTTTCAGACGACCAATGACCGGGAAACCGGCACGACAGATGCAAAGGAGAGCTACCATGAATCGAAACACCATCGTCCGCACCGTTACCCTGGCTATCATCCTGGCCTCGACCGCCGGCACGCTGCTGGCGCACGGCACGACCCACCGGGGCGCCTCGGCCTTCGACGCCGCCCTCGCTCCCTACGAAGCGATTCACCACGCCTTGGCGGGCGACTCGCTCAAGGGCGTTGCCGACAACGCCAGGGCAATCCGTGATACCGCGCGGCACGCCGCCTCCTCATTCACCGCCAAGAGCGCCGGCGTCAGCGCGGAGAAGGCCTCCCAGTGCCAGGCCATCCTTCCCAAGGTGGAGAGCGCCGCGGCGCGCCTCGCCAAGGCCACGACCCTCGAAGAGGCCCGCGAGGCCTTTGGAGAGCTGTCCCGGCCCATGGTCCAGTGGCGGGAGATGTCCACCAGCAAGGACAAGCCCAAGGTCGTTTTCTGCCCCATGGTCAAGAAGCCCTGGCTTCAGGAGTCCGACCAGGTCGCCAACCCGTACCTCGGCTCCAAGATGCTCAAGTGCGGCAACATCGTGTCCCAATAGAGCAACGCGTCACGCTCCCGGGGGCGTTCGGCCCCCGGGAGCTCCGCCCGGCCGATCGGTGCCACCGACCCGGTCGGAACGAACATCAACGGATCGACCGCCGAAACGGAGGACGGACATGAGCGGCTTTGAGAATCGGAACAGGAGCCTTGGCGCCGGGTTTCCGTGGGCGGCCGGAGTGCTGGCCGGCACGGATGAGTGGCGGGCGGAGTGGACTGGCAGGAGGGTGTCATGAACAGGATCACATCCATTGCAGGCCGTATCGTTCTCGTTTCCCTGCTGCTGGCCCAGGTGGCCGCCGCCGGAGAGGCCGGGCGGTTCCAGCGTCTGTTCAACCACTACAACTCGATCCGCGTGGCGCTGGCGGCCGATACGACCTCGGAGCTGAAGTACCACGCGGAGCAACTGGGTATTCTCGCCCGCACGCTGGCCGGAGAGGCCCGGCGTTCCGGAGGGGAGAAGAACGCGGCGATCGCCAAGCAGCTCAAGGCCATTTCGGATGCGGCCCGCCAGGTGGCGTACAGCGCCGATCTCAAGGCCGCGCGCGCCGCCTTCGGCGACCTTTCACGGGCGCTGCTGGCCTACAGAGGCGAAACCAAGGTCAAGGACCCGGTTGTGGTCTTCTGCCCACTTCACAACAACGTCTGGTTGCAACGCTCCGAGGACGAGATCGGCAACCCCTACCTGGGCGCGAAACGTGCCACCTGTGGCGAGACCCTCAAGCTCAGGAAGCCCCTCTGGCTTCCAAGCCGGCCGCCGCTCGGCTCTCCCGATGAACAACCGCCACAGGGCAGCGGCACGTGGGGAGGGGGTTGAGCCATGCGACGACTGACCTTGGCCCAGAGAGTCGGCCTGGCAGCCAGCGCTTCGGTGCTCGTGGTGCTGGCCGCGCACATCGTCCTCGCGGGAAGGGCGACCAGCGCCCAGGTGGCCGCCTGGGAACGGGAGGAGGCCGCAGCCGTCGCCCATCACGTGGCCGATATGATGGAGACGGCTCTCCCAGCCGACGTGGCGACAGCCATCGCCAGGACGGCCTCCGACCTGCGGCCCTTCGGCATCGACCTCAGCTTCTCCACCACGGGCCGGATCCCGGACAGCCGTTCCGTCAGCGTGCCGCTGAAGGACAATCGTGGTTTCATCGTTGCACGGGCCACCAAGGATCTTTCCAGAACCCTGAGGGCCAGGCTGCGGCGTTCCTCCATTCTGCTCGCCCTGGGCGTGCTGGCGGCCCTGCTGATCGCGGTCGAGGGGGCGGTTTACTGGGGCGCCGTGCTCCCGCTGCGCCGCGTCCAGAACCAGCTGAACCGTATGAGCCGGGGCCCGTGGCACATCGATGCCGAGGTGGGTGGCGGCAAGGAGGTCGCCGATCTCAGCCGGCACATCGCGGCCGTCGGCGCCGAGCTGGAACGGAGCATCACCCAGTGGGTGGAGGCGGAACGGCGGGCGGCCTCGGAGAACTCCCGCATGGAGCTTCGGCAGAAGAGCATCCCGATCCTCAGGGAGCTCAACCTTGCGGCGAGCAACCTCGGCGCTCAACGTGCCCTTTCGGCGGAGGGGACCCGGGCCGTCCGCCGGATGCTCGCTGCAGCGGACCGGTTTGCAACACTGTTGAAAACCTCCATCGACGCCGGCGGGGCCAACGTCGCTGCCCTCGAGCCGGGCAGCCGGAACGAGCCGTCCACGGTGGAGCAGGGGGAGGCCAACCATGCACGGTAACAACGCCTACGGCCTGTGGCCGCTCGTCATCATCAACTCGCTGATCATCATCGTGTTCGCCTTCAGCTTCACGCGGCCGCGGTCGAAACGCGACTGGCGATCGCTCGGGGCCTTCTCGGCGTTCGTCATCGCCCTCTTCACCGAGATGTACGGTTTCCCACTGACGATCTACCTCCTTTCGGGATGGCTGAGCACCAAGCTCCCCGGGATCGACCTCTACTCACACCAGTCAGGACACCTGTGGCACACGCTCCTGGGGCTCAAGGGTGATGCGCACTTCGACCCACTTCACATCGCGAGCAGCGTGTTCATCTTCGGTGGCTTCGTCCTCCTGGCCTCGGCCTGGCGCGTGCTCTTCGCCGCCCAGAAACGGGGCGGCCTTGCCACAACCGGTCCTTATGCGCGCATCCGCCACCCGCAATACGTGGCCTTCATCGTCATCATGGTCGGCTTCCTCCTCCAGTGGCCGACGCTGCCGACCCTGGTGATGTTCCCCATTCTCGTGGTGATGTACGTCCTCCTGGCGCGCCGGGAGGAACGCGAGGTGCGGGCCGCGCAGGGGGAGACCTACGCCGCCTGGGCCGCCATGACTCCGGGGTTCGTTCCCAGGTTGCGCGATCTGTTCAAACGCCCGGCGCCGGCCGGGCCGGGGGGTGCAGCATGATCCCGAACCGAGAGCTCCACATTGCCGGTGCGGGTCCGGCCGGGCTCGCCGCGGCCATCACCGCGGCCCAGGCCGGGTTCACGGTCGTCGTTCACGAAAAGGAGAGCGATGTCGCTGGGAGGTTCCACGGAGATTTCCAGGGGCTGGAGAACTGGACCTCGTCCACCGATATCATCAGCGAGATCGAGTCCATGGGGATCGAGCCGAGCTTCGACCACATCCCCCATCACGACCTGGTCTGTTTCGATCCTTCGGGGCGCAAGCTCTCCGCCAGCTCGTCCCGGCCCCTGTACTACCTCGTCCGGCGTGGCACGGGAGCGGGGACCCTCGACAGGGCGCTTCTCCAACAGGCGCTGGACCTGGGCGTCACGGTCCGCTTCGGCGATCGAGTGGACCACCTGCCCGAGGGTGGAATCGTGGCGACCGGTCCCCGCGGCGTGGACGCCATCGCCGTGGGATACCTCTTCGAGACCGGTGCGCCGAACGGCGCCTGGGTGGCCATCGACCGGCAGCTGGCCCCCGGCGGCTACGCCTACCTGCTGATCCACGACGGTCAGGGCACCCTGGCGAGCTGCATGTTCGAGGATTTCCACCGTGAGGCCGTCTACCTGGAGCGAACCCTGGCCTTCTTCAGCTCGAAGGTCGGTGTGGAGCTCGAGAACCGGCGGCGTTTCAGCGGTTACGGGAACTTCGAGCTTCCGCGGACAACGGTCCAGGGTCAGCTGCTGACCGTGGGCGAGGCGGCAGGCTTCCAGGACACGCTCTGGGGTTTCGGGCTCCGCTATGCTCTCGTCACCGGTCACATGGCGGCCCGGGCGTACCTGGCAGGCTCGGCGGAAAGCTACGAGGAGATGTGGAGGCGGCGTTTCGCCGGCCAGATGCGGAGCGCAGCCGTCAACCGCTATCTCTTCGGCATCGCCGGCGATCGGGCCCTGTCGTGGGTTCTGGGACGGGTCGCGGCACACGGTGATCCCCACGCCTGGCTCCATCGCCTCTACGCGCCGAAGCTGTGGAAGGCGGCGCTGTACCCGCTCGTGGAAAAGCGCGTGGCAAGCCGGCGCCACCACAAGGAATGTCTGACGGCCGGCTGCGATTGTACATGGTGCAGGTGTCAGCGCCACAACGAGCTCGCCGAGGGGGTGTGACGCCATGAACATCCTCCTGGAGAACTGGTTCTTCCTTCTTATTGTCGCCGTCTGCGTTGGAATGCACTTCTTCCACGGCCACGGCCACGGTCATGGGGGAAGCACGAACACCGCGGACGGAACCGACGAAGCGTCCCACGGGGTGGAAGGCCACCTTCACCATCAACCTGACAGCGGACGGACCGGAGGGGCCCA
>JAADFK010000117.1 GCA_013152925.1 Acidobacteriota bacterium | reverse complement strand
TGGCTCCTGCCCCGGTCACGGCGTGGTTTCCTCTGGGAGATCCTCCCCCTGTTCGTCGTGGACGAGTCGATGTGAGCGCGGCGGGTGGCACATCCTTCTGGGCTCCGGCGTCCGTTTCCATGTGGACCCATCCAATGCTCCGAATGCCCTTCCCGTGCCACCCGGCGCGACCTGCTCCTTCACGCCGGATTACGCCGATCCCGCCACGAAGGGCTCCACGCAACTCGCAGCCCTTCGGGCCGCATCCATGGCACGCCGGGCATCCTCCCGGCGGTAGAAACCGCTGGGTGTGAGATCCTCGGCGCCGTAAAACGCCAGCTCGCGATCCCGGCGCAACGAGCGGGAGATGGAGGCCAGCTCCTCCACGTGTGGTTGGAGGTCTTCGGGAAATCGCTGGCGCTCGGCCAGGAGGATCTCGGAGACGTCGTAGATCCGGGGCGGCTCGATCCCGTATTCCCGCAGCAGGCCCTTGAGGGCGAGCTCAGCGGCCTCCTGGGACTCCCGCACCACGTCCGCCCAGCTTTCGGCCTCGAAGAGAACCTCCAGGGCCTTGAGTCGAATCGTCGCGCGGCGGACATAGTCTGCGGCGAGCGACCGGTTCTGCATCATTTCTCCTGTACCCAGTCCGCCTGGCCTCCAGCCTGCCGGTACCCCACGCGTCCGGTCAGGAATTCCCCGCCGGACCCGGGCCAGCGTCCGGGACAGGATCAGCGCCCGCTCGAACAGGACAATCCCATCCAGAGCGACCTCGGCCCAGAGCCCGCCGCGATGCTCCGGATCCTCCGGCAGGTGAACCAGGTGGACCTGTACCGGCAGGCCTCCCAGACAGAGCGGCTTCTCGTCCCAGTCGTCATACAGGTTCCGCCGGAGGGGAATGGACGGATCGAGGATCACCAGGACATCGACGTCCGAGCCTTCCCCGTGCTCCCCCCGCGCCCACGAACCGAAGGCGGCCACGGCCATCAGGCGATCCCCATACAGCGACGCGGCCCGCCGCACGATGGCCGCCGCCTCTGCCAGCTCGGCCAGGTTCCCGAGAGGCGCGGCCAGCTTGCGAACGCAGTACTCGTTGAGAGAGATCCCGGCATCCCTCGCCGCAGCCCGAAGCGCCGCGTGCAGGCCGGGATCCAGACAGAGCAGGGACCGACCAGTTGAAACTGAGATGAGCGATTCTGCCGGATGAGATGTGCCAAGACCTTGATGCTCTGGTGCGTGCGACGAGCGGAGGCATACCCCGAGGTATGTCGAGCATCGTCGCACGTGTCCAGAGCGCAAGAGCTTGGTGCAGATCGCCGGTGAGAATCGCTCATCCTGGGTCAAAAAGACCAAGGGCACACCGGCCCCGAAGTGAGCCTGCACCCCTCCCCTTCGCACCGGGGAATACGAACGTCAATCACCGGACTTAGCATCTGTTTTGGAAGACTCTCCCGGCATGCCGTTGTGATACAATGTTACTGTGAACACGAAGGATAGCTCCGGTTTCGTGAGCGCCGCCAGGTTGCGTGAGCGGGCGGCGGCCCTGGCGCGTTACGAGGTCTGGGACCAGGTGCATCGCGAAACCCTGGACCCCGCAGGGGCCATCGCCGCGGTGGCTTCACTCTACCGGCTGCTCCCCGAGGCTGCCCGGCGCCGGGAAGACGACCCCGGGTTCGAGGGCGTGGGCAAGATGCTCGACGCCCTGGCCCTGCTCGGCCATTCCCATGGCTGACCTCGAGGCCGTGCTGGCCGACCTCGCCCAACGGCTCGAGAAGGCCGGTATCGAGTACATGGTGATCGGCGGCCTGGCCAACGCCGTGTGGGGGTCGCCGCGCAGCACCATCGACATCGATTGCACCGTCGTGCTCGATCCCGCTCGTGCTGGAGAGCTCCTGGAGACGCTCGGGCCCGCATACCAGTCCAGGACCAGTGATCCGGAGGGCTTTGTCGCCCGGACGCGGGTCCTGCCGTTGCGTCATCGCGGCGGTGTGCAGATCGATCTCATCTTCGCCATGTTGCCCTTCGAGGAGGAGGCCGTCCGCCGTGCGGTGGAGGTGGCCGTCAAGGGGACCCCCGTGCGCTTCTGCACCCCAGAGGACCTCGTGCTCCACAAGATCGTTTCTCAACGGGAACGGGACCGGCAGGACGTGGAGGACATCCTCCGCCGGCGAAGATCCACTCTCGACCGCTCCTACCTCGACCCCCGCGTCCACGAGCTCGCCGTCCTGCTGGAGCGGCCCCAGTTGGAGGCCTGGTATCTCGAGCTGATGGACGGGTGAGGCAGGGAGTCACCAAGGGGTGGCTGAGCGCGCAGGATGGTAGATGCTCCTGGGCTCCGGCGTCCGTTTCCATGCGGACGGCAGCATGCCCGCATGGAAACGCCATCACCGTCCGGCGGGAGCAGCGCGAAGGCAGCTAGAGCTGCCTGGAAGCTCCCGCCGAATGCCGATGGGACGCCTCTGTCGATACCCAGCGAATGCTCCGAAGGCCTTCTCCGTGCATTGCCCGGTACACACTTCTCCGCCTTTGCGCCGAAGATGAGCACGATGTCCACGAGAAGTATGTACCCGGCACGTGCCACCCGGCGCGACCTGCTCCTTCGCGTCAAGGGAAACCGCTTCCCATCGACTGTCACGCCCCTGCCGCCGGATGGGGCGTGCCCGCCGCGATGCGGGGCGCCCAGGCCATGAGCTCGCCCAGGGGCAGCACGGCCACGCCAGGTGCGAGCGGGTAGGGCTCGTCCACCGGCGCGACCACGTAGGCCTCGGTGATGCCGAGATCCTCGAGGGCCGACCAGAAGCCCCGCGTCGGCCGTGGGGCGCTGGAGACCTTGGCCTCGATGGCCAGCCGGCGGTGGCCCTTCTCGAGAATCAGGTCGAGCTCGGCCCCGGAGCGGGTCCGGAAGAACGACGGTTGCCACCGCGCAAATGCGGCGATGGCGTGCTCGATGACGAGACCCTCCCAGGACACGCCGCGGGAGGGGTGGCCGATCAGGTCGTCGTGCGATGCGATCCTCAGAAGGGCATGGAGGATTCCCGCGTCCCGCACGAAAAGACGCGGCGAACGGACCAGCCGCTTGCCCAGGTTGGCATGGAGGGGCCGCAACAGGCGAAGCATGAAGGTTCTCTCGAGCAACTCCAGGTAGGCGCGGATGGTGTGCCCGCTGACCCCGAGCGCGTCCCCAAGCCTGGAAGCGTTGAGGAGCTGCCCGTGCTCGTGGGCACACATGGTCCAGAACGTGGCCAACCGCTCGGGCGCCAGGCGTGGGGCGTAAAGCGCCAGGTCCCGTTCCAGGAAGGTGCGGATGAAATCCTCCCGCCAGTCGAGGCTCCCGGTTTCGCTCTCTGCGAGGAAGCTCCTGGGAAAGCCGCCGCGCAGCCACAGCCGGTGAAGCTCCCCGGAGGCCACCTGCTCCACCTCCGGCAGAAGGAAAGGGCGAAGCTCCACGAAGGCGATCCGTCCGGCCAGGGATTCCGAAGACTGCCGCAGCAGCTCGGGAGATGCCGATCCGAGGATGAGAAACTGGCCACTGCCTTCGCGCTCGTCCACCACCGACCGAAGCACCGGAAAGAGGTCCGGCCGCCGCTGGATCTCATCGAGACAGACGAGCTTCTCACGGTGCAGCCTGAAGTAGGCCTCGGAATCCTGGAGCTTCGCCAGATCCGAGGGGCGTTCCAGATCGAGCCGCACGGCCGCCTCACGATGGGCCAGGATCCGCTTCGCCAGCGTCGTCTTGCCCGACTGCCGTGGACCAAGGATCGCCACCACCGGGCTCTCCCGGAGCTTCCTCTCAACGCTCGCCTCCGCCAACCTTGGTACAATACCTGCCATATCGGAAGTCTACCTTCATATTTGCCATGTTGCAAGCCATCATCCCCATCAAGAGGCCTCAAAGAGAAGGCCGCGCCCGGGGATCCCGCCGGGAACACCCACCGCCCAGCGCGGGATGCCGGCCTGGAGTCCGGCGCTCCTCGAGCGCGCTTCCCTTGGCGAACAGGAGAAGCAGGAGAAGCGACGCCCAGCCGGGGAGCGCCGGACTCCAGGCCGGCATCGTGCGGGGAACGAAGGCGGGGGGGGGTTCTGCCGGGGCGAAGGGTGGCAGATGCTGCTGAGCTCCGGCGTCCGTTTCCATGCGGACGGCAGCATGTCTGCATGGAAACGCCATCACCGTCCGGCGGGAGCGGCGCGATGGCAGCACATGCCACCCGGTGCGACCTGCTCCTTGACGTCGAGGAAGACCTTCTCCCATCGCGCCGAGGAGCACCCGGACTTCCACCCCAAGGAGAAAGTCCCGCCGGGCGGCACGTGCCAGTTTTCGCGTTTCCCACCCCACCCTTCGTCTCACCCACACAGGGAAACGCGAAGCCTGGCAATGCGCGGGAAGGGCACCCGCAGCATTCGTCCGCCATCGTGTGAAGCGTCCCGCCTGCCCCGCGGAGAAACGAGTTTGTGGCCGTGGCCAGGGGGGTCGGAGGTCCGAAAGACCGGAGAGGGGGTCGGCTGGCCTTACGGCCACCTCGCTTCCCAAGGGGCCGCGTGGCCCCGAAGGGGACACGCAACGCACTCCGGCGGGGCCCCTTCGCCCCTGGCCTACCAACACGGTTTCTCCCCGCCGGAGGAGGACGGCGTTTCCCCGCGGCCATCCGAAGGGGC
>JAADFK010000116.1 GCA_013152925.1 Acidobacteriota bacterium | reverse complement strand
CGGGGGCCGGAGCCACGCCCCAACCCCGTGCAGCGGGCCGAGGCGGCGCGGGCCCGCCGCTCGGTCATGCTCCGCCGGGCGGCGGGGCTGGAAAGCTGGGCGCCGCCGGAAACGCCCCTTCGTTTCGACGCTCTCGCCTACGATCTCGACCTGCGCTTCGACTTCGAGCGGCAGCGCGTAGCCGGCGTCGTCACCCTCTCGGTGGAGGCGCTGGAGGATGGCCTCGACCGGCTGGAGCTCGACGCGGACGCGGGGCTCCGTATCGGCGCCGTCTGGATCGAGGAGGACGGTGGTTTCCCGGCGGATCCGCCGGGGCCACTGGCCCACACCCACGCCGGAGACCGTCTCTCCATAGCTCTCCGGCGGCGTTTCTCTCGGGGAGAGCGGCTGCGGCTCGGCATCGCCTACGCCGGCAGGGCCTCCCGTCTCGAAGACGGCGTAACCTGGACGACCCTCGGGGAGAGCACGCCCTCGGCCACCACCATGGCCGAGCCGTTCGGCGCGAGGGTGTGGGTCCCCTGCCAGGACCGGCCGGACGACAAGGCCCTGTGGACCCTCCGGATCACGGCTCCGGAGGACCTCCAGGTGGGTGCCAACGGCACAAGGCTTTCCCGGGAGGACAACGGCGACGGTACGGTCACAACGACCTGGTCCTCCGTCTACCCCATCGCCACCTACCTCGTGGTGGTGGACATCTCGGACTACCGGATCATCGAGGATCACTACACGGGCCTGGACCGGACGGCCTCCATGCCCGTGGAGACCTGGGCCTACCCCTGGAACGAGGCCACGGCCCGCAGCAAGTTCTCGAGCACCCCCAAGCTGCTCCGCCTCCTGGCCTCCCACTTTGGCGAGTACCCCTTCCTCGCCGAGAAGTACGGTAACTGCCTGGCGTCCATCTGGGCCGGCGGCATGGAGCACCAGACCTTCACCTCGGTGGCCGGCGGCACCGGCCCGGAGGACAACGGCGTCCTGGACCAGCGTTCCGTCCGCTACCTCGACGTCCACGAGGCGGCTCACCAGTGGTGGGGCGACTGGGTCTCTCCGGCCACCTGGAAGGACCTCTGGCTCAACGAGAGCTTCGCCAGCTACGCCGAGCTTCTGCTTGCGGAATCCGACGGCCAGCTGGAGAGCTACCTGGATTCCGGCGACTGGCGGGGCTGGTTCGCCGGTCCCCTTTACGACAACCCCGAGGCCTTTTCCATCACCATCTACACCAAGGGCGCCCGGGTCCTCCGGATGCTGGAAGGACTTCTGGGGAGGCGAGATTTCGAGGCCGCCCTCGCTCGCTGGCGGGAGCTCCGCGGCGGCCGGAGCGGCGACACGGCCCAGTTCCAGAAGGCCGTCGAGGAGATCTCCGGCGGGGGGCTCTCCTGGTTCTTCGGCCAGTGGGTCTACGGCTCGGGACGACCCCACCTCAGATGGAGCTGGGAGCGCGCCGATGGACCCGCCGTCCGGCTCCGCGTCGACCAGGTCCAGAGAAACACCGGACTCTTCCGCTTTCCCATGGAGGTTGCCGTGGGGACGGCTTCCGGTGAGGAGATCCATACCGTCGAGGTGCAGGCGGCGGCATCGCAGGCCTTCGAGATCCCCGTCTCGGCCGAGCCCGGCTCCGTGGTGCTCGATCCTGGAAACCGGCTCCTCAAGGAGCAGCACACGGCCTCGGAGCCGGACCTGGACCTCGGCCCCGCTTTCGAGGGGCGCGCGGCCTTTCCGCCCGTCGTGCTGGGCGCCACGGCCACGGCGGAGCTGATGGTGAGCAACCTCGGCGGATCGACCCTCTCCCTGACGGGTTCCCAGGCCTACGATGTGAACGCCTGGGTGGACTTGCCCGGTGGGAGGATCGACCTGGAGCCGGGAGGATCGGCGAGGCTGGCCCTCCGCTTGAAGCCGGGGGAGCGGGGTGCAGCTCACGGCTGGCTGACCCTCCGCACCAACGATCCTGCGGGGAATGGGAGGACGTGGATCGAGGTCTCCGGCGTGGGGGCCGAGCGGCAGGGCCCGGCCATCCGGGCGCCCGGGAGCGTTCGATGGACGAGAGCGGTTCCCGCTGGCTCGGCCTCGGAGCGGCTCGTCGTTGTGAGCAATACGGGCACGGAGCCCGTCCACCTCCTTGCCACCGTGGAGGGCACCGGATTCAGCCTTCCCGGTGCCACTGCCCTGGACATGGATCCCGGTGCCGAGGCGGCCCTCGTCCTGCGTTTCGCCCCGGTCGGGGAGGGAGCCTTCTCGGGCCGCCTGGATCTCGCCCCCGGGGGGGCGACACCGGTGACCGTGATCCTCGAAGGGGAGGGCGTTGCCGCCGGCCGGATCGCCGCGGAGCCCGGCGTGGCTCTCTTCGGCATCGTTGCCCCCCACGAGGCGGCCCGGGGCACGCTCCGGCTGGTGAACCGCGGCGGCGCGGCCCTGGTCCTGAGCGAGCTGAGCCTCGATGCGCCCTTCTCGCTGGGTGGGGGCCCCCGGCTTCCCGCCCGGCTGGATCCCGGTGCCGCCGTGGAGCTTGGGATCGAGCTCGAGCCCTCCGGTGTGGGGGTGAAGAGAGCCGTGTTGCGCGTTGTGTCCGACGACCCCGAGACCCCCCTCCTCGTGGTCCCCATGCGGGCCGTGGTCCGGCAGGGACGGCGTTCCGGAAGGGTCTCGGCCCCGTCCTGGCGGGGCGTGCCCGCCGGGATTTCCTCCTCCGTACGCCCACCCACGTGGCCGGGCTCCCCCCAGGGCGGCGCCCCGCCGCCGGGGAGCCGCTGAGCGCTTCCCCATGGTGACACCCGGGGGGAGCGCGACGACCGGCGAGGCCGGGCGGCACGGGCCGGTCCGACACAGCGGGGCCGAGGAGCTCGCCAACGCCGCCACCCATGGGATCGGCGTTCTCGCCGGCATACCCGGGCTGGTGATCCTGGTTTCAGCGGCCGCCCGGACCGGGGACGCGCGCAAGGTGGTGGCCTCCGCGGTGTTCGGCGCCGCGCTGGTCCTGCTCTTCCTCAGCTCGACCCTTTACCATGCCATCCCGTCCCGCCGCGCCAAGGGGCCGCTCCGCTCGCTGGATCACGCGGCGATCTTCCTGCTGATCGCCGGGACCTACACGCCCTTCACGCTGGTCAGCCTCGGCGGAGCCTGGGGCTGGTCCCTCTTCGGCACCGTCTGGGGTCTCGCGATTCTCGGGATCGTCGGCCAGTCCACCGTGCTCCGCCGTTTTCCGAGGCTGGAGCTGGCGCTCTACCTGGGAATGGGCTGGGCGGTGGTCGTCGCGGTCCGGCCGCTGGTGGCGGCGCTGCCCACCGGTGGGCTGATCCTCCTGGCGGCCGGCGGGCTGGCCTACACACTGGGCACGGTGTTCTACGTCTGGGAAAGCCTGCCCCACCACCACGCCATGTGGCATCTCTTCGTCCTGGCCGGCGCGGCGTTGCACTACTTCGCCGTGTTGCTCTATGTGATCCCGAAGATCCGGTAGGTCTGCTGCGCCAGCGGGGCATCGTTGGAGTGGGCCGCCCGGCCCGGCCGCTCAGCCGCGGCTCTGGGAGAGCACCAGGATGCAGTGGTGAGCGATGACGGTGAGGCCGAGGTCACGGCCGCACGCGATCGCCTCTTTCGACTCGGCCCCCGGCTGCATCCAGACGCGGGTAATGCCCAGGGCGGCGGCCTCCCGGATCAGCCGCACGCCCACCCCCGGCGGCACCACCAGGACGAGGCCGCCGACGGGCTCCGGGAGATCGGCCAGCGACCGGTACGCCGCGTAGCCTGCGAGCTCCCCGGCCTCCGGGTGAACGGGGAACACACGGTACCCCTTGGCCACAAGATCCCGGAGAATCCGGTTCCCGTAACCCCTTCCCGATCGCGACACACCGGCCAGGGCAAGGGTGCCCTGGGCCAGGAGCTCCCCGATGGCCTCGGGCGACGACATGCGGCGGCTCCGTTCCCCCTTGACGCCGGCTGGCACCGGCGGCGACCACGTTCACCGGGCAATAGTCTTCCCGGCTGCCAAGGTTACAGCAACCACGTGGGTTCTCCGGTGTAAACTGGGGCCTGGAGGGTCCATGCCGCAGCACATGAAGGTCCGCGATCTGATGTCCTCGGATCTGGTCACTCTGACCGAGGAGGAAACCCTGGCTCACGCCGAGCGGTGCATGGCCAGCGGCCGGATCCGTCACCTGCCGGTGGTGCGGGACGGGAAGCTGGTGGGCCTGGTGACCCACCGGGATCTCCTGGCCGCCTCCTTTTCCATCTTCGCGGAGGTGGACGGCGCCGAGCAACGGAGGATCTTTTCCCGCATTTCAGTCCGGGAGCTGATGCACCGTTCGGTGCGGACGGTCGGACCGGAGGTCCCGGTGGCCGAGGCCGCCCGGATTCTCCTGGAGAACAAGTACGGCTGCCTGCCGGTGATCGACGGGGACGGCACGCTCCTGGGCCTGATCACGGAGGCCGACTTCCTGCGTCTCACGGTGTTGTTGCTGCCATGATCTGGTTGGACTGGGTGCTCCTCGTGGTCTGGCTCGGCCTGGCCCTGAGCGGATTCTGGAAGGGCGCCGTGAGGATCGTCTTCGGGGTCGGCGGCTTTCTTGCGGGCATCGCCTTGGCCGTGGCGGCGGGGCCCGACATCGCGGCCCGTATCGCCAACCACGTGGCCATCGACTGGCTGGCCCAGGG
>JAADFK010000115.1 GCA_013152925.1 Acidobacteriota bacterium | reverse complement strand
TTCAGCCGCCGGCCCCCCGCCGGATCCGGGCTGCCGGCCGCCGTGGCGGTGGCGGCGACGCGGTTGCCGCCCGGCGCCGCCCGCGTGACCTGGAACACGGGAGCCCCCATCGGACCCATGTTTCCCTTCCCCCCGGCGCTCCGCGGAAGCTTGGACCGTCCCTGCGGCCGCGCTGTATGGGACTGCGATAGACTCCCAGGGCCACCGGGTGTGGTGTCCGGGGGCGGGCCAGAGAGGAGCAAGACATGGGCGACAACCGTCGGGGTGTCATCCTGCGCCGGGCCGCGCGCGTCTTTCTGGAGCGCGGCTACGACGGGGCGTCCATGGACGAGATCGCCCGGGAGGCCGGGCTGACCAAGCCCGGGCTCTACTACCACTTCGCCAGCAAGACGGAGCTCCTCTTTGCCGTCATGACCTTCGCCATGGATGAGCTGGAGCGGGAGACCTTCGCCGCCATGGCGACGGCCTCCGACCCCCTGGAGAAGCTCCGGGCCATCCTCCACACCCACGCGTGGCTGATCACCCGGGAGAAGGACCGCGCCTTCACCCTCCTGATCACCACCGAGCTGGGCTCCCTGGACCCCGAGGACCGCCGCGTGGTGGTCCAGCGCCTTCGCTCCTACAGGACCCTGATCCAGGCCACCCTGGAGCAGCTGGCCGGAGAGGGCATTCTCCGCCCCGGCACCGACCCCGACGTGGCGGCGCACACCCTGATGGGCATGATCGCCTGGCTCTCCTTCTGGTACCGCGCCGGCGGCCGCCTCGACGGTCCCGCCATCGCCGACATGGTGACCGAGATGGCCATGGCCTCCGTCATCCCCGGCCCGTGGCGACGCCCGCCCGCCGATGGCAGCGGCGGTTGACAGCACTATCGGCACGACCCTCGACCGGCACATCCCGCCCCCCTCGCTCATCCCCGGCGTCCGTTTCCTTGCGGACCGGAAGCGTCCGCAAGGAAACGCCGTCCTCCTCCGGCGGGCGCGACGCGCTCGGGGTGAGAAGGAATCGAGGCGCCCGCCGGAGTCCGGTGCGGGACGCCTCTGGGACGGCCAACACCTTCTGCTAGCGGTGTCGCCGTGCAGTGCCAATCATGCACTTCTCCCCTTGGCGCCGGGGTAAAGCTGAACGACGTCGGGAGAAGTACATGAATGGCACGTGCCACCCGTCACGCCCTGCTCCGGTGGCGCTGGGGAAACATCTCCTCGGGCGAAGGGACTGCCGGGCGGCTCCTGCACGGGGTGGCCCCCTTGACATCGCCGCCACCTCCCGCCATACTTTACTCATGAGTAAAGTACTCCGTGGAGGCAGACATGGATTTCACCATCGGTGAGGAGACCCGGTTGATGCTGGAGCTGATGGAGCGCTTCGTCCGGGAGGAGATCATCCCCCTGGAGACGGCCTTCCTGACCAAGAGCTTCTCGGAGATCGAGCCCGAGGTGGACAAGCTGCGGGTCAAGGTTCGGCAGATGGGCCTGTGGGGGCCGGCGCAGCCCAGGGAGTACGGCGGGATGGGCCTGCCGCTGACGGATTTCGCGCTGGTCTCCGAGGTGCTGGGCCAGAGCCCGCTGGGGCACTACGTCTTCGGGTGCCACGCACCGGACGCCGGCAACATCGAGATCCTGGCCGAGTACGGCACACCGGAGCAGAAGAAACGCTGGCTGGAGCCGCTGGTGGCGGGAGAGATCCGGAGCTGTTTCTCCATGACCGAGGTGGAGCTACCCGGCTCGAACCCCGTCATGATGGATACGACGGCGGTCAAGGACGGGGACCACTACGTCATCAACGGGCAGAAGTGGTACACCACCTCGGCCGACGGCGCGGCCTTCGCCATCGTCATGGCGGTGACCAACCCCGAGGCCCCACCGCACCGGCGCGCCAGCATGATCATCGTGCCCACGGACACGCCGGGCTTCGACCTCGTCCGGAATATCGCCGTCATGGGCCACGCCGGGGATGGCTGGTTCAGCCACGCCGAGATCCTCTACCACTCCTGCCGGGTGCCGCAGAGTAACCTGCTGGGCCCCGAGGGCGAGGGTTTCCGAATCGCCCAGGAGCGGCTGGGACCCGGCCGGATCCACCACACCATGCGTTGGCTCGGCGTCTGCCGGCGGGCGCTGGACCTGCTGTGCAAGCGAGCCGTCACGCGCCCCATCGCGCCGGGCCAGGTGCTGGCCGACAGGGAGATCATCCAGGCGTGGATCGCCGAGAGCGCCGCCGAGATCGAGGCCGCCCGGGCGTTGACGCTCCAGACGGCGTGGAAGATCGAGCACCAGGGCTGGAAAGAGGTGCGGCAGGAGATCTCCATGATCAAGTTCGTGGTGGCCAACGTCATGCAGCGGGTGGTGGACCGGGCGCTCCAGGTTTTCGGCGGCCTGGGCATGACCGACGACACGATCCTGGCCTTCTTCTACCGGCACGAGCGCGCCGCCCGCATCTACGACGGCGCCGACGAGGTCCACAAGCTCTCCCTGGCCCGGCGCATCCTCAAGCCCTACAGGGCCCGGGCCGAGGAGCTCAAGGAGGGCAACCGTGTCTTTCGATGATCCCACCCGGCCGCCACGACCCGGCGAGGAGGTCGATGCCGGCCGGTTGGCAGAGTACCTGCGGTCGGTTCGCCCTGACATTACCGGTCCCGTGGAGATCGCCCAGTTCCCCTCGGGACACTCCAACCTGACCTACCTGGTGAAGGTGGGCGGGGACGAGCTCGTGCTGCGCCGTCCACCCGCTGGCAAGAAGCCGAGGAGCGGCCACGACATGCACCGTGAGTGGGTGATGATCTCGGCCCTGCACGGACATTTCCCCTACGTGCCGGAGCCCGTGGCCTACTGCGAGGACCCCTCGGTGCTCGGGGCCCCCTTCTTCCTCATGCGGCGGATCCGGGGACTGATCCTGCGCCGGGACCTGCCTCCGGAGCTCCACCTCGATCCCAACGCCATGCGCACGCTGTGCGAGCGGCTGATCGACGTCCACCGGGAGCTCCACTCCCTGGACTGCCACGAGCTCGGGCTCGGGGGAATGGGTCGCCCCGAGGGTTACGTGGAGCGCCAGATCGCCGGCTGGAGCCGGCGGTACCGCGAGGCCCGCACTCCCGACGTTCCCGACTTCGAGGAGGTCATGGCCTGGCTCGAGGCCAACCGCCCGCCGGAGCGGGGCGCCGCCGTCATCCACAACGATTACCGCTTCGACAACGTTGTCCTGGACCCCGACGACCCGCTGCGGATCCTCGGTGTGCTGGACTGGGAGATGGCCACCGTGGGAGATCCGCTGATGGACCTCGGCGCCTCCCTGGCCTACTGGGTCCAGCGGGACGACCCGCCGGAGCTTCACGCCATCCGGCTGGTGCCCACTCACCTGCCCGGCGCCCTGACACGCCGGGAGGTGGTGGAACGTTACACCCGTGCCGCGGACTTGCCGGTGGACGATTTCACCTTCTACTACGTCTACGGCCTGTTCAGGCTCGCCGGGATCGCCCAGCAGATCTACTACCGCTACTACCACGGACAGACCAGGGACGGCCGTTTCGCCCGGATGGGCCGGGCCGTCCACGTGCTCGAGGCCACCGCCCGCCGGGCCATGGCGCGGAGAAGCCTGTGAGGGAGCCGACGGCGGTGAGAGGAACCGGCCATCCGGTGATGGCGGGCGTCCCCGGGACGTCCGCGGGAGATCGGGAAACAAGGAGGGGATCATGAACGAACGTCATTTCGCCCACTGGCCGCGGCGGTTGCCCCGCTCGCTGGCCTACCCCAAGGTGCCGCTCTTCGAGCTGGTGGAGACCTCGGCCCGGCGGTACCCCGACCGGACCGCCATGATCTTCTACGGCGCACGGATCAGCTTCTCGCAGTACTGGGAGGCCGTGGAGAAGCTGGCCGGGGCACTGGCGGGGCTCGGCGTGGAGAAGGGCGATCGCGTCGCCCTCTACCTCGGCAACTGCCCCCACTTCGTCATCGGCTTCATGGGGATCCTGCGGGCCAACGCCGTGGTGGTCCCGCTCAACCCCATGCTGACGGGGGAGGAGGCCGCGGGCCTCCTCGCCGACAGCGGCGCCAAGGTGCTGATCACCACGGCGGACCTCCACCACAGGGCCGAGAGCGCCTGCCAGCGGGCCGGCATCGAGCACGTCATCGTCGGCAACTACGCCGACTACCTGCCCGAGGCACCGGAGCTCGAGATCCCTGCCGGCATGGACCAGGCGCCGCCAACACCCGACGGTGCGCTGGCCTGGCTCGAGCTGCTCGCCGGCGCGCCGGCGCCTCCGCCCGTGCTGGTGGAGCCCTCCGACCTGGCCCTGCTGCCATTCACGGCGGGCTCCACGGGCGTGCCCAAGGGCTGCCGCCACACCCACGGCACGGTCATCACCAACATCTGGGGCTCGATCTTCTGGTCCACGGCGACGCCCTCCTCGGTCATGCTGGCGGCGCTTCCCTTCTTCCACGTCACCGGCCTGATCCACGGCTTCCTGGCGCCGGTGGCCATCGGCGGGAGCTTCGTCATCATGACCCGCTGGAGCCGCACCACGGCGCTGGACGCCATCGAACGCTACGGCGTCACCTCGTGGCCCAACATCACCACCATGGTCATCGACCTCCTGGCCTCACCGGACATCGACCAGCGTGACCTCAGCTCCCTGGTCTTCGTCGGCGGCGGCGG